>JBDHVK010000154.1:0-8983 GCA_039809645.1 Gemmatimonas sp.
CAGGGGAGCAGCATCTTCGCGCTCAATCGCGCGACCACGCTGGCCTACCAGAACTTTGGCGCCAGCACGACCGGCGCCATCACGCGCTTCACGCAGGCGCAGATCGATCCGTCGGTACGCCTCGTCGGCAGCGGCGCCGACGCCGCAGCGGAGCTGCTCTGGCTCACGCTGTATCCGCTCAAGGTTGGGGGCATCTTCGATCAGGCGCCCGGCAGCAGTCAGCGGCGCTATGCCTGGACCGTGGGCGATCGCAGCCAGATGGGCACCACGCCATCAGGCCGCCGCTGGCGCTCGCTTCGCCGCGTGCTCAGTCCGAGCGGCCAGGACCTCTCGGCGGTGGAGAACGTGGAGTTCTTCGCACTCGTGCACAGCGAGGCGACCAAGCTGCGCCGCAATCCCACGCTGGTGTTCGACTTTGGCGAGGTCTCCGAGAACAGCGTCACGTTCTCTCCGGAAACACTCACGGTGGCCGCCACCAGCGGCGCGCGCCCCGACAGTACCTATCGCGGCAAGCGCCTCGTGGGCTACGATCGCCTCGATACCGAACGCGATGCGCTCACGCGCAGCTTCAACGCGGTCAAGAACGATGTGGGGCTGGCGGGTGACGTGGCGGATACGCTCGTGGTGGTCGATCGTACCGGTGCCGCACCCGTCACGACGGTCAGGAACGGCGTGCCGCTCTGCACACAGGCCGTGTCCGTCATTCAGGCGCTGGGCGACAGCCGCGCCAACTGCACGGTGCGCAACAACCGGCTCGATGACGAGGATGTGGATCTCGACGGCCAGCTCAATCTCAACGCCGCAAGTGTGGAGCAGGAAGCGATCAAGCGCTTCACGGTGGACCTGAGCGACAAGCGTACCTGGACGCGCGTGGGTGGCTGCATTCAGCAGCGCGATTCCTCGAGCACGGGCGTGTCCACCGACTCGCTCTGCTGGGTGCAGGTCCGGCTCAACTGGCGCGCGCCCACCGAGGTGCTCAACAGCCCCAACGAGCGGCGCATGCGCGCCCTGCGCCTCACCATGGTGTCGAACGCGCTGGCCGCCGACGACGACTTCGTGCGCATCGCGATCGCCAATCTCAAGCTGCCCGGCGCTCCGTGGCTCAAGCGCAGCGCCGAGCCGCTGAGTGGCATGGCCGGCGACTCCAGCGGAACGGTAGGCGGCTACGTGATCGCCGGCGTGGTCGGAACGGCCGATTCCACCGCCGCGCTCCCCTACTCCGCACCGCCGGGTGTCATCGAGGCGCCGGAGCAGCGACTGACTGGCTACGAGGTGCAGCGCACGCAGATCAACGAACGCGCGCTCCGTCTGCAGGCGGGCTTGCCGGGGCGGCAGTTCCGGCCATTCGATCGCGCCGAAGCGTTCTATCGATTCAGCAATGGCACCCGCACGTTCATGGGCTATCGCACGCTCCGGCTATGGATGCGCGGCCGCGGCAATGGCTGGGGGCCCAACGGCGAGCTGAATGGCTACATCAAGATCGGGCGCGACGAGAACAACTTCTACATGTACCGCACGCCGGTGAACACCGGCGAAAGCCAGAGTGCGTGGCTCCCCGAAGTGCGGGTGGATCTCACCCGCTTCCAGATGCTCCGCGCGCAGTTGGAGAACGCATTCCTGCAGGGGAGCAAGGACTCCATCGCCTGCACCGGCGCCGATCTCGAACTGGTGAAGCGCAGCGGCAAGCCCCGCGGTGTGAATGTGCGTCGCTACGCGGTGTGTCAGGACGGCTACATCGTGTACAGCGCCGATCCGGCCGTCACCCCCCCCAACCTGGCGGGCGTGCAGGAGCTCGCCGTGGGCATCGTGCGGGTGGACTCCATACCGCGCGGCGGAAGCGGGCTACTGGCCAACGACACGCTCGAGCTGTGGGTGAACGACATCCGGCTGGGCGACGTGGTCGACGAAATCGGCATGGCGGGTGAGATCGGGCTCAATGTGAACGCCGGTGAGTACGCCGACATGCGCTTCTCCATGTCGCGGCGTGATCCGAATTTCCGGCAGCTCGGCGAGAACCCCACGTTCCTGACGACCAGTGGCATTTCGGTTGGCACCACACTGCACCTGGAGCGGTTCCTGCCGGCCTCGCTCGGTGTCGCCTTGCCCTTCAGTATCGACTACATCGGCACCGGTATCGATCAGCTGTTCGTCAATCGTACCGACGTGCGCGCGAGCGGCGTGCAGGGACTGCGCCGGCCCAGCGACAAGCGCACGATGTACAGCTTCTCGCTTCGCCGAGCGGCGCCGCTGGAGCACGGATGGTACGCACCGCTCGTCAACGCGCTCAACGTCAGCGGCAGCTGGTCGTCGGCCGGCTCGCAGAGCGCGTTTCAGGACGCGAGCACCAGCGCCTACACCTTCTCCAGTGGACTTGCACTCGAGAGTGACGAGCGCACCCGCCCCATGCCGGGTGTGCTGACCGCGTTCACCGGGCTCCTGCCGCGCCGCTGGCGCGAGTCGGCGGGGGTGAAGGCGTGGCGCGAGCAGAAGGTGCGCTGGTCCCCCACGGAGTTCCGCATCAGCAGCGCCATGGCGCGCAATGCGATCACGACCACCAGCTTTGTGAAGGCCGCCACCGCGCTCGATGACACGGGGCAGGTGGTGCATGGCCTCAGCAACCTGTGGTCCAACTCGGCGGCCCTTCAGTTCCGTCCCATTCGTGCCATCGGCGCGTCGATCAGTGCGCGCCAACTGCTCGACCTGCGCGACTATCGGGAGGCGTTCACGAATCCGTTCACGCCATTCGACAGCGTGAATCGCGGACTCATCGTGGGCAACGAGCGGCTCTCGATCTTCGGGCGAAGCGCCGGTCTCGAGCGCGAACGCTCGCTCAGCTCCACCTTCGTCTTCCAGCCCGACGTCCGCGGCTGGTGGCGCCCGCGTGCCGACTTCACCAGCACCTTCGGGTTGTCGAAGGATCCGAATGCCCTGGTCCTCCTGCGCGCGGATGACTCGACGGGCGCCTATCGCCTTCCCCGACGCCTGGGCGCGGCGAATACGCTGGGGGTGGGCTCGGCGTTCGACGTGGGGCAGCTGCTCGCCGGCCTCGTCGGGAAATCGCGCAGCGCCTGGCTCAGCCCGATCGACGTGCAGTGGCAGCAGAGCCTCACCTCCAACTACGACAACACCAGCTACATCCCCGGCTGGGGCTATCAGTTCGGCCTGGCCGGTGTGGGCACCTTCCGCGGACTCGATCGGCGCCTCGCGACCTCCGCCGGGCGATTGCGGCGGACCGTCATCGGCACGCAGCTCCGCCTCCCGCTCCGCTTCACCCTCGACGGCTCGGCGGAGCAGGGTGAGTCCGAGGCGTGGACGCAGCGATCGGTGGATGGCACGCAGTCGCTCATCACCGGAACGTCCGTCGTGCGCCCCAACCTGCGGCTCTCGTGGAATTGGCGACCCGAGCGCTGGAAGAAGTTCATCAGCGCCGTCAATCTGAGCGGCTCCTACCGCTACACCGAGCAGATCGCCCGCCTGCCCGGCGCCCTCGGAGACGCGACGGACCTCAATCGCACGGTGGCTCGCCAGCAGCCGCTGAACGCCAGCGTGACCTGGTCCGCACTCGGTGATCTCCGCACGGTGGCGAACCTGACGCGCGTGCACCGCGAAGATCAACGCCCGGGCGCGCTGGTCACCGGTGACACCCGCTCCACCTTCTTCTCCGTCGAGCGCTCCCTCCCGCTCCCGTCCACGTGGAACACACGCACGGGGCGACTGCAGACGCTCCTGTCGTATCAAACCGAAACCGCCCGCGCCGAGATCGTGGGCGCGAGCTCACTCCTCGGCCTCATCCGCGCCGACCGCCCGGCCGTGCTCACCGACAACGGCACCCGCCGCATCAATCTCAATGCGGGCACGGATCTGAGTGAACTGCTCTCGTTCAACCTGACGGGCAGCCATCTGGTGCGATACGACCGCACGCTGAACCAGCAGTTCTCGACTCTGGTGTTCAGCGCGGTGCTGTCGATCAAGTTCTTCGCGGGCACGCTGTAGCGCTTTACGTATGCGCTGTACGTGTGCGCTGTACGTGTGCGCTGTACGTGTGCGCACTACGTATACGTGGTGCGCATACGTACAGCGCATACGTACAGCGCACACGTGGAGCGGTTGGGCTGCGTAACGGAAGCCCTTCCTGCGTTCGATTGGTTACCGCCCGCCAGCGCCGCGCCCTATCGTGGCGCATGGCCACCACTTCTGAAAAGCAGGCGCTCGCCTTCCTCCTCCTGATCGCGCTGGTCGGCGCGGGGGTTCAGGCTGTGGGGGTGTCGCGCTTTGACCGGCAGGCAGTGGCGGCGGGCGGGGCGGGGACACGTGCGGGGGCGGGGGACGCGGGGGCGGCGGCGTTGGAGCGGCAGCTGGCGGCGGTGGACTCTGCGCGGTCGGCGCCACCGAAGGGGAAGGCGAGGGGGCGGCGTGTGTCGAATCGCAGCGGCGACTCGTCATTGTCACGTCGGTCCGGTGCGGGGCGATCGGCGCCGGAGCGTCGGGCTGATCCCGCACCCATTGATGTGAATTCCGCATCGGCGGCAGAACTGGAGCAACTGCCGAGGGTCGGTCCGGCCCTCGCGCAGCGCATCGTGGCGTGG
Source organism: Gemmatimonas sp. (assembly GCA_039809645.1). GTDB lineage: Bacteria > Gemmatimonadota > Gemmatimonadetes > Gemmatimonadales > Gemmatimonadaceae > Gemmatimonas. Next base: position 4,587 of record JBDHVK010000154.1, read on the forward strand.
CGGGAGCGGCACGGCCCATTTGCCGGCCCGGACGACCTCCGTCACGTGCGTGGCATCGGGCCGTCCACCGTTCGGTTGCTCCTGCCCCGCGTGACGTTTTCCGGGCGGCACAGTCCCTTACTCAGTGAGGGACCCCCGTTGATTGCTCCTTTCCCCGACGACGTCGTCTGACGGAACTCCTACCCCATGGCCGCACCCGCTAGTCCGCTCACCGGACGCGCAACTGAAAAACTTGGCGAACTGCTCGTTCGCGAGGGGCTTCTGACGCGCGAGAATCTGACGCGCGCGCTGTCCGAACAGGCGCAGACGCCGGGGCAGCGCCTGGGGTTGACCGTCGTGAAGATGGGATTGGTCTCCGAGACGGACGTCGTGCGCATGCTGGCGCGGCAGTACCGCATGCCGGCCGTCGATCTGTCGAAGTTCGAAGTCGACACGCGGCTGCTCAAGCTGGTGCCGGCGGAGTTGGCGTCGAAGCACACGGTGCTTCCGCTCAAGCGTGACGGGCGCCAGCTCACGGTGGCCATTGCCGATCCGAATGCCATGGCGGTGGTCGACGATCTCAAGTTCATCACGCGCTACGACATCGTGCCCGTCCTCGCGGGCGAGTATTCGATGCGGGCGGCGATCGAGAAGCACTACGAGTCGAACGAGATCCACATGCAGTCGCTGCTGCAGGACATCGCAGCCGAAGACGACGATGTGGAGGTGCTCGAGAATCAGGAAGACAGCAACGACGCCAGCGTGCTCGCGGCGCAGGTCGATGATGCGCCGGTCGTCAAGCTGATCAACGCCATCCTGGTGGACGCGGTGAACAAGGGGGCGTCGGACATTCATTTCGAGTGTTTCGAGCACGAGCTTCGGGTGCGCTACCGCATCGATGGTGCGCTGACCGAGGTGATGAAGCCGCCCATGAAGATGCGGGCCGCGCTGATCTCGCGTTTCAAGATCATGGCGTCGCTGAACATCGCCGAGCGTCGCGTGCCGCAGGACGGCCGCATCAAGCTCAAGGTGGGGCGCAAGGTTGTGGACTTCCGGGTGAGCACGCTGCCCACGCTGTTCGGCGAGAAGGTGGTGCTCCGAATCCTCGACAAGGGCAACCTCACCCTCGAGCTCGAGAAGTTCGGCATCGAGCCGCGGGCCGAGCGGGAGCTCATGGAGGCGATCTCCAATCCCTACGGCATGGTGCTCGTGACCGGTCCGACCGGTTCCGGCAAGACCACCACGCTGTACTCCGCCCTCTCGAAGATCAACACCGGCGACACGAACATCATGACCGCCGAGGATCCCGTCGAGTACAACCTGTTCGGGATCAATCAGGTGCTGGTGCGCAACGAGATCGGCATGACGTTCGCGGCCGCCCTCAAGGCGTTCCTGCGTCAGGACCCGAACGTCATCATGGTCGGTGAGATCCGAGACCTGGAGACGGGCGGCATTGCCATCAAGGCCGCGCTCACGGGTCACATGGTCATGAGCACGCTGCACACGAACTCGGCGCCGGAAACGATCACCCGCTTGCTGGACATGGGGCTCGAGCCATTCAACGTGGCGTCGGCGCTCAACCTGATCCTGGCGCAGCGTCTGGTGCGTCGGATCTGCCCGAAGTGCAAGGTGAAATACGAGCCGAGCGACGCCGAGTTCGCGGGGGCGAAGGTGAAGCCCACGACGACGTTGCGCGAGTTGCGCTTTACCGACGAGGCCCTCAACAACGCGCGGGCCAAGGCCACGCCCGAGGCCTTGCCGTTCCTCGAGAAGCTGTCGCTCGACACCACGTTCGGTGAGCTGCCCTACTTCCGCGGCTACGGGTGCGACGCCTGCGGCGGGACCGGGCTCAAGGGTCGGCAGGGTCTGTATGAGGTCATGTTCATGACTCAGACCCTGAAGAAGCTCGTGATGCAGAACGCCGACGTGCAGGTGCTGCGCAACGCCGCCATCGAGGAGGGGATGTTGACCTTGCGCATGGACGGCTGGCTGAAGGTCCTGAAGGGGGTCACGACCCTCGATCAGGTCATCCGTGAAACATCCAATTGAGTTTCTGTGACGGTGGCGTTTCCCCGTAGCCACCGGCTCGTCCAGCGCGCGGGGGGGCATCTCCCCGCCATTTCCGGTTCTCACTCGCGATGACGCCTCCAGCCCCATCACCAGTCTCTCTCCGCACCCTGCTCGATGAGATGATCGAGCGGGAGGCGTCCGACCTGCACATCACGGCCGGCGAGCGGCCGAAGCTGCGGGTGGACGGCGACGTGGTGAACTCGTCGGTCGAGCACGTGCTGACGCCGCGCGACACCCTGCAGCTGGCGTACTCGGTGCTGACCGAGAATCAGAAGAAGCGGTTCGAAATGGAGGACGAGCTGGATTTCTCGTTCGGCATCGCGAACCTGAGCCGTTTCCGTGGCAATGTGTTCAAGCAGCGCGGCTGCGTGAGCATGGTCATTCGAAGCATCCCCTTCACGATCAAGACCTTCGAGGAGCTCCAGGTCCCGGCCGTGATCAAGGGGTTCGCCGAGCGCCCGCGCGGACTGGTGCTCGTGACCGGCCCCACGGGGTCCGGCAAGAGCACCACGCTGGCCGCGATGATCGACAAGATCAACACCGAGCGGCGGGCGCACATCATCACCGTCGAAGACCCGATCGAATTCATTCATCGGCACCGCAACTGCATCATCAACCAGCGCGAGGTGGGCTCCGATACCAAGAGCTTCGCCGCCGCGCTCAAGTACGCGTTGCGTGAAGATCCCGACGTGATTCTGGTGGGCGAAATGCGCGACCTGGAGACCATCCAGGCCGCACTGACCATCGCCGAAACCGGTCACCTCGTGCTGGCCACGCTGCATACCAACAGCGCCGCCGAGGCGATCAACCGCATCATCGACGTGTTCCCGAGCCATCAGCAGAGCCAGGTGCGGGCGCAGCTCGCCTTCGTGCTCGAGGGGATCGTCACGCAGGTGCTGCTCCCCAAGATGTCGGGGCGTGGCCGCGCGATGGCCGCCGAGGTGCTGGTGGTGACACCGGCCATCCGCGCGCTCATCCGCGACGACAAGGTGCATCAGATCTACTCGCTGATGCAGTCGGGCAAGAAGTTCGGCATGCAGACGCTGAACGATGCGTTGTACCAGCTGTACGTGTCGCGCCAGGTGAGCGCGGACGAGTGTGTGCGCTGCGCCGGTGATCCGAACGAGTTCCTGCGGATGATCGGCAAGTCGCCGATGGACGACGGGGCCCCCGCGACGCCCATCAACGGACCACGCGCCACCGATCGCCCGCTCGCCGGGGCGGGCGGGCGTCGCTGATCACGCGGACCCGTACGAGTAATCCCCCAGGAGACCGGTAATGCCTACGTTTGCCTATACGGCCCGTACCACCAGCGGTGAGCTCAAGCAGGCCACGATCGACGCGCCGAGTCGCGACGATGCGGTGGCCCAGCTGCGCCGCCAGCGCCTGACCATCGTCAAGGTCGACGAGGCCAAGTCCACGCCCAAGAAGAAGATGGGCGGCTCGGTGAGCATGCGGGACATCGTCATCTTCACGCGGCAGTTCTCGACGATGATCAACGCCGGCTTGCCGCTCGTGCAGGCGCTCGACATCCTGGCCAAGCAGACGGAGAACAAGACGCTCGCCAGTGTGGTCCGCGAGGTCGTGTTCGACGTGGAGTCGGGCCACACGGTGGCCGACGCGATGCGCAAGCACCCCAAGGCGTTCTCCGACCTCTACACCAACATGGTCGCGGCCGGTGAGGCGGGCGGTATCCTCGATACCATCCTCAATCGCCTTGCGATCTTCATGGAAAAGAACGACGCCCTCGTCCGCAAGGTGAAGGGCGCGATGATCTACCCCACGGTGATCATGTGCGTGGCCGCGCTTTGCGTGGTCATCCTGCTGTGGAAGGTGATTCCGGTGTTTGCGAGCATGTTCGCCAGCGTGGGTCAGGAGCTGCCGCTCCCGACGCAGGTGGTCATCGGGCTGTCGCACTTCGTGAACAGCTACTGGTGGGCGATCATCGCCGGCGGCGCCGGCACGGCGTTCGCCATCAAGCAGTACTACGGCACGTCCAAGGGGCAGCTGGTCATCGACAGCTTCCTGCTCAAAGTCCCTGTGCTCGGCGACGTGCTCCGCAAGTCGGCCGTCTCGCGCTTCACGCGCACGCTCGGCACGCTCATTTCGTCCGGTGTGAGCATCCTGGACGGCCTCGAGATCACCGCCCGCACGTCGGGCAACCGCGTGGTGCAGGACGCCGTGATGAGCTCGCGCGCCTCCATTGCCGGCGGTGACACGATCGCCGGCCCGCTGCAGAAGAGCGAAGTGTTCCCGCCCATGGTGATCAGCATGATCGCCGTCGGCGAGCAGACCGGTGGCCTCGACGAAATGCTCACCAAGATCGCCGACTTCTATGACGACGAAGT
>JBDHVK010000155.1:0-8959 GCA_039809645.1 Gemmatimonas sp.
CGATCCGCGATCCGGAAGATGCTGTCGAGATCGTGCGTCACGACGACGATCGTCGTGCCGAAGCTTGCGCGCAGTTCGAGGATCAGGTCGTCCAGGCGCCGGGCACTGATCGGATCGAGTCCGGACGAGGGCTCATCGAAGAACAGCACATCGGGATCGAGGGCGATCGCGCGGGCGAGGGCCGCCCGCTTTCGCATGCCACCGCTGATCTCTGATGGGTAGAAGGACTCGAAGCCCTTGAGCCCCACCAGCGACAGCTTGAGCGAAACGAGCTCCTGGATGGTTGCGCGCTCGAGATTCGTGAACTCCTCGAGTGGCAGCGCGACATTCTCGGCGAGCGTAAGTCCGCTCCACAGTGCGCCGTTCTGATAGAGCACGCCCATGCGACGAAGCACCGCAGTGCGTACCGCGTCGTCCTCCACATCGAACTCCCGCCCCTCGAAGAGAATCGTGCCCTCGGCGGGCGTCTTCAGTCCGATGAGATGTCGCAGCAGCGTGCTCTTCCCGCTGCCGCTGCCACCCATCAGCACGAAGACTTCGCCACGGTGCACCGTGAAATTGAGATCGTGCATGACGACGCGATCGCCGTAACGCATCGTCAGGTCTCGAACCTCGATGGCGGCAGGGATGGGCGTCATATGTTGAGCAGCGCCGCCAACCAGTCGATCACGGCGTTGGCGAGAATGATGAACGTGATGCCCAGGACGACGGCCGACGTGGTCGACTTGCCGACGGCGCTGGCGTCCGAGCCGGTCTGCAACCCGCGCATGCACCCGGCAAGGCCGATGATCGCGCCGAACACCACGCCCTTGCCCACGCCGAGCAGTGCATCGGCCAGGCCCACTGCGTCGCGCAGGCCGATGAGGAACTGCACCACGCTGAGGTCGAGCATGACGACCGAGACCATGAGCCCGCCGACGATCCCGATCAGATCGGCATAGATCGTCAGCAACGGCATCATCACGAAGATCCCGAGCAGCCGCGGCAGCACCAGGTGATCGACAGGCGAGATACCGAGCGTGACGAGCGCGTCGATCTCTTCGGTGATCTTCATGCTGCCCAGCTCGGCGGCGAATGCCGCGCTCGTGCGACCGGCGAGAATGATGCCGGTCATCAGTGCGCCCATCTCGCGCAGAACACCAAAGCCGACGAGATAGGAGACGTAGTACCCGGCGCCGAAGCGCTGGAGCACGACCACCCCCAGAAAGGCGATGATGATGCCGATCAGCAGCGCGATGAGCGTGACGATCGGCAGGGCGGCGGAGCTGTTCATCTGCGCGATCACCCAGAAATCGCGCCAGCGCATGTGCACGCGCCGGGTCAGCAGCCCGGCCCCGCTCACGGCCACCGTCCCCACGAACGTCACCGCCTCCATGGTGCTTTCCCAGGCGCCGAGCACCGCGAGCCCGAGGTGCACGATGGAGGTATGTCGCCGTACGCGACTGGGCTGCACCCGCTCGGGTACGGCGCGTGACAGCGCCAGCAGACGCGGCACCTGTTCGGGAAGGCCCGACACATCCACCTCGAGCTGATGCTCGTCGGCGTACGCCTGAGTCTGCGTCAGGAACACGAGCAGACTGCTGTCCCAGTCGGCGAGCGCCTGCGTGTCGAACATCACGCGCCGCACGCCGGACGGCGCCGCGCGCAGGACATCGCCGGCGCGCGGATGCGGATGTTCGATCGACCATGCGCCAGCCACGGCGACGAGCAGCGCGTCGCCGTCAGCGCGCGCGCGCGCGGTTGCCGCCTCCTCGCGTGCCGTGGCATTGGACATTGAGTTCCCGCCTGGAGATGAGCCTGCGGGATCCTGAACCTCGACTGTATGCGGCCCGCGAGGTCGCTCTCAGCAAGATGCGAGCCGAGCGGCGGAACTCGTCCCCGCCATCTACCCGGCGCGCAGCACGCGCCCGTGCCCTTCGCCCGGATGCTCCCCCGCGCGGATGGTCCAGTGGCCGTTCACGATCACATCGCGAATGCCGAGCGGATACTGAAACGGATTCGCGAAGGTCGCCGAGTCGTTGACCGTGGCCGGGTCGAACACGACCAGATCCGCCGCCATGTTCACCGCGATCCGCCCCCGATCCGCCAGATGGACGCGCTGCGCCGGCCGAAGCGTCATCTTGTGCACCGCCTGCTCGAGCGTGAGCGCCCGGCGCTCGCGGACGTAACGCCCGAGCACCCGCGGGAAGGTGCCCGCGCCGCGCGGATGTGGGCTGCCGCGCCGTGTCGGTCCGTCGATGGCAAAGCCGCCCCCGTCGGAGCAGACCATCGCGAAGTCGTGCGCCAGCAGTCGATCGAGATTGTCCTCACTCATCGCGAAGCCGAGCATCCCGACGTCGGTCGCGTTGCGCTGCAGCAGCCCCACGGCCGCCTCGTACGGATCCAGGCCGCGCGCCTTGGCCCACGCGCCGAGTCGCTTCCCTTCGGCATCACGATCCTCGGCGTTCGCCACCCGCGAGATCTGGACGTTGTCCCAGCCGCCGATCAGCTCCACCTTGCCGATCGCCTCGGTGCGGATCTTCTCGGCCGTCGCGGCGTCGGTGAGACGCGCGAGAAAGGCGGCATCACCACCGTCCTTCGACCAGGTGGGAAACAGGTTCTCGAGCCCGGTGGCGTAGGCGACGTACGGATACACATCGAACCACGCATCCACGCCCGCCGTGCGCGCGTCGGCGAGCCGACGGAAGCAGGCGTCGATCTTGGTCCAGTTGCGCGTTCCCTGCTGCTTGAGATGCGACACCTGCAGGCCGCATCGGGCACCACGCGCGACGGCAATCGACTCGTCGATCGCCTCGAGCAGCTGATCGTCCTCATTGCGCATGTGCGTCGCGTAGCTCAGGCGACGGCGGCTCAGCGGACGGCAGAGCGCGATGAGTTCCTCGAGCGCCGCGAACGCGCCCGGGGTGTATTCGAGCCCCGTGCTCGCCCCACAGGCGCCCTCGGCCACCGCGCGTTCCACCATGGCCGTCATGCGCGTGAGCTCGGCCGCCGTGGGCGGGCGATCCACCTCGCCGATGACCCGGCCGCGAACCGACCCGAGTCCGATCATGCTCGCCAGGTTCACCGCGGGCGCGAGCGCATTCGTACGCGCCTCCCAGTCGGCAAACGAATCGCCCGCCTCGCCGCTGAAGCGCGAACTGCCGTCCGCGCCCACGACGATCGTCGTGACGCCCTGGCGGATCACGCTCTCGACCCGCGGGTCCTCCCGGAGATTCCCGTCGCCATGCGAGTGGATGTCGATGAAGCCCGGCGCGACCGTCATGCCGCGCGCATTGATCTCCTCGGTCCCCGTTTCCCTGATCGAGGCACCCACCGCCGCGATGCGTCCGTTGGCGACGGCCACGTCCACGATGCGCGACGCGGCGCCGGTGCCGTCGAGCACATGACCGCCGCGCACGACCAGGTCGTAGGCGCGGCGTCCGGGCACGAACGGCGCGCGCCCCGAGAGTGCGCCGACTGCGAGCACACTCGACGCCACGAACTCCCGCCGCGTGCTCATCGCTTGGCCCCCGGCCCCAGTACCACGCGCCCCGGGGTGGCACCCGTATGCTCCCCATCCCGAAGCACCGGCACGCCGTTCACGAACACGTCGCGCATCCCCGTCGCGTACTGGTGGGGCATCTCGAAGGTGGCATTGTCGCGGATGGTCTGCGGATTGAAGATCACCACGTCGGCATGGAACCCAGGCTTGAGTTGGCCACGCCGCGCGATGCGCAGATTCGTCGCCGGCAGGCTCGTCATGCGACGAATGGCTTCGGTGAGTGGGAGCACCTGCTCATCGCGGACGTACTTGCCCAGCACGCGCGCGAACGTGCCATACGCCCGCGGATGCGTGCTGCTCTTGAGGAACACGCCCTCCGTGGCCATCGAGGCCGCATCCGATCCGAAGCTGACCCAGGGTCGCTTCATCCCCAACACGAGATTGTCCTCATTGATGATGAAGTAGATCGTGCCCACCCGGCTGCCGTCCTGCACGACGAGATCCATCGCCGTTTCCTCGGGTGAGGTGCCGCGGAGCCTGGCCACCTCGGCGAGCGTCTTGCCGGCGTAGTGCTTGAGCGTGTCGTTCTTGAACCCCGCGAGAAGCACCCGGTCCGGCGAGCCGGCCATGAGGAGCAGACTCTCCCACCGGTCGGTGGGCGTGCGCATCTCCTCCGCCACCTTCCGGCGAATGGCCGGATCCTGCAGCCGCTTCGCCCACGCCGCGTAGCCGCCCTCCTGCACCCACGGTGGCATCGCGGCATCGAGGCCCGTGGCGCCAGCGGTGTACGGATACATGTCGGCCGTGATCTCGAGTCCCGTGGCCCTGGCCGAATCGATCTTCGCCAGCACGCGCGCCATCTTGGGCCAGTTGGATTCCCCGGCCGCCTTGAGATGATAGATCTCCGCGCGCGCCCCGCTCGCCTTCGCGATCTCGATCAGTTCGTCGACGGCCTGCTCGAAACGCGCGCCTTCGCTGCGCAGGTGCGAGATGTACATGCCGCCGTAGGGCGCGGCCGCCTGCATCAGCGCGATCAGTTCCGGTGTCTTCGCATAAAAGGCCGGCGCGTAGATCAGCGACGAGCCCACGCCGAGCGCGCCCTCCTCCATGGCTTGCCGCACCTCGGCCTGCATGGCCTTGAGTTCGTCGGGCGTGGGCTCGCGGTCGGCCCACCCCACGTGGTTGATGCGCACCGTGGTCGCGCCGACGAATGAGGCGATGTTCGTGCTGATCCCCTTCTTCACCAGCGAGTCCTGATATCCGCGCAGCGTGCGCCACGTGACCGGATACTTGATGTCGCCCTGACTGCTCGTCATGTCGGCGAGCAGCGTATCGGAGACGGGGCCCATCGAATCGCCCTCGCCCATCACCTCGAGCGTCACGCCCTGACGGATCTCCCCCTGGCTCTTGCCGTCGGCGATGAGTGACTCGGTCGACCAGCTCAGCATGTTGATGAAGCCTGGGGCGACGGCCATGCCCTTCGCATCGACTTCCGTCTTGCCACGCCCGGTCACGGTGCCGATCGCCACGATCGAATCGCCGGCGATTGCCACATCGCCGGACACGGGCGGCATCCCCGAGCCGTCGTACACGGTGCCGTTGCGGATCACGACGTCGTAGGCTGGCGGCTCGGTGCAGGCGGCGCCAAGCAGGGCCATCGCGACCCCGAACGCTCTTCGTCCCGGGACGAAACGATGGCGGATGGTCCCGAACGTCTGGTCCGAACCAAAGGGGCTAAGAATCATCGGAAATGCTGGCAGGATGAAGGAACGACCGTTAGCGTCTGCCAAACATCGCTCCTGTAAGCGCCACCGCCAGTTTTGGCGCTTGCGCTCCGACACTCCGACCGGCCCCTGTATGACGGCTCCCGCCCCTGCACCGTACGGTGCACCGTCTGCTGGACCGGCCGATGCGTCGGGCGTTCTCGCTCGCCCATCCACCACCGGCCTGCTCGACGGCCTGGTGGCGCATTGGCGTGCGGACGTCCCCGCCTCGGTCGTCGTCTTCCTCGTTGCGCTTCCACTGTGCCTGGGGGTCGCCCTGGCCTCGGGCGCCCCACTCCTGGCTGGCGTCATCGCCGGCATCGTCGGCGGCATCATCGTCGGCGCCGCCTCCGGCTCCCAGCTCATGGTGAGCGGCCCGGCGGCCGGCCTCACCGCGATCGTCATCACCGGCATCGCGCAGGTCGGTGGCTATCCGCGGTTCCTGCCGGCCGTGGTTATCGGTGGCCTGATTCAGCTGGCCCTCGGCAGCGCGCGCGCCGGTGTGATCGGCTACTACATCCCCAGTTCGGTCATCAAGGGGATGCTGGCCGCGATCGGCCTCACCCTGATCCTCAAGCAGATCCCGCACGCCGTCGGGTACGACGCGGACTTCGAGGGCGATTTCGCCTTCGCCGAGGCGTCGGGCGAAAACACCTTCAGCGCCGTGAGTCACGCTCTGCAGGCGATGCAGCCCGGGGCCATTCTCTGCGCGGTGATCGGCGTCGCGATTCTCGTTGGCTGGCCCAGGACGCCGATGGCGCGTATCAAGCTGCTGCCGGCACCGCTCATCGCCGTCATCGTGGGCGTGGGGCTCAATGAGGTCTTCGCGTCGATCATGCCGTCGCTCGCCATCCGCGGCACGCATCTGGTGTCGCTGCCCACGGGCGGCGTGGATGCGGTGCTCGCCGAAGTCGCGCGCCCCGATTGGTCCGCCCTCAACGATGCGAAGATGTGGACGCTCGCGGTGACGCTCGGCATCGTCGCGAGCCTCGAGTCGCTGCTGAGCCTCGAGGCCACGAACAAGCTCGATCCCCTCAAGCGGGACGCGTCGGCCAATCGCGAGCTCCTGGCGCAGGGGTTGGGCAACGTCACCTCGGGGCTGCTCGGCGGACTCCCGGTCACCGGCGTGATCGTGCGCAGCTCGGCGAACGTGGACGCCGGCGCCCGCTCGCGCCTGTCGGCGATTCTCCACGGGGTGCTGCTGGTGGTCGCCGTCCTGCTTCTCGCCACGGTGCTCAATCGCATTCCGCTCGCGGCCCTCGCGGCCGTGCTGCTCGTGACCGGCTTCAAGCTCACGACACCCGCGCTCTGGAAGTCGGCGTGGCGTCTCGGATGGTCACACTTCATTCCGTTTGCGATCACGATCGTGGCCATCCTGCTGACGGATCTGCTCAAGGGCATCGCCGTGGGCTTCGTGGTGGGCATCGCGTTCGTGATCGCGGAGCACATGCGCCGGCCGGCACTGGTGCAGGTGAGCCCGCCGGGCGCCGTTCTCACGCGCTTTGTGCTCCCCGATCAGGTGACGTTCCTCAGCAAGGCGAACATCTCGCGTGCCCTCGAGGCGTTGCCCCGAGGCAGCCGCGTCGAGATCGACGGACGGCGCACGAGCCGCTACGACTACGACGCGCTCGAGGCGCTCCTCGCGTTCCGTGAGACCGCGCGCTCCCGCAACATCGACTACCGCCTGGTTGGCGTGCCCGACACGTCGCTCACTCCCGCTCACTGAGCCGCCGCATGGAAAACTTCCGCAAGATCATCGAGCACAATCGCGAGTGGGCCGCGGCCATGAAGGCGGCCGACCCCGACTACTTCCGCAAGAAGGCGGCGAAGCAGGAACCACTGTTCCTCTACATCGGCTGTGCCGACAGCCGTGTTCCGGCGAACGTGGTGACCGGCACAGAACCCGGTGAGCTGTTCGTGCACCGGAACATCGCGAATCTCGTGATGCCCACCGATCTGAACGCGATGAGCGTGCTGCAGTTCGCGGTGGAGGTGCTCGACGTGAAGCACGTCATCGTGACCGGACACTACGGCTGCGGCGGTGTGAAGGCCGCCATGACCGGCCAGCCCTACGGGCTCGTCGATCACTGGCTCCAGCCCATTCGCAACGTGATCCGCTGGAACAAGGCGGAACTCGACGGCATCATCGATCAGCAGGCGCGCTTCGACCGCATCGTCGAGCTCAACGTGCTCGAACAGCTGTACCACCTGTCGGAAACGCCGGTCATCCAGAACTCGTGGTCCAAGGGCAAGCGCCCGCTGCTCCACGGGCTCGTGTACGACATCAACGAAGGCATTCTGCGTGAGATCGCGACCGGCGTCGATTCGCAGGAGGCCGCCGACCAACTCGCCGCGCGGCGCCTGTCGGGTGTCCCGGCCGGTCCGCCGCCGATGATCGGCCGACTGTCGCAGCCGGTGCTCGCCGGCGACGAACTGGCCGAGGTGATCGCCGCGCGGGTCGCCGAACGTCTCAACGCCACACCGGCCCCCAACGGCAAGAAGTAGTCGCCGGGGCGGAATTGGCTCGTGGCCATGGCGTGGCTAGCTTGCACGCCATGGCCAAGACCCTTTCCCCGTTCAAGCAACTGACGCCGGAGCGTCGCCTGTGGCTGGTGCAGCAGGCGCTCGCCCGTCACAAGGGCGCACGCGCCCTCTATGCGCAGCGTCTCGCCGCCAAGGGCGGCGGCTTCCGCGCCGCCACGCTCCTCACCTGGCCGCCCGACAAGCTCGCGAAGGAATGCCTCCGCGTGGGCGCGCTGACGCCGCAGGATGAACTGGAATTGCTCCAGCTGCTCTATGTGGACGTGGAGCCGCAGTACCAGATCACGTTCCTCGACGCGTGCGGCGTGACGCACGAGAACGGCGTGATGCCGGAAGAGCTCGAGGCGCCCTACGCGCCCGCCGAGAAGGTGAAGCCGGCCGCGGAAGCGGTGCTCTCCGCGCATGGCGACGCCGGGCGGCATTATCTGCGCACGCTGGTGACGTACAACCTCGTGGGGTGGCCGGGGTTGGATGAGGTGGTGCCGGCGGAGGCGTAACACCCACGACCCACAACCAAAAACCCGGAACCCTAAACTGATCAGTTTGGGGTTCCGGGTTCTTGGTTGTGGGTGGTGGGTTGGCGTGCGGACTACCGCATCCCAAACATCCCGCCGCCGCCAAACGGCAGCCGCGGCATTCCGCCGCCCTTTCCGCCACCGCCGGCGCCCATCTTTTTCATCATCTTCTGCATCTCGCGGAACTGCTCGAGCAGTCGGTTCACCTCGTTCACCGGGCGGCCGCACCCCTTCGCAATGCGCGCGCGCCGTGAGCCATTCAGGATCTCCGGCTTCTTCCGCTCCTGGGGCGTCATGCTCAACACGATGGCCTCGATGTGCTTCATGCGCTTCGGGTCCACCTTGATGTCCTTGAGCATCTTCGAGTTCACGCCCGGCAGCAGCTTGAGCAGGTTCTCGAGGGGCCCGAGCTTCTGCATCTGACGCATCGCGGCGAGGAAGTCCTCGAGGTCCATCCCTTCCTTGCGGACCTTCTTCTCGAGCTTCTTCGCCTCGGCGGCGTCGAACGTTTCCTGCGCCTTCTCGACGAGCGAGACGATATCGCCCATCTGGAGAATGCGGCCGGCCATGCGCTCGGGATGGAACTCTTCGAGTGCATCGGGCTTCTCGCCCACGCCGATGTACTTGATCGGCTTCTTCAGCACGCCGTAGATCGAGAG
>JBDHVK010000156.1:0-8929 GCA_039809645.1 Gemmatimonas sp.
GAACTCGCCGGCCTGGACTACTACGTGTCGGCGTACGTCGATCCGATGGATGGCCTGCGGCTCGTGGCGCGCCTCCTGTTTGCCGAACCCTCGCGCGGCATGGAGCTCAACGCGCCCCCACCGCTCTGGCATTTCCTCGCGCTGCAATTCGCGCTTGGCGCGGCGGGTATTGCGGGCATTGTCTGGCGCGCGCGACGGATGGACGTATGACCAACCCGCGCAGCGCGCCGCCGCTCGAGTTCGATCGGGTTTCCCACTGGTACGGCGATGTCGTGGCGGTGAACGACATCTCGGCCACGGTCACGGCGGGGATCACCGGATTGCTGGGCCCCAACGGCGCAGGCAAGAGCACACTGCTGCAGCTCGCTGCAGGGCTCGTGCGCGCGTCGAGCGGCGCGGTGCGCCTGTTCGGGGAGTCGCCGGTGGCGCGCCCCGAGATCTTCCGACAAGTCGCCCTGGTTCCCGAGCGCGAAGCGATGCCCGGGATGCTGACGGCCCGCGCGTTCGTGGAGGCTCGCGCCACGTTGCTCGGGCTGCGTGATGTGCGCGACGCCGCAGCGCGGGCCCTCGAGACGGTGGAGATGACCGCCGCCGCCGACCGTCGCGTGGGAGGATTCTCCAAGGGAATGCGACAGCGGACCAAGCTCGCGGCGGCGCTGGTGCACGATCCCACGGTGCTCCTGCTCGACGAACCCTTCAACGGACTGGACCCCCGGCAGCGGCTGCACATGATGCAACTGCTGGAGGCTCGCGCGGCGGCGGGGGTGGCGGTGCTCCTGTCGAGTCACATCCTCGAGGAGATCGAAGGGGTGGCGTCGAAGATTCTCGTGGTGCTCTCGGGGCGACTCGCCGCGAGCGGCGATCACCGCACGCTCCGCCGCCTGATGACCGACCGCCCGCATACGGTCCGGGTCCGCGCCAGCAACGTGCGCGCGCTCGCGCCGCATCTGATGCGCGATGAAAGCGTGATTGGCCTCGACATCGATCAGGGTGCGCTGCTGGTGCGCACGCTCGACTTCACGGCCTTCTCCCGCTCGATCGCCCGGGCCGCGCAGCTGGCCGACGTGACGCTGACCGACGTACAGCCCACCGACGAGTCGCTCGAGCACGTCTTTGCCTATCTGGTGAACCGATGAGTGCCCCGGCCGGACGCATCAGCTATCCCGCGACGGCGCGCGTGCTCGTGCGCCTCGCCTGGGCGCGCACGTCGAGCCCGCAGCTTGTGGCCGCGATGATTGGCCTCGTGCTGCTCCCCATGCTGTTCGCGCTGATCTTTGCCAGTCGCGCCACGCTCAGCGGTGATCCGGTGGAGTTTCTCATTCGCCGCTACGACGCGGTGGTGGGTGGGCTCGTGACGCCGCTCATCGCGCTGCTGCTGGGCACGAGCGCGTTCAGCGCCGAAGCCGAAGACGGGACGCTGCTCTATCTGGTGACGACCACCACCCCGCGCTGGTGGATCGTGGCGGTGCGCACGGCGTTCGCGGCGCTGCTCACGGGCACGGTGTCGGCGCTGTCGGTGTGGGGGACGGGTGCGATCACGGCGGGTCTCAGTGATCCGGAAGGGGTGACCACGGCGTTCACCGCGGCGGTGTTCTTCGGCGGCGTCACCTACGCGGCGCTCTTCACCGCGCTCGCGCTCTTCACGCGGCGCGCGCTGGTGAGCGGCCTCGTGTATGTGCTCTTCTGGGAGCAGGCATTGAGTTCGACGTTCCCCGCGCTCCGCTTCCTGAGCGTGCGGCAATGGATGGTGGCGGTGGCGGCGCATTTCACCACCGCGAGCGACGCCAGCCTCGACAACGGCCCGAGCCTCGCCTTTGCGCTGATCGGAGCGGTGGTGCTCATTGCCTTCACGATCTACGCCGGCGGACGGCGACTGCATCAGCCGCGCATTGGGCGGATTGGGACTTGAGGGCGGGTTGGCGGCGCGGACGGGGGGGCGCATACGTGGGGCGCATACGTGGGGCGCATACGTGGGGCGCATACGGGGGGCGCATACGTAAGGCGCATACTTGGGGCGCATACGTAGGGCGCATACTTGGGGCGCGGACTTGGGGCGCTACGGTGCGGGTGGTCTCACTCATGCGAGAGTGACTCGGCATGAACGACTGGTTTCGACGAATCGCCGAGCATGCCTCGGCCTGGCTGGGGTCGAGTACGACCTTCACCTCGGCGGTTGGACTGGTGCTGCTGTGGCTGGTGACGGGGCCGCTCTTTGGGTGGAGCGACACGTGGCAACTGGCGATGAACACGGTCACCAGTGTGCTTGCGTTTCTGATGGTGTTTCTGATTCAGAACACGCAGAATCGCGATACTCGGGCGGTGCTGCTCAAGCTCGACGAATTACTCCGCGCCAATCGGGAGGCGCGGACGAGCCTGGTGCATCTTGAAGAGCTCACGGATGCGGAGCTGGACGCACTCGCTGAGGAGTTTCGGCGAGTGCGACGCGGGGAGGTAGGTTGAGAAACTGCTTACCACGGACACTCGGGATTGCACAGACACGGCTGCGGAGAGCGCTGTGTCCGTGGCCGTGTCCGTGAACTCCGATGTTATCCGTGGTAGTCAGTTTTCAATGTGCACGGCTTATCCCCGATGCATCGCGGCGCGCAGCTCAAGATCCGGCAAAACGCGGCGCAATACGGCGTCGATCTGCGTGAGGCGCGCGAGCGGTCGACGCTCGGCCAGCAGCGCGTAGCGCTGCTCCACATCGAAATCGACCATCGACGCAATTGTCCACGCGAGTTGCGCGGGCGACTCGGGGAGCGGCGGTGGGGGCGAGGTGTTGTCGCCTAGGATGTGAACTGCCTTCACGACGCGCCGGAAATGCTGCGTGACATCATCGGCGGCGACGGCGAGCACCACCGGGCTGTCGCCGGGCTCGTCATCGACGGGCTCGAACTCGGCGACGTGATAGAGCGCCGGATGCTCGACGAACTGCGTGAGTGCGACGCGCTCGCGGCCGCGGACGATGATGTTCGCGCGACCGTCGGGGAGCATTTCGACTTCGGTGACTTCGGCGATGCAGGCCATGCGACCGGCGGGGAGGTCCCGCTCGCCGACGCCGGACATGGCCGGCAGAATGACGAAGCGGGAGTCGCCCGCACGCACGTCGGCGAGGAGCTGCCGATAGCGCGGTTCAAAGAGATGCAGCGGGAGCGCCGTGCCCGGGAAGAGCACGACGCCCAGCGGAAAGACGGGAAGCGTGAGCGCCATCAGCGAAAGATGGCGACGCGCTCCACGGTGTGGCGATGCGATTCGAAGCCTTCGTCGGCGCCGCGGCCGATCGCGACGAGCGACGTCACGGTGGCATGGGCCGGGATGCCGAGTAGCTGCTTCACGGTGTCGGCGTTGAAGCCGAGCATCGGGGAGGTGGCGAAGCCTTCGGAGCGGGCGATGAGGAGCAGGTAGCCGAGGGCGATGTTTGCCTGGGCGTTGGCCCACACGCCGCGCGCTTCCGGGGTCATGCCGCCGAAGGTGTTGCGCAGCATGGCGAGCGTGCTCTCACGCTTCTCGGCGTCGAGCCCGGGGTGCACCACCTCGTCGAGGTGGGCCATGGTGTCTTCCATGTCCGCATACATCGCGATGACCACCGGCGCGTCGCTCACCTGCTTCTGGCCGAACGCGGCGGCGCGGAGGTCGTCCTTCACCTGCTGATCGCGGACCACGATGAAGCGCCACGGCTGGAGATTGAACGCCGACGGGGCGCGACCAGTGAGCTCGAGGAGGTCACGGATCTCCTCGTCGGTGACCGGCTGGTCGGTGTAGCTGCGGACGGACCGACGGGCGATCGCCGCTTCGGCGGCGCTCAGGCGGCCAGTGGCGACAGCGAATTCGCCCGTCAGGAGGGCAGCGGAAAGCGGTTCGGAACGGAGCATCTCAGTGATATCCTGTTAGTGTAACGGTGTTCGTGCAAACAAACATTGAGGTCAAAGAAAGGGTTCCCGTCGGAACCCCTCATGCGTTCTCTCGATCGTCAGCTCGCCGATTCGGCGGTACCGCCACAGCTCTTGGTTCGAATGGTGGTCAGGAGCTCCGACAGCTGTTCGAGCTCCTCGTCGGAGACGCCGGCAAAGATCAGCTCTTCGGCGGCCGCCACAACCGGCGCCACGGCCTGGAGCAGCTCACGTCCCTTCTCGGTCATCACGGCGTGTACCACCCGACGGTCCTTTCCGTCGCGCTCACGCGCCACCAACCCGGCAGCATAGAGCCTGTCCACCATTCTGGTGACATCAGGACCCGGGGCCGCCATCTGCCGGCCCAGCTCGCTGCAGCCGCCGCCCGTTCCTTCGACGCGCTCGATGGCCGACAACAGCTCGAACTGCGCCGGCGTGATACCGTGCGATTCGAGCGCGCGCCCGAGCGTGCGTTCAATGTGAGCGGCCGCCCCCCGAAGGAGGTGGATGGCCGAGGAGGCTGTTGCGGTGATCGTCATACCTCAACCAATATCACCGTTGCAACAGAGATTCGCAAGTCACTCGATTTTCCGGCGGCCGCGCGCGCGGATTCCCGTGACTCGCTACCCTATCGGCTGGGCACCCCATACATTGCCGATCCGTCTTCAGACGGGACGCGGCGCCGTCGCCAAGTGGTAAGGCAGGAGACTGCAAATCTCCCACCGTCGGTTCGATTCCGACCGGCGCCTCTGGTCGCAATGCAGAAGGGGGTGGTCCTCACGGACCGCCCCCTTCGTCGTTCACGCCCCACCGACGCACGCGTCGGAACGGCTGCGGCAGCGCTTACCAGCGCACCGCGAAGTCGTAGAAATCCGCGCCACCGCGGCTGTCGTTGATGCGAATGACCGCCGTGTAGCCGTTCCAGGAACTCGGCTGCTGCGCGACGTACACCGAGCCGCGCCCGCTGCGCTGGTCGATCTGCAGGGTGACGTTGCGCTGTGGCAGCGCGCCACCGCGGATGTTGTAGTTCACGCTCTGCACCGGCACGCCGCTGCGGGTGATGGTGTCGACCCGACGGCCGCTGATGCGGATTTCGACCACATCATCCACGCGGCCGCTCCAGCTCAGGAGACCGTTGTCGCTGTTGCCGTAGCCACCGTTCCCGTAGCCCCCGTTACGCCCGTCGCGATCATCCCAGCCGCCGTTGCGGTTGTCACGGTCGCGGTCGCGGTCGCTGCAGTCGGGCGTGTTGCGATTGCGGCCAAGTCCCCAGCCGCGGCCGTTGTTCCCGGGGCGGCAGTCGTCGTCGCGACGATCGTCTCGCCGATCATTGCGATTGTCGTAGCGATCATCGCCTTGCCAGTACGCGGTGACGCGATAGTTGTCGGCGCCGCCGCGCGGATCGGTGATCCGAATGGTGGCCTGATACCCGTTGCGGGCGCTCGGCTGTTCGATCACGTCGACCATACCGCGTCCATCGTTCAGCTGCACGAGCACGGCACCGGTAGCGCGGGGCAAGGCATCGCTGACGCGCGCGCGGTTGGGGAGATACGCGTCTTCGCCGCGCGTCTGCACATCGCGACCACGCACGACGAGATAGACCTCTCGATCCACGCGCCCACTCCAGGTGAAGAGCGTGCGATCAGCCGGCAGCGCCCTGGCCGGTGTGGCGAAGAGCGCGCCAGCGATGAGCGACGTGGCCGCGAGCGCGGACCAGAGCAGCGGGCGGACCGTTGCCTCGGCGGGGCGGACGACGGCGGTGGACTCCGAGTGGCGATACGAACGACGCAGGATCATGGCTCCCTCCAGAGAGCGGTTCGACTCGCTATCGGGCAGAAGCGGGACCATGGCGCACCGTTCACCGGTGCTGCAACGAAGGCGTTGCCGAGCAATCACTTAGCCAGCGACTCGCACAATCGGTGCGTTCGAAGGTGTCCTCGACGGAGGACGGACTGGCCCGTGTAGTCGCGGACAGTGCCGCTACGGGCGGACCGCTCGCTGGTTCGCGCGGGCGAGCAGCAGAGCACCTACGACGCCGGTCAGCAACGAGCCGCCGAGGACACCGACCTTCGCGGCATCGAGCCGGCTGTCACCAAAGGCCAGTCCGGCGATGAACAGCGACATGGTGAAGCCAATCCCGCCGAGCGTGGCCACGCCGAAGACCCGGTACCAGTCGGCATCGGCAGGCAGCGCGGCAATGCGCAGGCGCACGCCCACCCATGCGGCGCCGAAGATCCCGAGCGGCTTGCCGACGAGCAGCCCGAGGGCGGTCGCGAGCACCGCCGGCTCCTGCGCGAACGCCAGCAGTTCGGCGGGGAGAGTGACGCCGGCGTTGGCGAGCGCAAAGAGCGGGACCACTCCAAAGGTGACCGGATGCTGCAACGCATGTTCGATCCGCTGCTGCACGCCGTTGGGGCCGCGCGCCGGAATGGTGAGCGCGAGCAGCACGCCGGCGATACTCGCGTGAATCCCGGAGCGATAGACCGCGACCCAGAGCGCGACGCCGAGCAGCAGATACGGCCACACCGCCGAGACGCCTCGGCGATTGAGCATCCACAGCGTCAGCATCAGCAGCGCGGTGGCCGCGAGCGCGGGCCAGGCAACCTGCGGCGTGTAGAAGATCGCGATCACCAACACCGCTCCGATGTCATCGGCGATGGCCAGGGCCGCGAGGAAGACACGGAGCCCCGACGGCACGCGATCCCCGAGCAATGCCACGATGCCCAGGGCAAAGGCGATGTCGGTCGCCATCGGGATCCCCCATCCTGGCGCCGCATCGGTGCCGCGCGCGACGAGGGCATAGATCACGGCGGGAAGGAGCATACCGCCAATGGCGCCCACCACCGGCAAGGCCGCGCGCTGCCAGCTCGCGAGCGCGCCGTCGAGCAGTTCGTGCTTGATCTCGAGCCCGACCAGCAGGAAGAAGAGCGCCATCAAGCCATCGTTGATGACGTGCTGCAGGCTCATCCCTCCGAGCGTGACCTGCCAGACGGCCACGTATCCGCTCTGCCATCGGGAGTTGGCCCAGACGAGCGCCACGATGGTGCATACGAGCAGCACGAGACCGCTCACCGCCTGCGAGGGCGGCTGCGGGCGCGGAGAGATGAGCCCGTCGTCGGTAGTGTCGATGGAGCCGGTCATGATCGCAAGGTAACCCGTGGTCACTGCTCAGCGGGCCGCAACGGTTGACGGATCCTCGGTGTCGTGCGTGTAGTATGGAAAGGCATCGGGGCGACGCAGATCCGTCGGCGCAGGCAGGCGCGCTCCCCGTGCCGGTTCGTCCCACGGAGTGCACTCATGACCTCGCCGTCTCCTATCCCTTCATCGCCTTCGGGACGTGCGCGCCGCCTCTGGCTCGCAGTTGGCGCGGTCGTGCTCGCCGGTGGGGCGTTCGGCGCCGGCGTGTTCACGGAGCGGCGTCGTGCGGCGGCGGAGGAGGAGTGGAGCGATGCCCGGCTGTTGTCGTCGGCGATCGACTCGGTACGCGTGAATGCGCTGGACTCTCTGCCAAGTGACGAGCTGATCCGGCGTGCGGTGGCCGGCATGCTGCGCGAGCTGCACGATCCGTATGCGGCCCTGCTGCGCCCCGATGGCTACGAGCGCTATCGCGGCTCGCTCCTCGGCGAGGGCTATGGAGTGGGCCTCACGTTGCGACGGCAGCGCGAACCGGCGGTGAACGGGCGAGACGCGCGCGTGGTGGTGAGCGTGGCGCGCGTGGCACCGGGATCGCCGGCGATGGTGGCCGGTGTGCGCGCGGGCGATCGCATTCTGGCCGTGGACGGAGTGCCGATCGCTCGAGGGTGGGGGCGCCCCACCTCGCCGCGCGACAGTGCCTCACCCTCCACTCCCGCTCCGGCCAGTGAGCGCCTCACGCTGTTGCGCGCCCCGCAGGGCGACACGGCCACGGTGGAGGTGCACCGGGTGTCGTGGCACATGCCGGCGGTGAGCGAGCAGGGGTTGCTCACCGATTCGGTGGGGTATGTCCGGCTGTCCACGATGTCGGCACGATCGAGCGAGGAGCTCGAAAGCGCCGTGGAGGGGCTGGTGGATCGCGGCGCGCGCGCGCTCGTGCTCGACCTGCGCGGAAATACTGGTGGATTGTTCGAAGAGGGCGTCCGCGCCGCGGGACTCTTCCTGCCGCGTGGGGTGGTGGTGGCGTCGCTGGCGGGTCGTGCGGGCGCCGCCGCGCAGCCGCATCGCGGGAAGCGCTCCCGCTGGGCGGAGTTGCCGCTCACGGTTCTCGTCGACGGCAACACGGCAAGTGCCGCGGAAGTGGTGGCGGCGGCACTCCACGATTACGGACGAGCGTTGCTCGTGGGGTCGCGCACTTACGGCAAGGGCGTGGTGCAGCGTGTCGTGACGCTCTCGAACGACCTGTCGCTCCGCCTCACCACGGCGCGTTGGCTCACGCCCGCTGGCATCTCGCTGCAGCGCCGTCAGGGGAGCGGTGAGGAAGCGCGAGGTGGGCTGCTACCCGATGTGCTGGTCGATGAAGCGACGCGCGGCGATCCATATGCCGTCCCACCGGGGTGGGGCGCGAGCGCGGGCGTCACGGTGGGGCACGCGGCGGACTCAGTGGCCATGCAGGCGTTGCGCGATGGTTGGGCGGTATCGCCGCTGGCACTCCTCGAGTCGCGGCTGCGCGTGGCGCTCACGCCGCACGTACCCGCGTCGCTGCGCGATGCGATGGCGCGCGCCGAATGGATGACGGTTGCCACACGCATGGCCACCGTGCGGGTGCTGGAGGTCGAGCGCGAATCCGAGGCGCTGCTGCGCTACGGGGTACGACACGACGCGGCGATGCGGGCGGGGCTCGACGTGGTGGCGCCCGGAGCGGTGGTGGGCGGCGTGGCGCTGCGTTGATCGCGGCGCTGCTGTGGGCCACGATGGCGTGGTGGCAACCGGCGCCGGCGCTGCCGCTCGATCAGTGGATCGTCACCCGCTATCGCGGGGCCGGCCTGCTGCCGGATACGGCCAACGCGTTGCCGTCGATCGCCACCACCCGCACGCCACCGCGGATCGAAAGCGTCGCGGCGGGC
>JBDHVK010000157.1:0-8719 GCA_039809645.1 Gemmatimonas sp.
GAGGTGCGCGCGCTCGCGATGCGCAGTGCCGAAGCGGCCATCGGGCTTGAAGCGCTCGTAGGCATCACGCACCGACTGCTTCACCAGTTCGGCGGTATCGCCGCCGAGGTCACGCGCCTGGAACGTCGTATACGTGACCGGCGGGCGCTGATCACGCCGCTCGATCATGGTGAAGAGCAGATCGGCGTAGGTGTCGCCCTGCGGAGCGTGCAGCACGTAGTGCACACCGCGCATCGAGGTCGCAATGCGCATCGCGCCGACGTGCGGCGGGCCTTCGTAGGTCCAGAGCGTGAGTTCCATGGGCCTTACACCGCCAGTCGCTTGGCCCGGTCGAGCGGGCGCGCGAACAGTTCTGCCAGGTCACCCGCCTGCTCGTAGCCGTGCACGGGTGAGAACACCAGTTCGATCGACCACTTCGTACGCAGCCCTTCCGCCTCCAGCGGATTGGCGAGCCCCAGCCCGCACACGGTGAGATCGGGGCGGGTCGCGCGACACCGATCGAGCTGCTTCTCCACGTCCTGCCCCTCGCTGATCTGCGTGCCGGGCAGGCGCGCGAGCTCAGACTCCACCATCAGGCGATCGAGGTACGGGGTGCCCACTTCCACCAGCTCCATGCCGCACTCCTCATGGAGGAAGCGCGCGAGCGGAAGCTCGAGCTGCGAATCGGGGAAAAAGAAGACGCGCTTTCCTTCGAGCTGGGCGCGATAGCGCTGCAGCGCGACGCGGGCACGCTGTGCCTGCGGCGCGGTGATCTCGGCGACGCGCGGCGCGCTCACGCCCCACGCGGCGGCCGCAGCGGTGAGCCACGCGGTGGTCCCCTCGACGCCAAAGGGGAAGGGTGCGTTGATCAGTGTCGCCCCGCGCGCCAGCAACGCCCGCGCCGTTTCGCCCAGGAAGGGCTGCGCGAGCAGCAGCCGCGTGTTGGGGCCGATGGGCGGGAGCTCCCGCGCACGACGCGGCGGGAAGAACCGCACCGGACCCACGCCCAGCTTTTCAAAGGTGCGCGCAAACTGATCTTCCACCACATCGGCGACCGTGCCCACGACCAGCAGTTCGGGGGTCGTGGCGGTGCTTGCCGGCAGATGCGGCACCATGGCCTTGAGGCAGGCGTCTTCGCCCTGCGTGAAGGTCGTTTCGATGCCGCTGCCGGAGTAGTTGAGGATCTGCACGCGCGGCATGAACCGCTGATTGAGCCGCTCGGCGGCGCGTGCGAGATCGAGCTTGATCACTTCCGACGGGCACGAGCCGACCAGAAAGAGCGTGCCGATATCCGGGCGGCGATCGAGCAGCTGCGTCACCACGCGATCGAGCTCGTCGTTCGCGTCGGCGAGGCCGGCGAGGTCGCGCTCACTCAGAATGGCGGTGGCGAAGCGCGGTTCGGCAAAGATCATGACGCCGGCGGCGCTCTGCACCAGGTGGGCGCAGGTGCGCGACCCCACCACGAGGAAGAACGCATCCTGCATCTTCCGATGCAGCCACACGATGCCGGTGAGACCGCAGAACACTTCGCGCTGGCCGCGCTCCCGAATGACCGGCAGTTCGAGCACCGCGCTCACGCGACCTGCTCCTCGCGCCGCGCAGCGCGCGCCGCCTTCTCGGCCGCTTCCTGCAGCCGCGCGGCGCGCAGCTTCAGGATGAACTGCACGGCGTTCACCGTGTAGGCGGCATAGGCGACCAGCGCCATGAACATCAGAAAGCGCGGATCCCACTGCAGATAGAGCCCCACGAGATAGGCCGTGTGCTGGCCGATCACGAAGAAGCTCACCACGTCCTCCCAGAGGAACGACTCATGGAAGAGGTACTGGCCGAAGACGACCTTCTCCCAGATCGCACCGGTGACCATGATGGTGTAGAGCACGATCGTCTTGACCACGATGGAGATATTGGCCGCCAGCAGCCCGTCGCCGGTGCGGAGGTAGCGCAGTACGAGCACGACCGAGACGGCCATGACCAGAAACTGGACCGGCGCGAGGATCCCCTGGACGAGGGTCCACTTGGTCTCATCGCGGCGCTTGCGCTCGTCCGGCGTGTACAGGCCGGTGCGCTTCGGGGGGTCCGAGGCGATCGCCGAGGCGTTTGCCGACGCGCGTGCGGAGGCGTCTGCCGGGGAGGCAGACGCCGCATGGGTAGGTACAACAGTCATCAAGCCGTCTCTTCCGGGGGTTCGCTGACCCAGATGGGCTCGATGCTACGATTGGACCGATCGGTTGTCAAGCATTATTGACGTACACTTTTCTTGACAACTGGACCGGCGAGTACCATACTCGGCAATCCCCAGTCCATGGCGGGCCCTCTCGGGGGACCGTCATGTTTCGAGTGTGTGCTGTCACCCGGACACCGGTTCACCTCGCCTTTGCGTCACGTACCTGTTTCGGCGAAGTTCGGCGGCAATTTTGTGCCGCCTGGCCCTCGTACGGCCAGCGAACTCGCAATAACCGGCACGGGCCACAGCCCTGTTGCAGGCATGGACACCGCCCCCTCCCCGCGGCCCAGCGATCGACTGGAGCGCCTCGAGCGCACGATTCAGAACGAGATTGTCCCCCGGCTGCTCACCAGCCACCGGGTGGGACCCATTTCGCCCGCGATGGCCAACGCGGTCGCGCGCATCCTTTCGGACGAGGACGTCCAATCCTTTGTCCGGGCCGTGCGCGGCGCGGATGATCAAGGGGCCGTGCAGTTCGTCCGGCGTGTCATCGCCGAAGGCGCCTCGATCGAAGCCGTCTATCTCGACCTTCTCGCCCCCTCCGCGCGCCGGCTCGGCGAGATGTGGGACGAGGATGAGTGCGACTTCGTGGAAGTCACCGTCGCGCTCGGTCGCATGCAGCGGCTGCTGCGCGATCTCTCCCAGGTCTTTCTCGCCGATGCCGGGCAGGCCGAGCCGGTGGGCAGCGTCCTGCTGACCTGCGTGCCGGGCGAGCAGCACACCCTCGGCATCATCATGGTGGGCGAGTTCCTGCTGCGCGATGGATGGCGGGTGCTGGTCGGCGCGCCGTGGACGGACGGCGATCTGCTCGCGATGGTGGGGACCGAGTGGTACGACGTCATCGGCTTCTCGGTGGGCTGCGAGGCGCGTCTGACGTCGCTGCGCCGCGACATCCGCCGCCTGCGGAGCGCGTCGCGCAATCCGAACGTCCAGATTATGGTTGGCGGACCAGTCTTCGCGAACGACCCGACGCTCGCCGATCAGGTGGGCGCCCACGCCATTGCGGCGACGGCCCGTGAAGCGCCACGTGTGGCGCGCGCCCTCCTCCCGGAGGCGCGAGCCTTTGCCCCCGATGGATTGCCGCCGAATTCGGCAGGCGAGCATGGCCAGTCCGGTGAGCCCCAGCGAAGGGGTTAACCCCGCCTTCGGCGATCTCGATGCTACCGCCGCCGCGGCGTTGCTTGCCGTGGCGGGTGATGTGGCGTTGGTCATGGACGGTGCCGGCATCATCCGGCACGTCTCGCTGAGCGGTGGGGAGACGCAGTTCGACAACGCCGAGGGCTGGGTGGGCCGCCCGTGGGCGGAGACCGTCGCCACCGATTCGCGCTCGAAGATCGAGACGTTGCTGAAGGAAGCCACCATTCAGGGCATCTCCAAACGCCGCCAGGTGAATCACCTGCTCGGGGAAGCGGCGGATGTGCCCGTCGCCTACACGGCGCTGCGGCTTGGTCGCGATGGCAGCCTGGTGGCCGTGGGCCGCGACATGCGCCACGTCTCGGCGCTGCAGCAGCGTCTCGTGGAGGCGCAGCAGGCCATGGAACGCGACTACTGGCGCCTGCGGCACGTCGAAACGCGGTATCGCCTGCTCTTCCAGCTCGCGAGCGACGGCATCCTCGTGCTCGACGCGACGTCGCTCAAGGTGCTCGATGCGAACAGCGCCGCGGGACAGATCTTCAATGAGTCGCCCGACCGCCTGATCGGCCGGACGTTTCCGTTCCAGACCGACGCCACCGCGTCGCGCGTGCTGGAAGACCTGATCTCGCAGGCCCGTAGTGCCGGGCGGGCGGGCGACGTGGCGCTCGCGCTGCAGGATGGCCGCCGCTTCTCGGCGTCGGCGAGCTGTTTCCGCCAGGAAAGCTCCACGTTGCTGCTCGTGCGCTTTTCGCCGACCGACCTGCCGGCCGCGGCCGGCACCGGCGGTTCGTCCTCGCGTCTGGCGGACCTGCTCGAACGGTCACCCGATGCCTTCGTGCTCACCGATCTCGACGGCTTCATCCTCACCGCGAATCGCGCGTTTCTCGACATCACCGAGCTGGCGAGCGAGGAACAGATCCGGGGGACGGCGCTGAGCACCTACATCGGGCGTCCCGGTGCCGACTTCCCCGTGTTCACCAGCATGCTCCGTCGCAACGGCGTGGTGCGGCTGATGGCCACGGCGGCTCGCGGTACCCACGGCCATCAGAGCGAGGTCGAGGTCTCGGCGGTCTGGGCACCCGAGGGCGAGGAGCCGTGCATCGGCTTCATCATCCGCGACATCGGTCGTCGCCTCGCGAACGGCCCGCAGGGCGCGCGCGACCTCACTCGCGCGGTGGAGGAGCTCACGGGTCTCGTTGGCCGCGTATCGCTGCGTGATCTCGTGCGCGATACCGTGGACCTCGTGGAGCGACACTTCATCGAGGCGGCGCTCGAGCTCACGAACGACAATCGAACGTCGGCCGCGGAGGTCCTTGGCGTCAGTCGTCAGAGCCTCTACGTCAAACTGCGCCGGCATCGTCTCGTCACGCCGGGAACGGACCGTGACTAGGACGAGGAGTAAGCGGACCTCATGATCCGTTTCGGGAACCCGAGCTGGCGGCCGCGCCTTGGTCCTGTCAACCAGGCGAGACAGTCATGACCGTCAGTTATCAAGCACGCACGGCCACGGCGCGTCCCGATCCCCGGGCCGTGCTCACGCTCCTCAAGCCCGTCACGTGGTTCCCTCCGATGTGGGCGTTCACGTGCGGCGTGATTTCGGCCGGCGTGCCGCTCCACAGCGAGCGCCTATGGACGCTGGCGCTGGGCATCGGCCTCACGGGTCCGCTGGTGTGTGCCTCGAGCCAGGCCGTCAACGACTGGTTCGATCGCCACGTCGATGCGATCAATGAGCCGAATCGCCCGATTCCGTCGGGGCGCATCCCAGGGAATTGGGGGCTCTACATCGCGATCTTCTGGAGCGCGCTCTGCGTGGTCGCGGCCTTGCCGTTGGGTCGATTCGGGCTGGGTGCCGTGGGTGTGGCGCTGGCATTTTCATGGGGGTACAGCGCGCCGCCGTTCCGTTTCAAGCGCAATGGATGGCTGGGCAACGCCGCCGTTGGCTTCACGTATGAAGGGCTCGCGTGGGTCACGGGCGCCGGCATCATGCTGGGCAGCGTCGTGCCGCCGGCCCCCCTGCTCGTGCTCGCGGTGCTCTACAGCATCGGCGCGCACGGCATCATGACGCTCAATGATTTCAAGGCGATCGAGGGCGACCGCACCATGGGCGTCAACTCATTGCCCGTGCTTCTCGGCCCGCTGAATGCGGGTCGCGTCGCGTCCGCCGTGATGCTGCTCGCCCAGGCCGTGGTGATCGGCCTGCTCGTCTCGTGGGGCCGGCCGTGGCACGCGCTCGCCGTTGGGGTGCTGGCGGTCGTACAGGCCGGGATCATGGCGTGGTTCCTCAAGAAGCCGGTTGAGCGCGCGCTCTATCTCAGCGCGTTCGGGGTGCCGTTCTATGTGAGCGGCATGATGATCTCCGCGTTCGCCGTTCGGGTGCTTCCGATCGTCACGGGGGCGTCGCACTGATGGCCTCCGCCGTCGCTCCCGTGCACGCCAGTGCGCCCTCCACGGCCGAGGTGGCCGGTGCCCAGACGACGCTGACCTGGTGGCAGCTGACGCGCCTCGGGTTGGTACAGGCGGCGATTGGCGCGGTCGTGGTGCTGCTCACGACGACCATCAACCGTGTGATCGTCGTGGAGCTGGGACTGCCGGCGAGTGTGCCAGGTTTCCTGGTGGCGCTGCACTTTGGTGTCCAGTTGATCCTCCGCCCCCGTCTCGGTCATGCCAGCGATTCGATCGGTTCTCGCACCGCGTGGATTCGTGGTGGATTGATCGTCTGCGCGGTGGGCGGCGTGGCGGTGGCCGCGGCGCTCCCGGTGATGCGCGATCAGGTGGCGCTGGGCATCACGCTCGCGGCGTTGGCCAGTGTGCTGCTGGGTGCCGGCGTGAGCGCGGCCGGGACGCCGCTGCTTGCGCTGATGAGCGAGCGCTCGCACAGCGCGCAACGCGCCGGCGCGGCCGCGATCACCTGGATCCTGATGATCGTGGGGATCATCATCACGAGCGTGACCTCGGGGCAGTTGCTCGACCCGTTCTCGTTCGAGCGTCTCATCGCAGTTGCCGCTGGCGTGGGTGTGGTCGGTGTGGTGGTGTCGCTCGTGGCCACACTCGGTGTGGAGCGAGGGCCGCGCCCGGCCGCCGAGCTCCGCGAGGCCGAATCCTCGGCGGGCTTCGGTGAGTCACTCCGTACGGTGTGGCGCGAGCCCGCCGCGCGCCTGTTCGCGGGCTTCGTGTTCGTCGCCATGTTCGCCTACAGCGCGCAGGACCTGATTCTCGAGCCGTTCGCCGGCATCGCGTTCGGCATGACGCCGGGCGAAAGCACGTCGCTGTCCGGCGCGCATCACGGCGGCGTGCTGGTCGGCATGATTCTGGCGGCGTTGATCGCCACGCGGCGCGGCCAACTGCGCCATTGGGCGGCGGTGGGGTGCCTCGCGTCGGCCGTCACCTATGTGGCGCTCGCCTTCGCGCCGGCCATCAGTGATGTGCGCGTCTTCCGCAGCATCGTGCTGCTGCTTGGCCTGTCGAACGGCGTGTTCGCCATTGGCGCGATCGGATCGATGATGGCGCTGACGGGTGACCGGACCGACGGCCGCGCCGGCCTGCGCCTGGGCGTCTTCGGCGCGGCGCAGGCGCTCGCCTATGCCACCGGCACACTCTCGGGCGCGGCTGGTGTCGACGCGGCGCGGGCGTTGCTCGATTCGCCACTGCGCGGCTACCTGGCCGTGTTCGCCGTGCAGGCCGTGCTCTTTGCCGCGTCGGCCGTGCTCGCGCTGCGCAGTGCGTCGCGCGACAACGCCACGCACGTCTTCCGGAGCAAGGGCGAACTGCTCCCCGCGGTGCTCCAGTCATGAGTGCCCCGGGCGCGATGGCACCGGAACTCTTCGACGTGGTCGTGGTGGGCGGAGGTCCGGCCGGCGCCACGGCGGCGCACGAACTCGCCTGTGCGGGGCGCCGGGTGCTGTTGCTCGATCGCGCGTGGCGCACCAAGCCGTGCGGTGGTGCCGTGCCCCCGCAGCTGCTGCGCGACTTCAAGATCCCGCAGTCGATGCTCGTCGCGCACATCAACACGGCGCGCGTGATTTCGCCGACCGCCGCCAAAGTGGACATGCCCGTGGGCAACGGCTACGTGGGCATGGTCGACCGGGATGTGTTCGACGAATTCCTGCGCGAGCGGGCGGCTCAGGCGGGCGCGGAGCGTCGCGTGGGCACGTTCACCCAGTTCTCGCGTGATGCCGACGGCGTGGCCACCCTGACCTATACCGAGGGGCGGTCCCGCCACGGGGCCCTCCGGACGGTCAAGGCCCGCATGGTGGTGGGGGCCGACGGCGCCCTGTCGCCGGTGGCCCGCCAGTGCATCAAGGGCGCCCATCGGGCGAAGCATGTCTTTGCCTACCACGAGATCGTGAAATCCCCGACTGTGGACAGCGAGACCTTCGGCCATGATCGGGTGGACGTGTATTACACCGCCCCCCTGTCCCCCGATTTCTACGCCTGGGTGTTCCCGCATGGCCCGACGACCTCGATCGGGACCGGGACCTTCCAGCGCGGGTTCGGGCTGAAGGAGGCGGTGGCCAAGTTGCGCGCTGACACCGGTATGGATGCCCTGGAGACGATTCGCCGCGAAGGTGCCCCGATTCCGCTCAAGCCGTTGCCCCGCTGGGACAACGGCCGCGACGTCGTGCTGGCCGGCGACGCCGCCGGGGTCGTGGCGCCGGCGTCGGGCGAGGGCATTTTCTACGCGATGACAGGCGGTCGACTGGCCGCCGAAGCCGTGGATGACGCGCTGCGGACCGGGAACGCGAAGGCGCTCCGCCAGGCCCGCCGGCGCTTCATGCGCCTCCACGGCGTGGTCTTTCTGGTGCTGGACATGATGCAGCGGTTCTGGTACAACACGGACGACCGGCGGGAAGGCTTCGTGGCCATCTGCCGCGACCGGGACGTCCAACAGCTCGTTTTCGACGGCTACATGCAAAAGCGATTGGTCATGGCCAAACCCTCTGCGCATGTACGGATTTTCTTCAAGAACCTGGCGCACCTTGCCGGTCTCGCGACCGCCTGAGCCGAGCTTCGATCCCCTCCCCCGATGCTGATCTCGATCGCCATCGATTTCCGTTACGCTGACGTCGCGACCCGCGAGCGCTTCCATCTGTCCGAGGAGCGGCTCACGCAGCTCTATCGCACGGCGCGGACCGACGTCATCACCGAATCGGCCCTCATCGCGACGTGCAATCGCACGGAGCTGTATGCATGGGTCGACAGCGACAACCGCGACGACATCGAAGACGCTGTGCAGTTGCTGGCCCGCCGGTGGATGCGCACGCGCTCCGACGGGGAGCAGTTGCTGAAGACCGCCACGCGCCGTGAAGGGGCCGATGCGGCAAGCCATGTGATTCGCATCGCCTCCGGCCTCGAGTCGCAGGTGCTGGGCGACGGGCAGATTCT
>JBDHVK010000158.1:0-8584 GCA_039809645.1 Gemmatimonas sp.
CCCAGCCGTTGGCCTCTCAGCAGAAAGTGCGGTGTCGTTCGTCCCCCGTCGAGAGGTGGTATGGCGCGCTACCGGCCCGTGGACACGCAGCCCAAGCTGATCCCGATTGATCTCGCGGCGCAGCTCCTCCCCGGCACCTTCGAGCACGCGCTGCACCATCTGCTGGAGCAGGCGATCGACCTCACGCCGTTCGATGCCCGCTATCGGAACGACACGACCGGGGCGCCGGCCTATGCGCCCGCCATGCTGCTCCGGGTGGTCCTGTTCGCCTACTCCCGCGGGATCGTCAGCAGCCGCGCGATGGCCCGCGCCTGCGAGGAGCAGGTGACCTTCATTGCCTTGAGCGGGGATTCGCGGCCGCACTTCACGACCATCGCCCACTTCGTCAGCACGCTGGGTGAGCAGATTGCCCCAATCTTTGCGGCGGTGCTCGCCGTCTGTGATCGCCAGGGTTTGATCGGCCGGGAGATGTTCGCGATCGACGGCGTGAAGCTCCCGAGCAATGCGTCGAAGCATCGGAGTGGGACGCGCGCGGACTTCGAGCGGCAGGCCACGAAGATGGAGCAGGCGGCAGAGGCGATGCTGGCGCGGCATCGCGCCGAGGATGCGCGACCGATCGAGCCCACCGTGTACGCGAAGGACGCTGCACGCATCGAGCAGTTGCAGTCCGATGCGGCCCAGCTTCGCGCCTGGCTCACGGAGCATCCGACGGATCGACGCGGCCCGACCGGGACCGTGCGGAAGAGCAATCGCACCGACAATGACAGCGCGAAGATGGCGACGAGCAAAGGCGTCATCCAAGGTTTCACGGGCGTCGCCGCCGTCGACGCGGCGCATCAGATCATCGTCGAGGCGCAGGCGCATGGCACCGGCGCCGAGCAGGAGCTGCTGCTCCCCGTGGTTGAAGCGACCGCCTCGCTGCGGACCAGCGAGACGCTGATCACCGCTGACGCAGGCTACCACAGCGAAGCGAATCTGCAGGCGCTCGCGCAGGGCTGTGTGCCGGCCTTGATCGCGGACAACGGCATGCGGCAGCGTGATGCCCGCTTCGCCACGCAGGGGCGCTACACGGCGCTGCCGAATCCGTTGCATGACAAGTCGCGTCGCGCGAAGAAGCCGACGGGCGTCTTCGCGCCGGAAGACTTCCGCTATGATCCGTTCGCGCGCACCTGTGTCTGCCCCGCCGGGAAATCGCTCTATCGCAAAGGGGCGACCCTGGTCACGCGCGGGCACATCGCCGAGCACTTCCGCGGGGCGAAGCGCGATTGTGGTCCGTGTCCGCTGCGCCGTCAGTGCCTGCGAACGCCGGACACCACCCCGGTGCGCAACGTGGCGTTCTTCCGCGATCGCGTCGGGCGGACGGTGAACTACTCCGCGCGGATGCGCGAGCGCATCGACACCGAGTCGGGTCGTGCGCAGTACGCGCAGCGTTTCGCCACGGTGGAGCCGGTGTTCGCGAACCTGCGCGCCAACAAGCGGCTCGATCGCTTCACGCTGCGTGGCCGTGCGAAGGTCGACACGCAGTGGAAGCTCTACTGCCTCGTGCACAACATCGAGAAGCTGGCGAAAAGCGGGTACGCAGCCTGAAGGGGAGCGTGTGCGCGCCTACGGCGACGCAGGAACGCTATCAGACGGTCTACATCGCTCGATCACTCGACGGACGCGCCCGCTGAGCGAAGGTCATCATCACCTCGCGTTGAAGCGCTGTCCGCGGCGCTGAACTGGCCTTTTCCTACAGCTTCAACGCTAAGCTCTGCCGCGGGGCGTAATAACAATGCGACAGGCGAACGCAGTGAGCCAGTCGCGCTCTCTGATGAGCCCCGTCGGCAGCAGCGACCCGTTAGGTGCTCGCGAGACTTACCTATGCCTAGCTATTCGAGCAGAAATTGCCGGATCAACCGAGCGGCCAATGCTGGTTGCGTGAAGAACACGTAGTGTGAGCCGGCTATCTCAATGGTCCGCCCGCCTGGGACGAGTTGCGCGAACCGTGCGCACAGTGTCCGGCTAAACGGTTGCAGTACCTCGATCATGTAGCGCTGCGCGCCGGCGAGGGCCTTTGATCCTTGGCGGAGCCAGGGGTACTCCGTGGACGCAGTCGGAATTGCGCACGCCTGAAGAGCAGGGACCCTGATGGATGAGACGTCGGGAGGATTGGCGCGACTGTCGGCAATGTACCTACCCGTAAGCGCCTGTCGGCGCGCCAGCTCCGGTCCAAGGGTATTCGCTCGGAGGTCGGCCTCAAGTGCGGGCGACCAGCCGCTAAACCGATACTGGCTGAGGAAGTCTCGGACACGCGTGTAAGTCATCGGACCTGAGAACCCGGGAGTTGATACCGGCGCAAGAGCCTCGACTGAATCGCCGCCGGCTGCAGCGTAGTAAGGGAACGCATCGAGAAACACCATCCTGCTCACCCGATCCGCATGGGCTCGCGCAAATGCCGTGATGGTCGCGCCCGAGATCGAGTGACCAATCAGTGCGGCCCGCGGAATGCCAACCTCATCGAGGAGAGCCCGTAGGTCGTCGACCATCGTGGTCACGGTGTAGACCGCGGAATCTGGCGGTGCATCGGACTCGCCATAGCCTCGGGGAGTGACGGCGATGACACGGAAGCGATCCGACAGCAGGGTCCCGATCTCGTCGAATGCGTGAGCCGTGAGCCCGTAGCCGGGTAGCAGTACTATCACCGGTCCGGTCCCGCCCCAATCGAGATAGTGCAGGTGGGTGTTCTGGTGGACGAATAACTTTGATCTATGTGGACTTGCGTCTGAGAAGGCGGCAGTCGGCTGCGCTTCACTCGATGTTGCCAGTACCGCGCAACCGAAGACAGGCGCGAACAGCAGACAGCATAGGCGCATAAGTCGAGCGAAGAACATTGTTCAAGTAGGATGTGCTAGGCCACCTAACGCTGATTATGCCGCCGAGCATCACCGCGAGCAAATGCTTATACCGCTGATTCTCGCGGCATAACACCACGCCGGAATATGCCGCGAAGCGATCGGCAAGTCGCGCCGTTGCGCAATGTTACACGCCGCACACGTGGGAGACGAGATCGCTGGGACGACTCGTTATGCCCCATTTATCGCAACCTATTTCCGTATCGCGCCGAGGCTCGCAGTCCAGCGCCTAACCGCGCCGAACGCCCCCGCCGGCACTACTCTTCAGCGTGCCCACACCGCCGCCCGCCTCTGACCTCCCGTTCGACGTCCGCCCCTCGGCTATCCAGGGGCTCGGCGCCTTCGCCAACCGCGCCATCCCGGCGGGGACGCGCATCATCGAATACGCGGGCGAACGGCTCACGCCAGCGGAGGCGGACGCGCGCTATCCGGACGTGCCGGGCGAACGCTACCACACCTTTCTCTTTGCCATCGACGATGACGTGGTGGTGGATGCGTCGGTGAACGGCAACGAGGCGCGCTTTCTCAATCACTCCTGCGCGCCCAATTGCGATGTAGTCGTGGACGACAAGCGCCTCTGGATCGAGGCCATTCACGACATCGAAGTGGGCGAAGAGCTGGTCTACGACTACGCGTTCATCCTCCCCGAACGCCACACGCCGGCCGCCAAGAAGCGCTACCCCTGCCACTGCGGCGCCATCACCTGCCGCGGCACCATGCTGGCCAGGAAACGCTAGCCCCACACTCGGGCCCCTTCGCGCATATACTTGGGACGAACCCCTCAGTCCTTTCGCGGAGACCCCCCATGCGGGCTTGGACCACCCTCGCTCTTCTCACCGCCGGCGCCATCGTCGCCTGCTCCCCCAAGACGGAACCGACGCCGGTCGCCACGCCGGTCGCCCAGGCCCCCGGACGCGCCGGCGGCCCGCCGCAGGCCGGCGCCCAACCCGGTGGCCCGCCGGGACAGCCCGGCGCCCCGCGCCCGCGCCGCGAGCCGCCCAACCCGATGCGCCTCGATACGCTCCGCAAGGCGGACGTCGCCGCCGTCCTCGCCTCCATCAAGGGCCGCGAAAACGAACCGGCGGGCAAGGTCTTCAAGAACGTGCAGCTGTTCAAGGACATGCCGGCGAAGGAATTCCTCACGGTCATGGATGAACAGTACGGACGCGGCCTGAGCCTACTCTGCACGGGCTGCCACACCGACGACAAGAAGTGGGAGCTCGACACCCGCAAGGACAAGATCATCGCACGCCAGATGGAGAAGATGCAGCGCGATATCGACGCCCGCTGGATCGACAAGAACAAGGAAATCGACAAGCCGGCCCCGAAGGTCACCTGCGTCATGTGCCACCGCGGCACGGGGCACATGCCGAATACGATGGATGTGCCGACGGCGCCGGTACCGCAGCGCAAGCGCGGCTGAAGTAACCCACCACCCACAACCAAAAACCCGGAACCCTCAACTGATCAGTTCAGGGTTCCGGGTTTTTGGTTGTGGGTGGTGGGTTTACAGCGGCGTTCGCATGATGAGATCCCGCTGGGGGTCATTCCCCACCATGAACGTGTGCGACCCGCACACGGAGAACCCCTGCTTCTCATAGAACCGGATCGCGCGCGGGTTCTGCTCCCACACGCCGAGCCACAACACATCGCCGCCCAGCGCACGGGCCTGCGCCACGGCGTGCGCCATCTGCACCGGCGCGAGGCCTCGGCCGTGCCACGGGAAATCGATGTAGAAACGCTGCAGCTCCACGGGGTGCGTGCCCTCCACACCCTCCTCGGTGGCGCGGTCGTTGAGCAGCACGTACCCGGCCAGCACGCCATCCATCTCGAGCAGCCAGTACTGCCGGTGCGCATCCTCCAACTCGGCGCGCTGCAACGCGGGCGTGAACGCGCTGTTCAGGAAGAGCGCGAGATCGTCGGGATTGTTCTGCGCGGCAAACGTCTCGATGAACAACCGGCGCGCGAACGCCGACAGCGGCTCGGCGTCGTCGATGGTGGCGCGGCGAATGGCGGGAACGGGCTCGCTCGACATGCCCAAGAATAACTACCGGTTGAGCCACGGCGCGAAGCGCGGCCACATCGCCTGCAGCGGCTCGCGCGGCGCATCGCACCGCGAAATGGGCACGACGCGCTCTTCCTCAACCCCCCAGCTGTTCCCCACGGTGCGCAGCAATCGGCAGCGCGCCCACGGGCCGGTGAGTGACTCGGGTGGTTCGCCGAGCACGATCAGCACGTCGCCCCGCTTCGAGCCGGGGCCAAAGTACCAGTAGCTCCCCGCCCCGCTCACCACCCGCGGCAGGCCGTAGCGCGGGCCGTAGTAGTCCAGCAGTCCGGCATGCCCGTAGCTGTTCGCGGCGAGCACGGCGACCCCTCGCTCGGCGGGCGACAGCGCGCGCCACTCCTCCGCCACGGCGGCGGCCTGTGCCTCCCAGCCGAGCATGTCGGCGAAGTCCTGCGGCAGGGGCAGCTGCGTTCCGGTGTTGGTGCGCGTGGATTCACTCACCCCAAGGCGCGCGGCATACGCGGCAGTTGCCGCCGGCCCGAGAATCGGCAACGCCACTGGCAACACCACCACGCCAAGCGCCGCCATCACGGCGGCGGCGGCGGGCACGAGCCACCGGGTAAGTCGCAGCGGCCACGCGCGCAGTGCCACGGCACCGGCGCCGAAGAGCACGGGATAGACCGGCGCGCCGTAATAGCCCTTCCCCTTCTGTAAACTGAGCCAGAGCCAGCTCACGAGCACCGCCACGCCCACGGCGCGCCAGCGCCCATCGCGCAGCAGGAACCACAAGCCGAGCATCGCGAGCAGGAAGCCCACCGGACCGGCCATGAGCGGCTGTTCGGCAACGAACGCGAACACGCTGCGCCGCGTGAGCTGGCCGGCGGCGAGATCGCGCATCTGCCAGGTGACGGGCCAGTCGAGCAGCACCTGCCCGCTCAGTGACGGCGCGCCAATCACGAGCGCGATGAGCAACGCGAGCCACGGCCACCGCGTGAAGAGATCACGCCGCAGCGGCGTGGCGAGGACGCCCACCACGATCCCCACCCCGATGAACGCGATGCTGAGCTTCGTGAGCAGCCCAAACCCGAGTGCCATGCCAACGCCGATCCACCAGCGCGCGTCGTCGCGCGAAGTGCGCTGCAACAGCGCGAGGAGCGCGAGCGTCCACCACAACTGATCGAACACGACCGGCTGAAAGAGATTGGCCGGACGCAGCAGCACCGGGGCCGTCATCGCCGCAAGCGTGGGGACGATCAGGGTCCACCTGGGCGCCGCCTCATCGCGGCTCAGCACCCGCGCCGCGATGGCACTGCTCACGATGAGCGCGCCACCGGCCAGCGCACTTGCCAGGCGGATGGCCCACAGCGCATCACCGAACAGCGCGCGCTGCGCATTGGCCAGCAGCGCGATGAACGGCGGGAAGTCCATGCGCCAGAGGCGCAGATGGTCGCCCATCGCGAGATAGAGAAACTCGTCGCGATGCACGCCGAAGGGCGTGACCACGTTGAGCAGCACATGGCCGAGCACCGCGCACAGGGCGAGGGCCACCGGCACTCGCATCGAAAGCTGCCGAGAACTGTTCACGCCACCACGTACGCGCTCGCGCGCCCGCGGTGTCAATCGCCAGTCAGCCAGCGTTCACGGTGATCGTACGAATGGCGTTGTTGCCGTAGCCGAGTGCGTTCCACACGATGCGCTCGGGCTGAACGGCGCCGGTGGCATCGGTGGCGCGCGACCGGAGCGCCACTCGTCCCTCGGGGAGCGTCACGGCGCAGGCGAAGGGCGTCCACGCCCAGCGCGAGAGCGGCGCCCCCAATTCGGTGCGAAGCCACGGCCCATCGTTCACCTGCACCTCCACCTGCGTGATGGGCGCGGCACCACTCCACGCCCAGCCGCGCAGCATCACCGTGCGCGCACTCGTGCTGCCATCGGCCGGCGCGACGATCATGGACTTGACCAGCGCCTGAGTCACCGGCTGCACGCCCGCGGGC
Source organism: Gemmatimonas sp. (assembly GCA_039809645.1). GTDB lineage: Bacteria > Gemmatimonadota > Gemmatimonadetes > Gemmatimonadales > Gemmatimonadaceae > Gemmatimonas. Next base: position 6,891 of record JBDHVK010000158.1, read on the forward strand.
GTCTGGTACACGTAGCGCTTGCTCTGGAAGTAGCCGGTGAACGGGGTCGTGATGACATCGAGCCGCGCGAGCCATTTCACACTCGCCATGCCGTACCAGCCGGGCACGATGAGCCGCACCGGTGCACCATGATCGAGCGTGAGTGGTGCGCCGTCCATGTGCGTGGCCACGAGCGTGTCCGGCGCCATCGCCACCTCGATGGGCAGCGACCGCTGGAACTGCACGGGCCCCTCGGCGTCGTCTCGCGGCCCTACATCGGCACCGGTCGCGAGTATTTCCACGGCACCGGCGCCCACACCGGCGCGCTCGAGCAGCGCACGCAACGGCACGCCGCTCCAGCGCGTCGTGCTCAGCGCGCCGTACTCCCACGGTTCACCGGTGGGGACCGGGTCCATGCCGAGTCGCCAGTTGCCGGCGCACTCCATGGTGACCAGCACCTCGTGCTGCGGCAGCGCGGCCAGTTCGGCGAGACCGATGTCGAACGGCGTGCCCACCGCGCCACCCAGCGCCACGCGATACGCGCCACCGAGCTGCGGATTGTCGAAGTTGCTCCGCACATACACACTCGCCGGCGGCGTGATCGCTTCGGCGAGCACCGGCATCGGCGTTTCGGCGCACAGCGGGTGCGGACGCACCACGACCAGCAACGGCTGCGGTTCACTCATCGCGATTTCTTGGCCTTGCGCGCCTTCGCACGCCGCGCCACGGCCAGCGCCTTGTCGGCCCAGCTGCGCAGCGCATCGAGGTCTTCGATCACATCGGCGGGGACTTCGTAGTACTGCATGGCCTCGCCCCCCTCACCGAACGGCCGGAACGGCGGCATGCGCAACTTCTCGAAGTCGGGGCGATTGGTATCGTCGACCTTGAAGTACACCGCGTCGTTGTCCATCAGGGCAAAGAACGTCGTGGCGCTGTAGACGCCCACCCCGCCGAACATGCTTCGCCCGCGCACCTCGGGTACCACGCGCGCGAGCTGCTCGAGGATGAACGCCCGGTAGTTCTCGCTCACCGCCATGGTGTTACCCCAGAGTGAGTCGTTCGAGGGCACCGGTCAGCGTCTCGCCGCCGATGTTCACGTAGATCGTACCATCGGTGACACTCAGTTCACAGCGCAGTCGCCGATCGAGCCGCTCGACCATCGCATCGATCAGCTCGCGATCGAGTGCATAGAGCTCGAGGGTGTCGGCCTTGTGGATCCTGGCCTCGGCCAGTTGGCTCAACCACACGCGCGGCTCCTTGTGGTTGTAGACCACGACCCGCGGCGCCGCCTTGCGCGCCTTATGCAGCCGCGCGGCGTCGGGCGTACCGATCTCGATCCAGGTGGTGATGGTCCCGGTGAGATCACGGATGCTCACCGTGGGATCATCGGGGTCGGAGACCCCCTTCGAAAACGCGATCCCCTCGGCGTACTCGAGGCAGTACGCGAACCAGCGCGTCACGAAGTACTCGGCGCTCTCCGACGGATGCATCGCCATGCGGAAGTCGAGCGACTCGTACACGCCGCGATCGACGTGAGCGAGCTGAACCTCACAGGCATACATCGTGGAGGTCAGCGCCACGGCCCGCTCCCACACCCGATGGCGCGATCGTTGCGCTCAGATGCACCGACCCCAACCAGGAGAACGGGCATGGACATTGTGACGTGGCTCATCGTGGGACTCGTGGCCGGCGTACTCGCCTCCCTCGTGGTGGGC
>JBDHVK010000159.1:0-8431 GCA_039809645.1 Gemmatimonas sp.
GTAGCGGACCACCGGGCGATCCACCCCGAGCGCCTCCATGGGCTTCATGTAGAAGCTGCCCATGCCGGGCCCACCGTGAATCAACACGACGGGCGTGCCCGTGCCGGTGCCACTCACCTTGCACCAGATGCGACCACCCGGGACCGCGAGCATCGCTTCGCCGGGGCCGAGTGCGGGGGTGGGAGGCGCACCGGCCGTGGTGGTGTCGGTGGCCGTGCTGGTAGACGCACGCGCCGAATCGGCGGCGGGGGCCTTCTCACCGCCGCAGGCGACCAGCGCGGCGGTCAGGGAGGTCAGAACGAGGGAGCGTGTAGGCATGGGGGAGCCTGTCAGCGGTTTGGATGAGACGCAAGGGGCGCCGCGCACCGGACTCTGCCGGGAACCGACCGCCACGTGGCGCCGTCGTGTAGGGAGCGCGTTCGCCTCAGGGCGTGACCGACGGCGTGGTGAGCGACTTGACCATCTCGTACCAGAACCGGACGGCGGCATGAAAGGCATTCACCCCCACGCGCTCCTCCTGGCCATGCGCGCGACTCGGCTCGCTCTGCTCGAAGGCGATGGCGGTCAACCCGTACGTGGGGATTCCCGCGTTGCGCATGAAGAGCCCGTCGGTGGCACCCGCGGACATCTCGGGGACCACGGTGGCACCGGGGAATTGCGTGCGCGTCAACCTGTCGACGACGCCCATCAGATCTGAGCGCAGGGGGGAGACCGGACTGTTGGTCACCGTTCCGTCCACGGTGACCTTCACGGCGCTTCCCATCACGCGCTGCAGCGTGGTGCGCACGCTGTCGGTGGGATCATCGGGCAGCATGCGGCAATTGACGTTTGCCGCTGCTCGCTGCGGCAGGGCGTTGTCGGCGTGGCCGCCGCTCAGGAGCGTCGCGACGCACGTCGTGCGCAGGACCGAATTCCAGTAGGGGTTCTTCGCCGCGAGCTGCGCCGTGGCCGGACCCGCCGGGTTATCGGCCACCGCGATCATCAGGGCCGCGACATCTGCCGGTTGCGCGGCCGCGCTCTGCCTGAAATAGGCGCGCGAGACCTCGTTCAGGCGCACCGGGAAGTCGAAGACCGCCAACTTCGCGAGCGCCATCGACAGATCGTAGATCGCATTGTCCTTGCGCGGCAGGGAACTGTGGCCGCCCGGATTGGTCGCCTCGACCTTGAAGTTGGCGAAGACCTTTTCGCTGGCCTGCAGTGTGTGCGTCAGCGCCTTGCCCTGCTCCAGATTCACGTTGCCGGCGTCGGCGTTGAGCGCGTACTCGCCATCGATCAGCGCCCGATGGTTCGCGAGCAGCCACTGGATGCTCCTGCCGTCGGTTTCCTCGTCCGCCGTCAAGACGGCCACGAGGTCGCGCTCGGGCACGTACTTCTCGCGCTTGAACCGGAGCAGCGTGGCCACGATGGAGGCGACGCCGGCCTTGTCGTCTTCGGCGCCGCGGCCGTAGTACCAGCCGTCCTTCTCCTGCAGCACGAAGGGATCGAAGGGCCAGTCGGCACGCCTCGCTGGTACGACATCGAGATGCGCCATCAGCACGATCGGCCTGGTGCCACTGCCGGCTCGGCCCCGGTAGCGCACCACGAGCCCTGTGAGGGCGGGCGTGGGGCCCAACAGGCGGACGTCAGCGGCGGAAAACCCGGCGAGCCGGAAGCGCTGCGCCATCGCTTCGGCGGCGCGCTTCACGCCAGGCGTGCCGGTCGTGGAGTTGATGTTCACCAGCTGACGCAGGATATCGCGTGCTTCGCGCTGATTGGCGTCGAGCGCCGCTTGGGCGCCGAGGGGGGCGGCACCGAGCAGGGTCGCCAATGCGAAGATCGAACGGAGTGTGGCCATGGCGAGAATGTACCGGTTGGCGAGCGATATGCAGCGCGGCGTGGCATCTTACCCGCCATGTCCATTCTCGATCGCGATACACTGGGCGCCTTTTGCCGTCATACCCACGTGGAGCGCGCGCCAACGGGTACGGGCGCATTGGACGGCCTCACCTTCGGCCTCAAGGACCTCTTCGACGTGGCCGGATACCGCACGGGCTTCGGCAGCCCCGACTGGCTGCGCACACACGAACCGGCGACGGCGTCCTGGCCTCTGCTCGATACGCTGCTGGCCGCCGGCGCGCACATGGTCGGCAAGACGCACACGGAAGAGATGGCGTTCAGTCTCACCGGCGAGAATGCGCACTACGGCACGCCCGCCAATCCCGCAGCGCCAGGACGTGTGCCAGGCGGCTCGTCGAGCGGTTCGGCGTCGGCCGTGGCCGGCGGGCTCGTGGATTTCGCCATCGGCAGCGATACCGGTGGGTCGGTGCGCGCACCAGCGAGTTTCTGCGGCATTTACGGAATTCGCCCCACGCACGGACGACTGTCGCTGGCACAGGCGTGCCCGCTGGCGCCGAGCTTCGACACGGTGGGGTGGTTCGCGCGCGACGCCGAGCTGCTGATGCGGGTGGGGCGCGTCCTCCTCGGCGCCTCGTGGGTTGAGCCGTCGCGAGCACGCCCGGCGCGCCTGCTGGTCGCGACCGATGCCTTCGATCTGGTGAGTGAGGAGGCACAGGCAGCATTCCTGGCGGCGGCCGCGCGCGTGACGAACGCGCTGGGCCCGGAGACGCCGCTGACGCTCGCCGACACATCGCTGCGCGACTGGTTCGAGACGTTCCGGACCCTGCAGCACGCCGAGATCTGGGAAGCGCACCGCGAATGGGTGCACGCCGTGCACCCCACGTTCGGCCCGCAGATCGCCACCCGCTTCGACATCGTGTCGCGCACCGATCCGGCCGACGTGGCAGCCGCCCAGCCGCGACGCGCGGCCATCCGCGCGCATCTCGATGCGCTGCTGGCCAACGACACGGTGCTGGTGATCCCCACCGTGCCGGATATCGCGCCACCGCTACGACTGCCGCCGGCGGAGACCGTGTCGGTGCGCGAACGCAGCCTGAGCCTGCTCTGCGTAGCCGGACTGGGCGGCCTCCCGCAAATCAGCCTGCCGCTCGGATCGCGAGACGGCTGTCCGCTGGGGATCTCACTGATCGGCGCTCGCGGGAGCGATGAGCGGCTGCTGGCGTTGGCAGCGCTGGTCGGGGCGTAGCGACGTCTCTCTTTCCCACGCCATTCGCGGCAAGGGTTCAACGCGTCAGGGAAAGCCCGATATGCTTTATATACGCATAGACGTATATATTACAGCATGACCATCACCAATGCCCCCACCAAGCTCCTGATCATCGGCGGCGTCGCCGGTGGCGCCACGGCCGCCGCGCGCGCGCGGCGACTGGACGAGCACGCCGAGATCACCCTGATCGAGCGTGGCCCGTACGTGAGCTACGCGAACTGCGGCCTGCCCTACTTCATTGCACGGCACATCCTCGAGCGCGAGCGGCTGCTGCTCGCGACGCCCGAGAGCTTCGCGACACGCTACGGCGTCACGGTGAAGCTGGGCACCGAAGCGGTGGCCATCGATCGGGCCGGTCAGCGCGTGCAAGTGCGCGACGCGAACGGCGAGTCATGGCTGCCCTACGACCGGCTCATCCTCGCACAGGGCGGCCTGCCCGTGCGTCCGCCGGTGCCGGGGAGCGACGCCGATCATGTCTTCACGCTGTGGAACGTGCCCGACATGGACCGACTCGACCGGTTCATTGCCGAACGCGCGCCCAAGACCGCGGTGGTCGTCGGGGGTGGATTCATCGGCCTCGAGATGGCCGAGGCCTTTCACGATCGCGGGATCGCCACCAGCGTGGTGGAGTTGCTGCCGAGCGTGATGGCGGTGATGGACCCCGAGTTCGGCGCGCAGGTGGCCGGTGAATTCGCGCGGCATGATGTCGCGGTATACACCGGCATCGGGACTCGTGCGGTGCTCCCCGAGTCGCACGAAGTCGAACTCGCCGACGGCCGTCGCCTCCCTGCCGACCTCGTGCTCTTTGCGACCGGCGTGCGCCCCGAACTGGCGCTCGCCAAGCAGGCGGGGCTCGAGATCGGGCCGAGCGGCGCCCTGGTCGTCACACCCACACTGCAGACGAGCGATCCGCGCATCTTCGCCGCCGGTGACATGATCGAGGTGGAACACGCGATCAGTGGCAAGCGCGCGCGTATCCCACTCGCCGGTCCGGCGAATCGGCAGGGACGCATCGCGGCGTCGAGCGCGCTGGGACATCCGATGCGCTACGGTGGCGCGCTCGGAACCAGTGTCGTCAAGATCTTCGAGGCGACCGCCGGCATGACCGGGCTCAGCGAACGCGCCGCGCGCGAGGCGGGCTTCGATGTCGGTGTGGCCGTGGTGCACGCCAATCATCACGCGAAGTACTACCCGGGCGCGAAGGAGCTCTCGCTCAAACTCGTCTACGACAGGCGCGATGCGCGGCTCCTGGGCGCGCAGGCGTTCGGTCATGGCGGTGTCGACAAGCGCATCGACGTTCTCGCGACCGCGCTGCGCGGGCAACTCACCCTGCACGACCTGGCGGAAGTCGATCTGTCCTATGCCCCGCCCTACTCGTCCGCCAACGACCCGGTGAATGTGGCCGCCTTCGTGGGGGAGAACGATGTGAGCGGCTACAGCCCCACTATCACGGCAGCGCAGCTGGCCGCCGAGCGCACCGGTGCCGAACCCCCGGTGCTGCTCGACGTACGCACGCCGGTCGAGTATCAGGAAGGGCACATCGACGGGGCGCTGCACATTCCCATCGACGAGCTGCGCACGCGGATTGCCGAGATCCCTGCGGAGCGGCGCGTGGCGGTCTATTGCCGCTCGGGCTTCCGTGGCCATCTGGCCAGCCGCATTCTCGTGCAGCGCGGCTGGCGTGACGTGGTGAACGTGACCGGGGGGTGGCTCAGCATCGCGCTCGCGGGCGGCTGAGCCCCGGTCGGCTATTCGCCGACCACCTCGGTGCCGAGCGGCGGCGTCACGATGGGCGTGCCGCCCGGCGTACCGAGGGCCCGGACGATGGCCGCCTCGATGCTCTCCGGCGTGTCGTTCGGCGCGAAGCGCTTCGCGACCTTGCCGTCTCGCCCGATGAGGAACTTGGTGAAGTTCCACTTGATGGCCGTGGTCCCAAGGAGGCCGGGCTTCTCGGTCTGCATCCACTGCCACAGCGGGTGCGCCCCGGCGCCGTTGACCTCGAGCTTGGCGCTCATGGGGAACGACACATTGTAGGTCAGGCTGCAGAACTCGGCGATCTCCGCCTCGCTCCCGGGTTCCTGATGGCCGAACTGATCGCAGGGGCAGCCGACGATCACGAGCCCGGCGTCCCGGTGGGTGCGCCACAGCTTCTCCAGTCCCGTGTACTGCGGCGTGAAGCCGCACTGGCTGGCGACGTTCACCAGCAGGACGACCTTGCCGGCGTACGAGGCGAGCGACATTGGCGATCCATCGATCGCGGTGAGCTGAAAGTCGGAAAGGATCGGCACGGGCGTCTTGGAGAAGGGTGAAGCGGACTGCCAGTGAAAGCTAAGCGGGCCACGAACCCTCGCGGATTGCCGCTGAGGCCGTAGTTTCTGCGCGTGGCCGCTTCCCCTCCTCGCGCTCCACAGCCGGATCCCGTGACCCCGATGACCGCGGGGTTGGTTGTCGTCCTCGTGCCCGAGCCCGCCGAGATCGATCCGGCGCTCGCCTACTACGCCGACTACAGCCAGAGCCGCGAAGAACTGGCCCGGGCCTTCGCCGCCCTGGCGCGCGCGTGGCGCTGGCAGCCCGTGACGGTACACAACTACGCGCACGTTCTCGATGCCCTCGTCGCGGAAGCGCGCGCGGCGGGCACGCCGTTGCCGGCGATCGTCAACCTCTGCGACGGCGACGACGGCAACACGGTGCCCGGTGTGGACGTGATTCACGCCCTCGATGCGCGCGGCTTTGCCTACACGGGCGCCGACGCGCCGTTCTATGGCGTCACGACCAGCAAGCTGCTCATGAAGGCCGCCTTCGATGCGGGTCAGGTGCCGACCGCTCCCTGGCATGCGTGGCAGCCCACCGATTCCGCGGCCGAGGTGCTCGCGGCGGTGGGAACACCGGCGATCGTCAAGCCGGCCGTGAGTGCGGGGAGCATGGGTGTGACGACGGCCAGCGTGGTGCACACGCCGGAAGCGCTCGCCGTGCAGACCGCGGCCCTCCACGACGGCTATCTCGGGTGGGACCTGCTGAGCGGCGGCGTGCTGATCGAGCGCTATGTGCGTGGACGCGAGTTCACTGTGCTGCTCGTCGGCGACGCAGCGGAGGCGGAGCGTCTGCTGGTGTACCCCCCCGCCGAGCGCGTCTTTCACGCGAGTCTCCATCCCGACGAGCGGTTTCTGTCCTACGACCGCCTGTGGGAGGTGTACGAGCGCGAGTCACCGATGCCGAATGGCGAGTATTTCTGGGAGTATGCACCCGTATCCGGTGAGCTGGCAGACGAGATCGTGCGCGTGAGTCTGCTCGCCTACGAGGCCGTGGGTGGCCGTGGCTATGGCCGCGTGGATCTGCGACAGTGCAGCGAGACGGGCGCGCTCGCGGTGCTCGAGGTGAACGCGCAGTGTGCGCTGTCGGAAGACGAGAACTACACCAGCGTGGGGGCCATTCTGCGCTTCTCGAATACCACCTTTGCCAGTCTGATCGGGCGACTGCTCGACGATGCCACGCGGCGCGCACCGGCGACGTCGAGTGCGAGTGCGAGTGCGAGTGCGAGTGCGAGTGCGAGTGCGAGTGCGAGTGCGAGTGCGAGTGCGAGTGCGAGCGCGACCGCTGCCGCGACCGCGACGCCGAAGCGGACTCGTCGCGCGGTCGCGTGACCCCTGCGCTTCCCGCCGGCCTGCGCGTCTGCGTGCTGCAGCCCGATTACTCGGCCAGTACCGTGGACTACCGCAATTACGATCCGCCGCGGGACCTGACGGCGTGGCTCCCCGGATGCGTCGTCCATCACGAGATGCTCGACAAGCGCACCACGTATCGTCAGCTGCGCGCGTGCGCCGCCCGTGGCTATGACATCTACGTCAACCTGTGCGAAGGGTACCTCGACTGGGATGTCCCGTCGATCGATGTGATTCAGTCGCTGGAGCTGCTCGGGCTCCCATACACGGGGCCCACCGCCACGCTGTACGATCCGAGCAAGCCGTTGATGAAGTACCTGGCGTACACCGTGGGCGTGACCACACCGGCGCACGTCGAGGTGCCTCCGGTCGGCGCCGACGACGCGCCGTGGGGTGCTGCCCTGGACGCGCTCGAGGTGTCACCGGAGCGGCCGCGTTTCGTGAAGCCGGCGCATGCCGGTGACAGCCTTGGCATCGACGCCGGCTCCGTGGTGACGTCGAGGGCGGCGTTGCGGGCGCGGGTGGAGGCGTTGCGCGCGGCGTATGGGAGTGTGCTGGTGGAGGAGTTCATCGCCGGACGCGAATGCACGGTGCTCGTGCTGGGCGGTATCGCCGAGGCCCCGACGGTTGCCCTGACGCCGGTGGAGTACGAGTTCCCGATCGGCACGGCCTTCAAGACGTATGCGCTCAAGACATCCGCGCTCCACCCACGCGCCAACGTACCGGTACGTGACGAGGGGCTGGCGGCGCGGCTGCGGGCCGCGGCCGTCCGCATCTTCGACGGCTTTGACGGCGTGGGCTACGGACGCTGCGATTTCCGCGTCGCTCCCGATGGCACGCTGTACTTTCTCGAGATCAACTTCACCTGCTCGGTGGGCTATCCGCCGGGCTCCGAAGGGAGTGCGGACTGGATCCTCGAACATGATGGCCTGGGACGCGCGGGGTTCTTCGCGCACATCATCGCCGAGGGGCGCGCGCGTCACGCGGCCGCGCAGCGCGCCTGGGAGCGGCGCGGCGATAGTGTGAGTGGCTACGGGGTCTTTGCGCGCCGCGCCCTGCGTGCCGGAACCGTGGTGTTTCCCGGCGAGGAGCAGCCGATGCGGCTCGTGACACGGCGCCATGTTCTGACGCACTGGAGCGCGACCGAGCAGGACACGTTTCGCCGCTACGCGTGGCCGGTGAGCGACGAGGTCTTCGTGCTCTGGAGCCAGCACCCCGACGACTGGGCGCCGCAGAACCATTCCTGTGCACCGAATGCCCGCTACGCCGGACTCGACGTGGTGGCGGTGCGCGACATTGCGGCCGGCGAAGAGCTCACGCTCGACTACGGCGAGCTGCTGAACGAAGAGGCCGAGCCCTTTCACTGCCGCTGCGGCGCGCCCGGGTGTCGCGGACTCGTGACCGGGCGCGCCGGGAACTCGGTGACGGCGCGGGAGCAGCTCAGGCCATGGCCAGCGCCCGCTCCGGACGGGCCGGATTGGTAAAGAGCCCAGCGCCCACCGGCTCGAAGCGCGCCTGAAAGAAGCGCAGCGTGCGCGGCTCGTAGGCGAAGCGGAGCCCGTTGATCTGCTCGCGGATGTCGTGCAGGGCGATCACGCTTTCGGCGACGACATCCATGTGCGCCTGCGTGTAGACGCGGCGCGGAATGGTGAGGCGGACGAGCTCGAGT
>JBDHVK010000160.1:0-8402 GCA_039809645.1 Gemmatimonas sp.
TGCAGCAGCGACCCGCCGACGAGCCCCTCGAACCACAGGCCGGCACGCTCGGGAAGCACCGCGAAGATCGTGGGCTCCGCGACGTACCCGAGCACGGTCACCACGGCCATGCCGGCGAGGACGAGCCACGACACGCGCGGCCGATCGCCCAGCACCCACCAGATCATGAGGCTCACCGGGAGCTGATGGAGCAGCACGCCGTAGCCGAGCAGGTTCTGCGCGTCGGCGTCGCTCTGCGCGATGGCGCTGCCATCCAGCGCGGAGTGAATTGCCAGGCCGATGATGGCGAGCGCGAGCACCGCCGTGTGCGTGCGTTGCACGCCATAATGAAAGAGCCGCTCGGCGATGGTGGGGAGCGCGAACCCCAGCACCATGAACAGCGCGGCGAACACATCGCGGTGCTCGAGCGCGTGCGGGATGATGTCCAGCAGCACGAGCCCGCCAATGGTGACGAGCACGAAGCCGTCGATGAACGCGAGCATCTGCGGACGCGTCCGCGCCGACCTGGCCAGGAGCGGGCCCGAGCCCAAGGCCCCAAGACTGGTCAGCAGCAGTGCGGACGACATAACTTATGATAACATATTATCAGCTAGGGTCCAGCCCACCGCGGCTCGGGTCCGGAACCTCGAGACGATCCGCCAGCATCCATCCCACCGCCACGCCGAGGCAGGCAGCGACGGTCACGTCGCTCAGGAAGTGTGCGTTGGCCATGACGCGGGTGATCGCGCAGCCGCCGGCGAGCACGTAAGACACCCATCGCGCTCGCGGAAACACCCGCGCGAGCGCCGCCGCGCCCGCGAACGCGACCAGCGTGTGGCTGCTCGGCAACCCCATCCCCCGGTTGGACCAGAAATGATCGCTGTAGGGACGGAACGCGTAGGCGAAGTTGATCTCGTCGGGGCGCAGCCGCCGAAAGACGATCTTGCCGATCTCGGCGACGAGTCCGCCCAGCGTGGGCGCGAGCGCTAGATACGCCGCCACGCGCCCGCCGCCCGGGCGGTCACGCGCCTCGAGCCAATAGGCGAGCGCCACGGCCCCCCACGTGGGGAGGTAGCCCAGGGAGCGCAGCAGTCGCCCCCAGTCCTTGTCGTACACGTTGGGCATCCGCAGGGCGCGCCACGCCGCAGCGTCGGCGAGGTGCGCCGCACCGATCACCACCACCGATACAATCAGCCAACGCTGCCACGCGCGTGTGGTGGTCGACGATCGCGTCGAAGATGGCGTGCCCGGTCGCGTCATGGCGCCAAATCTACGCATATTTGCTGAATGGAACGCAACACGAAGCAGCGCGATGCCATTCGCGAGGTCTTCGAGCGCACGGCACGGCCGTTGGGCCCAACCGAAGTGCTCGAAGCTGGGCGGGCGCATGTCGCCGGCCTGGGGATCGCGACGGTGTATCGCACCATCAATTCGCTCGTGGAGAGCGGATGGCTGGTGCCGGTCGAGCTGCCGGGCGAGGCGCCACGATACGAGCGGTCGGGCGCTGCGCATCATCATCATTTCCGCTGCCGGGCGTGTGATCGCGTGTTTGAAATCGAAGGCTGCCCGGGTGACCTGTCCGAGCTGACGCCGCGAGGCTTCGTGCTCGAGGCGCACGAGGTGGTGCTGTACGGGTTGTGCGCCACCTGCGCGGAGGGCGCCGCATGACGCGCGTCGGCTCCCTGCTCGGCGCCGTCGCGCTCAGTGTACTCGCGGCCTGCTCCCCCCAACTCAAGGGCGAGGCGGTCTCGCCGGCGCGTGATCTTCCCGCCTATGAGTTCACGCGCGCCGATGGGTCCCGCTTTTCGACGGGGCCCGCGAACGATCAGCTCACGGTGCTCTTCTTCGGCTATACGCACTGCCCGGACATCTGCCCCACCACGCTCGCCGACTGGAAGCGCGTGCACGGCAAGCTGGGCGCGGACACGGCCAAGGTGCGCTTCGTGTTCGTGTCCATCGATCCGGAACGCGATACACCGGCTATCGCACAGCAGTACGTGGCGAGCTATCACCCCTCGTTCGTGGGGCTCGCGGGTGACTCCGCAACGGTGTGGCGCATGGTGAAGACATTCGGCGTGGCCGTCATTCCCGACAACGCACAGGCCGAGCAGCCCAACCCGGTGCCGATGCCCGCCGGCCCCTCCATGGCGAACATGCAGCACATGCACGGCGCTGACAGCACGAAGCTGATCGGGCATTCCTCGCAGGCGTTCCTGCTCAATGCGAAGGGGCAGTTGGTGGCGATGTATCCGCCCGGAACGGGGTGGCAGACGCTCCTCGCCGACCTGCAGGCGCTGCTGTAGGCGGACGGACATCCATGAGCAGTCCATTCGAACTGCCGCCGAGCACGATGAACGCCGCGCTCGACGAGGAACTGCGTGCGTTGCAGGCCGCGGGGCTCAAGCGCGCGCTCCGTCAGGTGCAGCAGCGGCGCGCGGGCACGGTGTTGCTGGCCGGCGAGCGTGTCTCCGACTTTGCGAGCAACGATTACCTCGGACTCGCGAGCGATCCGCGCGTGGCGCGGGCGGCCATGGCGGTGCTGCAGGCGGAGGGCGTGGGCGCCGGCGCCGCGCGGCTCATCTCGGGGAACTTCCCTGTGCACGAAGCGCTCGAGCATACCCTCGCGCGACTCAAGGGGTGCGACTACACCCTGCTCTTCCCGTCGGGCTACATGGTGAACACGGGCGCCATTCCGGCGCTCGCGCAGCACGGCGACGTGATCTTCAGCGACGAGCTCAATCACGCCTCGCTCATCGACGGCTGTCGACTGGCGCGCGCGGCGGTGCGCGTCTTTCCGCACAACGATCTCGACACGCTCGACGCGATGCTGCGCGAGGAGCGGCATCGCTATCGCCGCGCGCTGATCGTAGTGGAAGGCGTGTACTCCATGGACGGCGACCTGTGCCCGCTCGATCGACTGGTCCCCCTCGCGCGCCGTCACAACGCCTGGACGTATGTCGATGACGCCCATGGCACCGGGGTGCTCGGCGACACTGGCTCCGGCACCATCGAACACTTCGGCGTGAAGGGTGAGGTGGATGTCGTGGTCGGTACGCTGGGCAAGGCGCTCGGCACAGCGGGGGCCTATGTCGGCGGATCCCAGGAGTTGGTGGAGTACCTCGTGAGCACGGCGCGGTCGTTCATCTTCACGACCGGCTCGCCGCCGGCGCTCGCCGCGGCCACGCTCGAGGCGCTGCGCATTGCGGACGTCGAACGGTGGCGCCGCGATGCCGTGCGCGACCGCGCGCGTCGCCTGCGCACGAAGCTGGCCGAAGGCGGCATTCCAATGACGGGCCCTGAGGACAGTCACATCGTGCCGGTGATCGTGGGCGACGCCGTACGCACCATGATGGCGACGGCGGAGTTGCGGCGCCGTGGCTTTCTGGTGGGCGGCGTGCGTCCACCCACGGTACCGCCGGGAACCTCGCGACTCCGCATTTCGGTGAGCGCGGTGCATCCGGTGGAGCTCGTCGATGCGCTCGCCGTGAATGTGCTCGACGTGCTGACGCGCGTCTGATACCGTCTTTTCGTTGGTGAGCGCCGTGGCGCTCGGGACTGATGTGATGAGCGAGAACCTCCTGCTGCACGATGCCGCCCATGTGTGGCATCCGTATACCCAACACTATCAGAGCCCCATGCCGGTGCCGATCGCGCGCGCCGAGGGGAGTTGGCTCTATCGCGAGGATGGCACGCGCATCCTCGATGCCATTTCGAGCTGGTGGGTCACCACCCATGGGCACTGCCGCCCCGAAATCGTCGAGGCGATCGCCGAGCAGGCGCGCACGCTCGATCAGGTGATCTTCGCCGGCTTCACGCACGAACCGGCGGCGCTGCTCGCGAGCGCGCTCGTATCGCGACTGCCGCGTGGGCTCAATCGGGTGTTCTTCTCGGACAACGGCTCGACGGCGGTGGAAGTCGCCATCAAGCTGAGCGTGCAAAGCTTTGCCAATGCCGGGTCTCCGCGGCGGCTGGTCGCCGCCCTCGAGCACGCCTATCACGGCGACACCTTCGGTGCGATGGCGGCGGGGGCCCGCAGTGTGTTCACGCAGATGTACGAGCCGCTGCTCTTCGAGGTGGCACGCCTTCCCGATCCGAGCGAGGGAGACACGCTTGCGGCGCTCGAGGCGCTCATCACCGAGCGCGGGAGCGAACTGGCGGCCGTGATCGTGGAGCCGCTCATTCTGGGCGCCGGTGGGATGCGCGTGTGGGACGAGTCGGTCCTGCAAGGCATCCGCGAACGTACCCGCGCCGCCGGTGTGCACCTGATCGCCGACGAGGTGATGACCGGCTTCGGCCGCACCGGGCCGCTCTTTGCTTGCGACCGTGCCGACGTGCAGCCCGACCTGATCTGTCTCTCCAAGGGAATCACCGGCGGGGTGCTGCCGTTGGGTGCCACGGTGACCACCGAAGCGATCTTCGATGCCTTCCGCAGCGAGGATCGCCGGAAGACGTTCTTCCACGGGCACTCGTACACGGCCAACCCGATCGCCTGCGCAGCGGCACTGGCGAGCCTCGAGCTGTTCGACGAGGCCAGTGAGGACGACCGGATTCGTATCGAAGTGGGCCACGCGCGGCACCTCGCGGATCTCGCGGGGACGAGTGGGGTGAAAGCCGTACGACAGCTGGGCACGGTAGCGGCGGTGGAACTGGACGCCGCGCCAGGTTACCTGAGCGATATCGGCCGCGAGCTGGCGGCGTTCTCGCTCGAGCAGGGGGTGCTCATTCGCCCCCTCGGCAACGTGGCCTACTGTCTCCCGCCGTATTGCACCACCGACGACGAACTCCAGCAGGTCTACACCGTGCTCCAGCGCTTCCTCTCCGGCGAACGGGCGGCCCCCCTCAGTGTGGGCGGGCCCATCGATGACTGACCCACGCACGGCCGTCCGTCGTATCGCGGTCACGGGCACCGACACCGGCATCGGCAAGACGGTGGTGGGATGTGCGCTTGCCTCGCTGGCGCGCGAGCGCGGCCTTCGTGTTGGCGCAATGAAGCCGCTCGAAAGCGGTGTCGACGACCGCCCGGTCGGCGACGACGGGCTCGCGAGCGACGCCGAGCGGTTGCGGCGCGCGTGTGGCTCGGTGGATGCCCTGACGGATGTGCGGCCGTATGTCCTGCGCGAGCCGCTGGCGCCCATGATCGCGGCGCAGCGTGGTGGCGTTACGGTGTCGCTCGACGAGTTGGAGCGTGCGCGGGCGGTGCTGGAACGCGACCGCGAGCTGCTGTTGGTGGAGGGCGCGGGCGGCCTGATGGTACCCATCACGTCCAGCTTGAACTACCTCGATCTGTTTGCCCGGTGGGAGTGCGAGCTGCTGCTGGTCGCCGGGAATCGACTGGGCGTGTTGAATCATGTGCTGCTCACACTGCGCGCGGCGGAGTCGATGGGCATTCCGGTTGCCGGCATTGTGCTGACGTCGACCTCGCCGCGCGATGCGTCGGTGGCTGAGGCAACGAACTACGATGCGCTGCGGCAACTTGTCCCGTCGGTGCCGCTGTACCGGTTTCCGTGGATCGATCGGTGCGACGATCTGGAAGCGCTGGCAGTGGCGGCGGCGGGGGCTGGGCTTGATGGCGTGCTTTCGTCTGGTGTGGTGCAGGCGGACGGGCTTTGAACAGCTGGTGCTCGCTGCGCTCGCGAGAACACGGAGGCACGGAGGGCACGGGGAGCTGCCCCGGAATTCAAGAGTGTCGTTTCGTTGTTTTTGATGATTAATTGAAACGGCTCACCGCTTTTCTCCGTGAACCCCGTGCCTCCGTGTTCTCGCGAGCGAGGCGAGCACCAGCTGTTCAGCGATTTCGTAGCCGGCAACACCCCTTCCGAAGCGCCCCAGCATGACCCAACCGAACTGGCAGTCCCTCGCCGACAAGTCGCTCGCCGGTGAGCTCCTCACCCGTGACGAAGCGCGCGCCGTATTGAATGCGCCCGACAGCGAGCTGCTCGACCAGCTGGCCGCCGCGTATCGCGTGCGGCGCGCCGCGTGGGGGAACCGGGTGCGGCTGCACTTCCTGCTCAACGCGCAGAGCGGTCTCTGCCCCGAAGACTGCGGCTACTGCTCGCAGAGCAAGATTTCGGCGGCCGAGATCGAAAAGTACCCCATGATGGCGCAGGACAGGATCATGGAGGCCGCCGATCGCGCCGCGCAGCTCAAGGCGGGAACGCTGTGCATGGTGATCAGCGGGCGCGCGCCGGGCGAGACCGTGTTCGGCAAGGTGCTCGACGCGGTGAAGGCGGTGCGTGCGAAGCATGATCTCAAGATCTGCGCGTGCCTGGGGCTGCTCAATGAAGAGCAGGTCCTGCGCCTCAAGGACGCCGGCGTGGAGACCGTGAACCACAATCTCAACACGTCGGCCAACTACACGCCGGAGATCGTCTCCACGCACACGTTCGAAGATCGCGTGAACACCGTCGAGGCCGTGAAGAAGGCCGGCATGAAGACGTGCAGCGGCGGCATTCTGGGGATGGGCGAAAGCGACGACGACGTGATCGACTTGGCGCTGTCGCTCCGCGACCTCGATGTGAAGAGCGTCCCGGTCAACTTCCTCATCCCCGTGCCGGGCACGAGCTTCGAGGGGCAGAACGCGCTCAATCCGCGCCGCTGCCTGCGGATGCTCTGCCTCTATCGCTTCCTGCTCCCCACGCAGGAAATTCGTATTTCCGGCGGGCGCGAAGTGCACCTGCGCAGCATGCAGGTGATGGGGCTCTATCCGGCGAACTCCATCTTCGTGGGCGACTACCTCACCACGCAGGGGCAGACCGCGCGCGAAGACATACGCATGATCGAAGACGCGGGCTTCGTGCTCGAGACGCCGGACGGCGAGGAGTTTACCGGTGATCCGATGGAAGGGGTGCCCGAGGCGTATCCGCGCGCGCCGCTGCCGCTGGTTGAGGCGTAACGCGAAGGCGATGGCCGCCTACTTGTCGGCAGCGACGCGCGTGAGCGCCTCGACAAAGACATGCAGCGGCTGCGCGCCGCTCACCCCGTAGCGCCCGTCGAGCACCACGAACGGCACGCCCTGAATCCCAAGGCGTGCCGCTTCCTTTTGGCTCTGCTGCACGTCCACGTCGTAGCGGCCATTCGTGAGCACGTCGCGCGCATCGGCGTCGGTGAAGCCGTGGGCCGTGGCGATGCGCGCGAGCGTCTCGACGTCGCCGGTGTCTTCACCGTGTTCGAAGTGCGCGGCGAAGAGTGCCTCGACGAGCGGCCACGGATCTCGGCCGGATTGCTGCGCATGCAGCACGAGCGCATGCCCGCGCACCGTGTTGGGGAAACGCGTGATGCGCTCGAAGTGAAACGGAATGCCATCGGGCGCGCCGGCTTCGGTGACGCGCGCAAACATCGGCGCCGCCGCCGCGCGACCGCCGAACTTCTCGGACACGAACGTGTCAAAATCGCGACCCTCCGCCGGCATCGTGGGATCGAGCTGGAAGGGGCGCCACGTCACCTCGAACGTCTCCTCGGGGTGCGCGTTCCGGACCTGCTCGAGCGCCGTGAAGAGGCGGCGGTCGCCGATCCAGCACCAGGGGCACACGAGGTCGGCGTAGAGTTCGAGTGATATCGGCATGGTTTGTACCGCGGAAAGGCGGAAGCTGAACTGCGGAAGCCGCAACGGTGGTAAGATTAACATCGGGTACCACGGGGACCGCGGTTTTCTTTTGCCGCAGTCCCCGACGTACCCGCCGTTCATTTTACCGCTGTCACAGCTTCCGCTTTCAAGCTTCCGCAGTCCCGCTCGTCCATCCGTGTCATGACCCTCGCCGACATCCGCAAAGATTACCAGAAGGCGTCCCTCTCCGAACACGACGTCGCCGCCGATCCCATCGTGCAGTTCCAGCACTGGTTCGACGAGGCGCTCAAGGCCGAGGTGCTCGAGCCCAATGCGATGACGCTGGCCACGGCCACCCCCGATGCGTACCCGAGTGCGCGCGTCGTGCTGCTCAAGGAGGTGGACGCCCGCGGCTTCGTGTTCTACACCGACTACCGCAGTCGCAAGGGGCAGGAGCTTGCCGACAATCCGTGCGCGTCGCTCTGCTTCTTCTGGGCCGAGCTCGAGCGTCAGGTGCGCATCAACGGCGCCGTACAACGCGTGAGCCGCGCCGAGAGCGACGAGTATTTCCAGTCGCGCCCGCGCGGGAGCCGCATCGGGGCATGGACGTCGGCGCAGAGCAGCGTACTCGCGTCGCGGGAGATGCTCGAGGCGCAGCTCGCCGCCAACGAGCAGCGATTCGGGCCTGATGGACATGTGCCCCTCCCCGATCATTGGGGTGGTTTCCGCGTGGTCCCCGATGAGGTGGAATTCTGGCAGGGGCGCCCCAGCCGATTGCACGATCGCGTGCAGTTCCGGAAGGAAGCGGGCGTGTGGGTGAAGCGGCGCCTGTCGCCGTGATGGGCGGTCGCGGCGCGCGCGGTCGCGGCGCGCGCGGTCG
>JBDHVK010000161.1:0-8289 GCA_039809645.1 Gemmatimonas sp.
GCCGCCTTGTTCATGTTCGCTTCGTCGCCCGCGCCGGCGTAGCGTGCCACGAGCACGCCCATGCCGCTGAAGAGCGACGAGATGAACACCATCACCACCAGAAAGATCTGGAACCCCACGCCGATGGCCGCGTTGCCGGCGAAGCCGACGTACTGCCCGACCAGGGCGTGGTCGATCATCCCCTGCAAGCCGGCGATGACGTTCTGCAGGACCGTCGGCCACGCCACCTTCCACACCGCGGGGCCGATGGGCCCCTCGACTATGCTGCGATCGATCTTGCGAGTGGAGGTGGTCGTGGTTGCCATGCGGGGAGTCTACGTCAGGCCGCAGCCGAGGTTTCGCTGCGGCGAACCAGCGTGAGAATGGAGTACACGGCCACCGGCTCCTGGTGCTGATTGAACACCTCCACGTCCCACTCCACGACGCCCTGCGGAATGGTGCCCTCTGGCGTGTCCTTCTTCGTCTTCTGCTTGACGGTCAGGCGGACGTGAATCGTGTCGCCCGGATACACCGGCTTGGTGAAGCGCAGCTTCTCCAGGCCGTAGTTGGCGAGCACCGGCCCGAGATCCGGCTGCACGAACAAGCCAGCCGCCGCCGAGACGATGAAATACCCGTGCGCCACGCGCCCCTCGAAGACGCCGTTGCTGCGCGCGTGCTCATCGTTCATGTGCGCATAGAAGGTGTCGCCGGAGAGCTTGGCAAACGCCTCGATATCCTCGAGGGTGATGGTACGCGATTTCGTGATGAGCGTGTCGCCCACCTCGAGCTCGTCGAAGGTCTTCCGGAACGGATGCACGTCGTCCTTGAGCTCGTCGGCGCCACGCGTCCATTCGCGCGTGATGGCGGTGAGCATGTTGGGGCTCCCCTGCAACGCGACGCGCTGCAGATAGTGGCCCACCCCGCGCGCGCCGCCCATCTCTTCGCCGCCGCCGGCGCGACCCGGGCCGCCGTGCACCAGGTTGGGGAGCGGCGAACCGTGGCCCGTGCTCTCCTTGGCACTCGCCCGGTCGAGTACGAGCATGCGCCCGTGGTAGGGCGCCGTACCGAGAATGACATCCCGCGCGACATCCGGGTCGTGGGTCACGAGCGAGCCGACCAGGGACCCGCGTCCCAGGCGTGCGAGCTGCACAGCCTCGCCCAGATCCCGGTAGGGCATGATGGTGTTGACTGGCCCGAAGGCTTCGATGTCGTGCGGCTCGAGTCGCGTGAGCGGCTCGCTGCAGTAGAGCAGCTGCGGCGCGTAGAAGGCGCCCTTCTCGCGGTCGGCACCGATCACGGCGAAGTCGTTCACGCCGTACACCTGCTCGGTGGCCAGGCGAATGCGATCGGCACTCTCGCCCACCGCGCGCACCTGCGTGCGGCTGGCCAGCGGACCCATGCGCACCCCCTCCGCGGTAGGCGCACCGATGGTCGTGGTACTCAGCCGCTTCGAGAGCGCCTGAATGACCGCCTCCTCGAGCCCCGCCGGCACGATCGTGCGACGAATGGCGGTGCACTTCTGCCCCGCCTTCGTCGTCATCTCGCGCGTGACCTCCTTGATGAAGAGGTCGAATTCCTCGGTGCCCGGCACGGCATCGGGACCGAGAATGCAGCAGTTGAGCGAGTCCGCTTCCATGTTGAAGCGCACCGAGTGCCCCATCACCGCCGGCGCCTGCTTGAGCTTCTGCCCCGTCGCCGCCGAGCCGGTGAAGGCCACCACATCCAACTCCTCGACATGGTCGAGGAGCGTGCGCGCTTCACCGCAGATGAGCTGAATGGCGCCTTCGGGGAGCACGCCGGTGTCGAGAATGGCCTTGAACACGGCGTACGACAGATGGCTGCCGGTGGTGGCGGGTTTCACCACGCACGGCACACCGGCCAGCAGCGCCGGTGCCATCTTCTCGAGCATGCCCCACACGGGGAAGTTGAAGGCGTTGATGTGCACCGCCGCGCCTTCGAGCGGCACCATGATGTGCCGCCCCACGAACGTCCCATTCTTGGAGAGCGGCTCGGTGGGGCCATCGATGTGGAAGCGCTCGTTGGTGAACTCACGGCGTCCCCGGCTCGAATACGCAAAGAACGTCCCGATGCCGCCTTCGATATCCACCCACGAGTCGCCGCGCGTGGCGCCGGTGAGATACGACAGCGGATAGAACTCTTCCTTGCGTTCCATGAGGCTCTGCGCGATGCGCTTGAGCATCATCGCGCGTTCGTGGAAGGTGTACGCGCGCAGCTTGGGGCCGCCCACCGTCCGGGCGTAGTGGAGCATGGCCTTGAAATCGAGGCCGGCGGCCGACGTCTCGCCGATCTTCTCGCCGGTGACGGCGTCCACGAGATCCGTCATGGGGCCACTCCCGGCCACCCACTGGCCGAGCGCGTAGTTCTGCAACCGGTACATCAGGACTCCTTGGTGTTCGATGAATCGGGTTTGCGCTGCTGCCAGGTCTCGAGCATCGCCATCTGGGTGGGACGATCCGCGGGAACGTCCCGCAGCGGCTCCACCGGGCGCCAGCGCTCGCGCATCGCGGCAGGCAGTTGCTGATAGAGGGCGGTGCCCTCGGTCTTCCACGCGAGCATGTCGTCGCTCACGTCCTTCACGATCCGGGCGGGATTGCCCACCACGACCTTGCGTTCGGGAATCGCCATGCCGGCGGGCACGAATGCCAACGCACCGACGATGCAGCCACTCCCCACCACGGCGTTGTCCATGATCACGGCGTTCATGCCGATGAGCGCGTTGGCGCCGATGCGCGCGCCGTGCACGATGGCGCCGTGGCCAATGTGGGCGCCCGCTTCCAGCGTCACGACCACGCCCGGAAACATGTGCACCGTGCAGTTCTCCTGCACATTGCAGCCGTCTTCGATGACGATCCCGCCCCAGTCGCCACGAATGGCGGCGCCGGGCCCGATGTACACGTCGCGGCCGATGATCACGTTCCCCGTGACCGCCGCCTGTGGATGCACGAAGGCGGTCTCATGCACCACGGGGATGAATCCGTCGAAGGCGTAGATCATCGCGCGTTGGACCTCAGACGCGCTCGAGAATCATCGCAAAGCCCTGCCCCACGCCGATGCACATCGTGCACAGGGCGTAGCGCGAGCCGGTCTCGCGCAGCTGATAGGCGGCGGTGAGCGCCAGGCGGGCTCCGCTCATGCCGAGCGGGTGGCCGAGCGCGATTGCCCCACCGTTCGGATTCACGCGCGGGTCATCATCGGCCACGCCCAGCTCGCGCAGGCAGGCGAGCCCCTGCGCGGCGAAGGCCTCGTTGAGCTCGATCACATCGATCTGATCGAGGGTGAGCCCGGCGCGCTCGAGCACGAGGCGCGTGGCGGGCACCGGGCCCATGCCCATGATGCGCGGCTCCACGCCGGCGGCCGCACTCGCGACCACCCGCGCGAGGGGCTCGAAGCGGTTCATCTCCACAGCCGCGCCGCTGGCGAGCAGCAGCGCAGCGGCGCCGTCGTTGAGCCCACTCGAATTTCCCGCGGTGACGCTCCCCTGCCCGTCGTGGCGGAACGCGGGCTTGAGCTTGGCGAGCGTTTCCATGCTGGTGTCGGGGCGCAGGAACTCGTCCTGCTGCACGGCCACGGGATCGCCCTTCTTCTGCGGAATCATCACCGGGGCGATCTCGAGCGCAAACCGCCCCGCCGCCCGTGCGGCGCCGGCCTTCTGCTGCGAGCGCACCGCAAACGCGTCCTGGTCGGCGCGCGATACGCCGTACTGTGCGGCGACGTTCTCCGCCGTCTCGCCCATGCTGTCGGTGCCGTGCAGCGACTTCATGCGCGGATTGACGAAGCGCCAGCCCAGACTGGTATCGAAGAGCTGCACGTCACGCGCGAATGGCGTCGCCCCCTTGCTCAGGACGTAGGGTGCGCGCGTCATGCTCTCCACGCCGCCGGCGATATAGACGCTGCCCTCCCCGGCCTTGATGGCGCGCGCCGCACTGGCCACGGCATTGAGCCCCGACGCGCACAGGCGATTCACCGTCTCGCCGGGCACGCTCACCGGCAGTCCCGCGAGCAGCGCCGCCATGCGCGCCACGTTGCGGTTGTCTTCGCCGGCTTGATTGGCGCAGCCCAGGATCACATCGGAAATATCCTTCACGTCGAACACCGCGAAGCGCTCGGCCACCTTGGCGAGCAAGGCAGTGATCGCGTGCGCCGCGAGATCATCGGCGCGCACCGGTGAGAGCGCGCCGCCAAGATTGCCGATCGGCGTCCGGACGCCGTCCACGAGAAACGCCTGCTGCAGGTCAGCCATGAGGAGTGTCGAGGAACCGAGAAAGGAAACGCGGGCTAGGCGAAGTGCTGCCCGATCACATGCGGGCGTGTCGTGCGATACGCCGTGCCACGAAAGCAGCCCACGATCGCGTCGTCCTGATTGGTGACCGTGACCTCACAGAACGCGAGGCGATTGGATGCCGTTTGCTCCACCCCAACCGCCCGAAGCCGGTCGCCCGGCTTGCAGGCCACCGGAAAGCTGATCGTACAATCGATGGCGACGCTGAGCAGACCCCCGCTGTTCACCACGAAGGCGAAGGCGCTGTCGGCGAAGCTGAACAGCACCCCGCCGTGCAGCGTGCCGAAACCGTTCACCATGTCGTCGCGCACCGTCATGGCCAGCACGGACCGTCCGAGCGACGCCTCGACGACTTCGATGCCGAGCCACTGCGAGAAGCGATCGCGCTCCATGAGGTGCGCGACGAGCGCGGACGCGCTCGGCGCCGGTGCGCTCGGCGCCGGTGCGCTCGGCGCCGCCTGGTCAGTCATACCGCCGCCCGTCGCGGAGTGCCGTCCCGGCGCGCACCACCTGCCGCAAACGCACACTGGGCCGATAGCGCATGTCGCCGGTGTCGGCGTGCAGCGCCTCGAGCTGGGCGAGCACGGTGGCCGGACCGATTGCATCGCCCCACGCCAGCAGACCGCGCGGGTAGTTCACACCGGTAGTCATCGCGAGTTCGATGTCCTCCGGGCTCGCGAGCCGCAGATGCACCGCTTCGGTGGCTTCGTTCACCAGCATGGCGAGGATGCGATCGACGATGCGCTGCCCCAGCGCGGCGTCTTCGGTGGCGCTCGGCGTGACTGCACCGTCACGATGATCGTAGAAACCACGACCGGCCTTGCGCCCCAACCACCCCGCTTCGAGCAGCCGCTGCTGGGCGATGCTCGGGCGATAGCGCGGGTCGTGATACATCCCTTCGAACACCGAGCGGGTGACGGCGAAGTTCACATCGTGGCCAATGAAGTCCATGAGCTCGAACGGACCCATGCGAAAGCCGCCAATGGTGCGCATCGCCCAATCGATCGTGGCGATGTCGGCGATCCCCTCCTCCTGGATGCGCAGCGCTTCGCCATAGAACGGCCGTGCGACGCGATTGACCAGAAAGCCCGGCGTGTCGGCGGCGAGCACGGTGACCTTCTTCCAGCTGGTCACCAGCGCGCGTGCGGCATCACGCACGGCGTCGGCCGTGCCAATGGCGGGGATGATCTCCACCAGCGGCATGATGGGCGCCGGGTTGAAGAAGTGCACCCCCACCATGCGTTCGCCACGTGCGCAGGCACCGGCGAGCGCGGCGATGCTGAGCGAGCTCGTATTGCTCGCCAGCATCGCCTCGGGCGCCACCACCGCTTCGAGGGCGCGAAAGAGGGCCTGCTTGGCGGCGAGCTGTTCGATGATCGCCTCGATGACGATCCCGCAGCCGGCGAAGGCGGCGAGCGACGACTCGTCCACCCCTTCGACGTACGTGATCCGCGCGAGCACGGCATCCGCACTCTCGCGCGAGAGTCGCCCCTTCTCGATGTCCCGCGCCAGCGCCTTGGCGTGCCCGCTCTTCGCGCGCGCCACGGCGGCGGGCATTGCGTCGGCCAGGACCACCGGATGACCGTGCAGCGCCGCCACCTGCGCGATGCCGGCGCCCATCGCGCCGGCACCCACCACGCCAACACGCATCGCGGAATCCGTCACCGCATCACTCACCGCGATACACCGGCGCACGCTTCTCGAGGAAGGCACGCACGCCTTCCTCGTAGTCCGCGGTGCGGCCAGCTTCGTGCATCGCCTGGGCTTCGACGTCGAGCTGGGCGTCGAGGCCGTTGCCCAGGCTTGCGTTGAGGGCACGCTTGGTGAGCCCGAATCCGCGCGTGGCCTGCGTGGCCAGCTGCCGCGCCATCGTCATCACACGCGCCATCAGCTCCGCCTTGGGCGCCACATCCCAGATGAGTCCCCATTCCTTGGCCTTCACCGCCGGCATCTTCTCGGCGAGAAAGAACATGCCGGTCGCGCGCTGGAGTCCCACGAGGCGCGGCACGAAGAAGGTGCCGCTGGTATCGGGAATGAGTCCGAGCTTGGCGAAGCTCTCCACGAAGCTCGCGTCGTCGGCGGCGATGGTGAGATCGCAGGCAAACGCCAGGTTGGCGCCCGCGCCGGCGGCAATTCCGTTCACCGCGCAGAGCACCGGTTTCTCGAGCGTGCGGATGGCGCGAATGATGGGGTTGTAGCTCGCCTTCACGATCTCGCCGATGTCAGGCATGGGACCGCCGTCTTGCGGCAGCGCCTCGGCGAGATCCTGTCCGGCACAGAAACCACGACCAGCGCCGGTCAGCACGACGGCGCGCACGGTGCCGTCGGTGGCCGCCTCCGCGAGTGCGGCCTGCAGCGCGAGCGCCATGTCGCGGTTGAAGCTGTTGAGAACGTCGGGGCGGTTCAGCGTAAGCGTCAGGACGCCGTCGCCCCGCTCGACCAGAAGGGTGGGGGAGGTGGGAGACATCCGGTCAAAACTAGCACGCGTGCTGATTGCTGGCGCCGGGGTGCCGTCACGGTTCGTCGTACGAGAAACCGGGCGGGATCCACAGGGATTCTCCGCTCGCGCATTCGTGCGGCGGGGCGTAACGTGATCTGGTCGTCCCACCTCTCCCCGATGTTCTTCAGGAGCCGCGTGCATGACGTCCGACCTCACCCGCTGGTTGACCATGATCGGCTGGACCGCCTTTGTCTGGGCGCTCGGCGGCTTGTTCCTCGTCAACGGCGCCGCGATCGCCGCGTGGGTGTGGAAGAAGGATCGCTCGCTCGTGCAACGTTGGGTGGCCCCGTGGCTGGCGGCCAACCTCCTGCTGGTACTCGTGGGCGTCGGCGTACCCGCGGCCACCTCCGCAGTGCGACTGGTCATCATCGGGGTCGAAGGGAGCGCCCCGGCGTCATTGCTGAACGCGGCCAGTCGCGCCGTGGGGCGCCCTGCCAATCCGGGAGTCCGGCTGGCAGATTAGGTGGCTATGCCAGCCAAGACTGCCAACCGGCCGGTCGCTCGCCTCTTCGGGCGCACCGATGGGCCCCGCCCCGGCTTCGATTGGCGCCGGATCGCGTACACCACGCTCGCGTCGCGCGCCCTCGACGACCTCGAAGAACAGACCAACCGCAATCGCGCGTCGGTCCCGCGTGAGCATCAGGTCCTGTACCAGTTCTCGGCGCGCGGCCACGACATGGCGCAAGTCATCCTGGGGTCCCTGCTCACCGGCAAGCGCGACGGCGCGGGCGCGTACTATCGCTCCCGCCCGCTGCTGCTCTCACTCGGACTGAGCCTCGAGGATGCGCACGGCAGCCCGCTCGGGCGCGCCGGCGGCTTCAGTGATGGGCGCGACATCGGCGTCGTGTGCAATCTGCCCGGCAAGGACAGCTGCACGGTGCTGCCGATGGCCGGCGATGTGGGTTCGCAGTACACGCCCGCCGCCGGTTGGGCGCAGAGCATCGTGTACCATCGCGACACGCTCCGCGACGAGGCGTGGGATCGCTGCCTGAGTGTCTCGCTCGGTGGCGACGCCAGCGTGGCCACGAACGGCTTCTGGGCCGCGCTCACGATGGCCACGACGCTGCGGCTGCCGATGCTCTTCTACATCGAAGACAACGATCTCGGCATCAGTGTGCGTGGCGACATGCAGACGCCAGGCGCGAATATCGCGTGGAATCTGGCGAGCTTCGGCAACCTGTTCATTCGCGATGGCAGCGGTACCGATCCGCACGAGGCGTCGGGCCTGCTGCAGGAAGCGGTGGAGCACGTGCGGGGCGGGAATGGGCCGGCGCTCGTGCGGCTCACGGTGCCGCGTCTCTCCAGCCACTCGGGGCCGGACAATCAGAAGGGCTATCGCAGCGAGGCGGAAATCACGGCCGACGCCGCGCGCGACCCGCTGCCGATGCTGCGCGAGTATCTCGTCCCGGCGCTCATGAGCGCGGGCGAATGGAGTGCACTCGAGGCCGAGGTGCAGCGGGATGTGGAGGCGGCGGTCGACCGTGCGCGCGCCCGCGCGATGCCCGACCCG
>JBDHVK010000162.1:0-8217 GCA_039809645.1 Gemmatimonas sp.
GGCGTGATTGGCCGCAAGGGCAGCGGGCCCGGCGAAATGCGCAATGCCAACGGCATGGTGTTGCACGGCGATGGCACCGTGTGGGTCAACGATCCGAGCAACGGACGCTTCACCGTGTTTCGCGCCGACGGGCGCTACCGTGCGCAGCACGCGGTGCCGATCACCGGATACGGCTATCGCTGGGAGGCGTGGTACGACGCCACGACCACATCGGTGATCGATCTGGACTTTTCGAAACGCGGCGCGATGCCTGGCCGGCGGCGCATCGCGGCGTCGGGCCGCGCCTCCGACCGCTTCGAGCTCCCTCCCTGCCGTCTGCGCCTCGATCTCATGTATCGGGCGACGCTGCCGAACGAGAGCCTGCAGGGGTTGTATCCCTTCTCCTCTGGCGGCGGGACCGGCGGAGATCGGCAGGGCGGCGTCTGGTGTGCGCCGGTGGATGGCGACGGTGCCGTTCGCGTACGAATGAGCTCGGGCGACACCGTCGCGCGCACCAGCCTCCGCGTGCCCGAAGTTCCGATCACCAGCGCCGAGCGCGACGCGGAGATCGCACGCGTGAAGAAGTCGGTGGCGAGCTACGCGCGCAACGACTTCGATCCAGCGAAGGTCCCAACCCGGCGACCGCCGATTGCCGCGCTCTGGGTGGACGACGACGGGCGCGTCTGGCTCGAACACGGACGCGCGGACGGCGCCACGACCAGTACCTTCGACGTGTTCAGCGCGACTGGCGCCCATCTTGGCCGCGTGCTGATCCCGAGTCGGCGCAGTACCTACCTGCCAATTCGTGCGAAGGGCGATCGCGTGTGGGTTCCGCTGCTCGACGCCGACGACGTACCGGCGATTGCCCACTTCCGGGTGGCGCTCGCCACCCGCTAGCCATCGCCGCCCCGCCGCGTCGGATCGATCCAACGCGCACGGTTTCGGTACCGCTCGGCCCGCCCTCGGCACGCATAGTGGGTGGTCCCGGGTGGTCCGGGATCGACGCGAACGCGTACGCGGAGGCGTTGTGGATATCGATCAGGGAGCAGGTACGTGACCTTTGCGACTAGCCAGCAGGACCAACCCCGTCGTACAATCAAGGAGTTGCCACACACCGAACGGCCGCGGGAACGGTTGCGGGCCCTCGGGGCGCATGCCCTGAGTACTCCGGAACTCCTCGCGACCCTGTTGGGCACCGGGAGCCAGGGACATTCGGCGCTCGCCTGCGCCCATCTGGTGTATGAGCGATGTGGAGGATCACTCGGGCGGCTGGCCAGCATGCCGGTGGCCAGTCTTACCCGGGTGCCGGGCGTCGGTCAGGCGCGCGCATCGGCAGTGCAGGCGGCGCTCGAGCTGGGGCGGCGGATGGCCGGTGAGGCGCGCGAAGCCGGCGTCCCCCTCCGCGGCCCGCAGGACGTGGCGGCAGTCTACGCGCCGCGCCTGCAGGACGCGCCGGTGGAGGAGTTCCACGTGGCTGTTCTCGATGCGCAGCATCGTCTGGAACGCGACGTGCTCGTCACCCGGGGGCTGCTCAATTCGTCGCTCGTGCATCCTCGCGAGGTGTTTCGCGAGGCGATCGCGGAGCGAGCGGCGGCGGTGATCCTGGTGCACAACCACCCGAGCGGGGATCCCTCGCCGAGTGCGGAGGATCGCGCGGTGACGGCGCAGTTGGTGGCGGCAGGACGGTTGCTGGATATCCCGGTGCACGATCACGTGATCGTGGGGCGGGGCCGATACATGAGCTTTGCGGAGGCAGGACTGTTGTGACCACGATCGCGCTGCATGAGATGATTCCGGGGTTCGGGCCGGGCACCGATGGTGCCTATGATCGGCTCGACCACGAGTTGCTCGTGCGCGCCTACAAGTACTCCGACGTGGCCCACGCCGGGCAGGTCCGGCACTCCGGCGAACCGTACGTGTCGCACTGCGTGGAGGTGGCCCGCATTCTGGCCGACCTCCATCTGGACACGACCACGGTGGCCTGTGGACTCCTCCATGACATCGTGGAGGACACCGACATCACGATCGACGACATCTCGCGCGAGTTCGGGCCGGAGATCGCGCAGATCGTCGATGGGCTCACGAAGATCGCCAACCTGCCCATGTCCTCGCGCGAGGAACGGCAGGTCGAGAATTACCGCAAGCTGCTGCTGTCCATCGCGAAGGACGCGCGCGTCATTCTCATCAAGCTCGCCGACCGGCTGCACAACATGCGGACGCTCGACTGGCTGGCGCCCGAAAAACGGCGTCGCATCGCGCAGGAAACGCGCGACCTCTACGCCCCGCTGGCGCACCGCTTCGGTATGGCCAAGGTGCGCTGGGAGCTCGAGGACCTGTCGTTCAAGCATCTCGAGCCCGAGGCGTACAAGACGCTGGCCAAGATGGTGGCCGCCAAGCGCGGGGAGCGCGAGGCGCTGATCGCCCAGATGCGGGAGCCGCTGGAAAAGCGGTTGACCGAGGCCGGCATTGCCGATGTCGAAGTCACCGGGCGCCCCAAGCACCTGTGGTCGATCTACAAGAAGATGCAGCAGCGGGATCGCCCGTACGAGGACATCTACGACCTGCTCGCCATTCGGGTGATCGTCCCGAATGTGCTCGAGTGTTATCACGCCCTCGGGGTGATTCACGACGGCTGGACACCGGTGCAGGAGCGCATCAAGGATTACATCGCCCAGCCCAAGAGCAACGGCTACCAGTCGCTGCACACCACGGTGTTCGGGCCCGGCCGGCAGCTGTTCGAGATTCAGATCCGCACGCGTGACATGCACCGCACGGCCGACTACGGCATCGCGGCGCACTGGCTCTACAAGGAAAACGCGCGCAGCGCCGACGAACTCGATCGCCACCTGGCCTGGTTCCGACAGGTGCTGGAACTGCAACTCGACGCCGAGACGCCGGGCGAGTTCCTCGAATTCCTCAAGCTCGACCTGTATCAGGACGAGATCTTCGTCTTCACACCCACCGGCGACGTCATTCAGCTCCCGAAGGGGGCCACGCCGCTCGACTTCGCGTTTGCCGTGCACTCGCAGGTCGGTGCGCGCTGCGCCGGCGCGAAGGTCAACGGTCGCATCGCGCCGCTCTCCCGCGAGCTCAAGAACTCGGAGACGGTCGAGATTCTCACGAATCCCAACGCAAAACCGAGTCGTGATTGGCTGGCCCACGTGCGCACCGGCAAGGCGCGGCACAAGATCCGCCAGTTGCTGCGCCTCGAGGAGCGTTCGAGCGCGATGCGCCTCGGGCGCGAAATCCTCGATCGCGAAGTCAAGCGCCGTCGCCTCGCCAAGGTCGACGACGACAAGCTGCTGCCGGTGGCGAAGCTGCTCAAGCTCAAGGACACGCCGCATCTCATCGCGTCGATCGGCGCCGGCGATGTGCACGTCCTGCAGGTGCTCAAGTCGCTCTTCCCCGATCTCGATACGAGCCCGCCGGAGCCGGAGAAGCCGAGTACGCTCGAACGCATCGTCGATCGGGTGCGCGGTACGGGGAAGGGCATACGCATTCAGGGCGCCGACGGCCTGCTCGTGCGCTATGCCCAGTGCTGCCAGCCGGTGCCCGGCGACAAGGTGGTGGGCTACGCCACGCGCGGTCGCGGCGTGAGCATTCACCGGGCCGACTGTCCGAATCTGCTGCTGCTCACGCATGAACCGGAGCGGCGGCTGGAGATCGACTGGCAGGAAATGGCGGGCGAGCGCTTCGTGGTGCGCTTGGCCCTCGAGGGT
The DNA here is from genome assembly GCA_039809645.1 of Gemmatimonas sp. GTDB lineage: Bacteria > Gemmatimonadota > Gemmatimonadetes > Gemmatimonadales > Gemmatimonadaceae > Gemmatimonas. Next base: position 3,699 of record JBDHVK010000162.1, read on the forward strand.
GTCGATCGTCGCGGCCTCTATGCCGACGTGGCCGCGGCGGTGAGCGCGACGGGAACCGACATCCGCAGCCTCGAGCTCAAGACCACCGATGGCCGGGTGAGCGGATCGGCCATGGTCGAGGTCGAGAACCTGGCGCACCTCGAGCGGATCATGAAGGCGGCGCGTCGGGTGAAGGGCATTTCGGCGATCAGCCGGCGGGAGAAGATCACAGCCGACGAGTAGCGGACCCGTCTGTAAGACCGGTTCGAAGTGGTCCGAACAAAAACCGGCATTCGGCCGGTTTTTGGCTATATTGCGGGATGACCGCGTTCCGTCTGCAGGCCCCGTTCGCCCCCGCGGGTGACCAACCCCGCGCCATCACCGAGTTGTCGGCCGGTCTCCGCCGGGGGGAGCGCCACCAGACCCTCCTGGGCGTCACCGGCTCCGGCAAGACGATGACGATCGCCAACGTCATTGCCGACTGGGGGCGCCCCACGCTGGTGCTGTCGCACAACAAGACGCTTGCCGCCCAGCTCTATGGGGAGCTCAAGTCGTTCTTCCCCAACAACGCCGTCGAGTACTTCATCTCGTACTACGACTACTATCAGCCGGAGGCCTACGTCCCCTCGAGCGATACCTACATCGAGAAGGACGCCAGCATCAACGAGGATATCGATCGGCTGCGCTTGCGCGCCACGTCATCGCTCATGGAGCGCGAGGACGTGATCATCGTGTCCACCGTGTCGGCGATCTACGGCCTCGGCGACCCGGTCTCCTATCGCGAGCGCATGGTGGCGATCGAGCGCGGACAGACGATGGCGCGCGATGACATCCTGCGCGCGCTGGTGGGGATTCAATATCTCCGCAACGATGTCGCCTTCGACCGCGGCACATTCCGCGTCCGCGGCGATACGGTGGAGATCTATCCCGCGTACGAGGAGCAGGCGGTGCGCCTCGAACTCTGGGGCGACGAGATCGAGCGCATTTCCAAGATCGATCCGATCACCGGAGACACGATCGCCGTGCTCGATCGCATGGCGATCTACCCGGCCAAGCACTTCATCACCAACCGGCCCACGATCGAACGCGCGACCAAGGCCATTCGCGACGAGTTGGCCACGCGCCTCGCCGAATTGCGCATGCAGGGCAAGCTGCTCGAGGCGCAGCGCCTGGAGCAGCGCACGAATTTCGACATCGAGATGCTCCTCGAGATCGGCACCTGCGCCGGCATCGAGAATTACTCGCGGCATATCAGTGGGCGGGAGGCGGGTGAACGACCGGCCTGTCTGCTCGACTACTTCCCCGACGACTATCTCGTCGTGGTGGACGAGTCCCATGTCACGTTGCCGCAGGTTCGGGGCATGTACAACGGCGACCGCGCCCGCAAGCTCACGCTCGTCGACTACGGCTTCCGACTGCCCAGCGCGCTCGACAATCGCCCGCTCGTGTTCGAGGAGTTCCTGGATCTGGTGCCGCGCCTGATCAGCGTGTCGGCCACGCCCGGTGAGCTCGAACTGCAGCTGTCGGAAGGGGTCGTGGTGGAGCAGGTGATTCGCCCCACCGGGTTGCTCGATCCCACGATCGAGATTCGTCCGGTCAAGGGACAGGTCGACGACCTGCTGCACGAGATCCGGCAACGCGAGCGTCGGGGCGAGCGGGTGCTGGTCACGACGCTCACCAAACGCATGTCGGAAGATCTCACGGACTATCTGCAGCAAATGGGGGTCCGGGTGCGATACATGCACTCCGATATCGACGCCATCGAACGCATGGAGATCGTCCGCGGCCTGCGGCTCGGCGAGTTCGACGTGCTCGTCGGCATCAACCTGCTGCGCGAAGGGCTCGACATGCCCGAGGTCTCCCTCGTGGCGATTCTCGACGCCGATCAGGAAGGCTTCCTGCGCAGCGATCGTTCGCTCATCCAGACCATCGGCCGCGCCGCGCGCAATTTGCACGGCATGGCCATTCTGTATGCCGATCGCGTCACCGGGTCGATGCAGCGTGCCATCGACGAAACCGATCGCCGCCGCGCGATGCAGCGCGACTTCAACACCGCCCACGGTATCGTGCCCAAGGGCGTCACCAAGAGCGTGGACGAGGTCCGCTTCATCACGCGCGTCGCCGACGCCCGCGACGAGCGCGAAGGTCACGCGCCCGCCCCGCGGAAGCTGCCCAGCGAAGCCGCGCCCCGCAGCCGCGAAGAACTGGAAACGCTGGTCGGCGAACTCGAAATCGCCATGCGAGAAGCGGCCACCGCACTCGACTTCGAGGCCGCCGCGCGTCTGCGCGATCAGCTGTTCGAGGTGCGAACGGCACTGGGCCAGGCACCGGCGCAGGCGCGAGGCAATGCCGCCGCACCCAAGCGCCCTCCGGGAAGCGCGCCGATGCGTCGTGGAGGAAGTCGTCGTGGGAAGTAGGGGCGCCGCAGCGCCCACCTTGGCGCATTTGTTGTCGCGAGGGGCTCCCCGGAGCCCCGACCGCGATTCACTCGAGGCCTGGGGGCGGGCCCTTGGGGCAGTGTTGCCGCGCCCGGTCTGCTTCGCGTTCGAGGGCGACCTGGGCGCGGGCAAAACAACGCTCGTACGGGCGATTGCCGACGGCCTCGGCGTACGTGATCTGGCGAGCGTGACCAGTCCGACCTTTTCGCTGGTGCAGGAGTACGACGCGCCCCGCGGACCTGTGGTCCATGTGGATCTCTACCGGCTCCGCACCCCGGCCGAATTGGAGGCGCTGGGGTGGGAGGAGATCATCGATCGTGCGCCGGTCCTGCTCGTCGAATGGCCCGATCGCGCGTTCGGCACGCTCCCGCCGGACACGATCACCATCTCCCTGGAGCACGATCCGGAGAACCCCGGGAGGCGGTTGCTGAAAGTGATGCGTCCGGGGCCGCGATAGGCGCGATTCGTCCCGATTTCGCATGGCGAGGTCATAAAGGAATCGTTAGTCCCGGCCGATCCTCAACAGGGAGTGTGATCCTTCACCGCCCGCTGCGCCCGCCTCGTGCCTCTGTCGTTTCCGCCTCGATCCGCTTCCACGGCCAGTGCCGCGCGTACACCGGCCGGCGCGACGATTCGCCTTGCCGAGGTTATCTCGGCGCTGACCTTCGCGCTCGACCTCACCGAAGGGCAACGACCGGGCCATACACTGCGCAGCACCCTGATCGCGATGCGACTCGGGGCCGAGCGAGGACTGTCGGCGGACCAACTCGAAGCGCTCTACTACGCCGCGCTGCTCAAGGACTCCGGCTGTTCGAGCAATGCGGCGCGTATGGCCGCCGTCTTCGGCAGTCCCGATCAGGAGCTGAAGCGCAACATGCGCCTGGTGGACTGGCACGATCGCTGGAAGCTCGCCATGCGGACGGCAGCGAGCTGCGGAATCGGACTCAATCCGCTCGCGCGCATCAAACACTTTCTGCAGATCGCGCAATCGCCCGATTTCACGCGCGAGATCATCAAGGTCCGCTGTGAGCGAGGCGCACAGATCGCGCACGTACTGGAGTTCCCGCGCGCGACGAGCGAAGGCATCCTGTACGTCGACGAGCACTGGTGCGGGCTGGGTCATCCCGTGGGGCTCGCCGGCGAGGAAATTCCCATCATCTCGCGCATCCTGCTGCTCAGTCAAACGGTGGAGGCGTACCTCAGCGAGAACGGCCGCAAGGCAGCGCTGGAGATGGCGAGCAAGCGTCGTGGCACCTGGTTCGACCCGACGCTCGTGGACACGCTCGTGCAGTGGCGGCGGGACGAAGCGTGGTGGGCGGGCCTCGCGGACGCGGACCGCCTCGAAGAGCGTGTGGTTGCGCTCGAGCCGGGCCGTGAACCGATGGTGGCGACTGATGAACGTCTCGATCGCATCGCCCACGCGTTCGCCGCGGTGATCGACGCGAAGACCCCGTTCACCGCGCGTCACTCCACGAATGTCGCGCGCTACTCTGTGGCCATCGTGACCGCCCTTGGCGAGGATGCACACACCGCCCGCACGCTGCTGCGGGCCGGCCTCCTGCACGACATCGGCAAGCTCGGCGTGTCGAACCGAATCCTGGACAAGCCGGGCAAGCTCACCGACGACGAGTTCGCCGAGATCCGCAAGCACCCACGCTGGACGCTGCAGATCCTGCAGCAGGTGTCGGCATTCGAAGGGTTCGCGCAGGAGGCGGCGCAGCATCACGAGCGACTCGACGGTCGGGGGTACCCGTGGAATGTGCCCGCCGAACGTCTCACGCTGGCGGCGCGCGTCCTCGCGATCGCCGATGTGTACGAGGCGCTCACGGCCGACCGTCCCTATCGCGCCGGACTTGGGGTCGAGCAGGTGCAGGCGATCATGTGCCGCGATCGGGGCACGGCGTTCGACGCCGAGATTCTGGATTGCGCCTTTGCGCTGGCCGAACGCGGCACCTTTGCGACCCTCTCGCAGTCGGTGGATGTCGGGTTCGAGCAACTCGCCATGCCCGTACCGCGCGGCCTGATCCAGCGGGTCGCCTGACCAGCTCTGAGCGAACCCCGGCGAGGGGACTGGGGGCCGACGGCCGAGGGCGGTAGAATCC
>JBDHVK010000163.1:0-8148 GCA_039809645.1 Gemmatimonas sp.
GGCTTATATTCGGAGGCTCACCGAGTCTTCGGGCTGGGTGTGCCAGCTGCCCCTTAGCTCAACTGGCAGAGCGTCTGACTCTGGATCAGAAGGTTCCTGGTTCGACCCCAGGAGGGGCAATGTGAAAGCCCGCCAACGACTTACAGCGTTGGCGGGCTTTCGTGTTTTCGTGGGTGACTTCAGGAAGTCAGCACACAGTCAGCGGCGCGGGCCGGGTTGGCGCCGGGGAGCGCGGGGCGCCCGGTGGGAGACGGCGGGGGGCTAGTGACTTTCGCCGTGACATTCGGTGCCGGTCAGGCCACGCCGAGGAAGCGGTACCCGAGGCTGACTAACCGCTCGGCGTCGCGCGCTGGGAGCACCGTAGCGCGGCCGCCGTCCGGGCTTTCGAGCCGCACGACCATGTCATCAGGCGCCCGGGTGGCGGTACCCGCCGCCACCATGCCGCGCGCGTCGAGCGCGGCCGTCACGAAGGGAATACCTGTGTCGGCTGCCACGCACACAACGTGCGTCGGGAAGATCGGAGCAGGGGGATTCATGTGGTCCTCACGTGTTGGATGTGTTGATGTCGTTGGCCGCCGCGAGCATCGCCTCGGGGTCATCGAGCATCGGGCGGGTGGTGGGGTCTAAGGAGGGCGCCGTTTCCCCGCCGTTGGCGCGGACGAGAGTGCGCAGGGCGTCGGCCTCGGCAGGGAAGGCCGCGACCGCATCCGCCGCCTGCTCGGCCACCTGATACGCCAAGTCCGCCGCCGCGGCGATGGCTTCCAGCGACTCACGCCCGGGGGCGAGTTCCGCCGTCAGTACGTCGGCGACGGCTTGCGCGGCGCCCTCGGGAATCGTGGTGCGGTCGCTCGCGCGATGCGCTAATGCGAGCAGGCTCACCAGATCCCCGGCAGCCGCGAAGCCAGCGGCCGCGGTGCCGAACTGTCCCACGGGAACCGAGGCCACCAATCGTTGCGCTCGGTCGGCCTTGTCAGGCGAGCTGACGAGCGAGCGCAGCCACGCGCGGTCGGGTGTGGTTTCTTCGATCGCGGTTCGCAGCGCCGCACGAGCCGCGGCCAGCTCGCGCCGCGGTTCCACGAGCAGCGCTGCGGTCTCCCGGTGAATGCGTTCGCGCACTTCCTGAATTTTCGATGCGCGGTACAGCTCGCGTTGTCCTTCCAGCACGCCCAACGCTTCGCCCGCCTTGTCGAGTGCGCCGAGCATCCGCGCGGTCGCGGCCAGGGCGCGGCGGTAGGCGGGCCACGCGGAGTCATGAAGCACGCCATCGAAATACTTCGTGGTGCGATGGTGAAGCTCGACGTTCAGCTTGCCGCCCGCCGCGCGTTCCGGGTTCGTCTCAAATCGTAGTGTTTTGGCCATCGTTGGGTGTCTCGTGGTTCATGGTGAGCGTTTTCAACGTGCGAGCGCACGCGCGTAGGTGATCCGCCAGCGAGCGCCGCGTCGCGCGCATTTCGCGGGTGTACAGTCCGCCGCGATACCGACCGTGTGCCGATCCGCCGCGTGACAGCCCGCCGTGCAGGCGGCAACGACCGTTCATGAGGCCCGGACTCGGGCACGGGCCGTTGGGCGTGTGGGCGCCGCAGGTGGGGGGGTAAGTCACGAGTCGCGCCCCTCCCCCCTGGGGGCATTCGCCACCCCGACGACGGCTTGCCCGCCGTTCTCGACGTGGACGTGTTGCACCGTCACGACTTGCTGTGTCGGCTGGCCCGCTGCGCGCAGGCGGGCGAGGGCTTCGACTTGGCGGGAGAACATCCGGGAGAGGCGATCGGCCGAGCGGTGGTGATACTCGCCAATCGCGACCATCTGCGCATCCTCGGCCTTTCGGCAGTGATGCGCCCAGAGGTGCTGCGTCGTTACCAGCTGAGTGGCGAGCAATCCCTCCAAGGCGTTTGCCGGGGCGATCTCCCGCACGGTGGCAAGCGCGCCGTTGATGTCTGCGGCGTTGGCCCCCGTGGCGAACAACACCGCGCAGACTTCCTGCGCGCGTTGCGCATTCGCGTTGGCGGCCACGGCGCCAAACGTTGCCGACAAGCCTGAATGCACCAACGGCACCGGAAGCCCCGCGCCGAGTGTGTACGACTCGCGCCCGTCCTTGTCCGTTGTCGTGGTCACCCGCGGCGGGGAGGTGGGGCGCAGCGCGAGCACAGCGCGCGCGTGCTCGGCGACGACCTGGGTTTCCTGCTCGGTCAGCGGGCGCTCTGTGACCGGGGCAGGCAGAGGCGCGGGCGACTTATGGGGCGGCTTTGTCCGAGATGTTGCAGCATTCTGTGCAGCTTTTCCCGCAGACTTTTTCAAAGACTTTGTCACGCGGCCGCCCCCTCGGGAATGGGGGTGATGGACTCGATCGCGTGTGCGTTGTCAGTGATGTCGCGAGAGTCCGCCGGGAGTACGATCTCGGCTCCGTTCCTCAGTCGGACGCGCACTGACCCCCGGGGGAGCGAAGTAGACATGTGAGATATGGGATCAAAGCCTCCCGTCTGGTGCGCTCGGTCCGCGTTCTCTCCCTTCACTCCGTTTGCTACCGTTGCGCCAATCCACCGCGCGTGACGCCACCGCTCGCGCGGGCGCCCGCCAGTCCGTTCGTCGTCCCGCACGGCGAGCCCCGCCCGCTCCAACTCAGCGAGGGCGCTGGTGATTGCGTCGGCCGGGACCGACCCACTGCGCACCACATCGTCACGGATGGCCGTGCGGGTGAGGCCATCGGCGCCAGCCGCCTCCAGTGCGGTGAGCAGCTTCGCGGCCATCGGCGATCGGGCGGCCGCGTCGTGGTACACGAACGCCCAAGTCCCCGCGATGTAGCGCCAGAGCGCGAGACTCGCCTCGAGGTGCGCCACACCGACCCCGGCCACGCCATCGAGCAGGGCCAGCGTCATGGCCAAGCGCATCACGTGCGGCGCCCCGCGTTCTAGCAGCGCGCGCACGGTATCGCTGGCCGCGTCGGGTTGGGCCAGCCGCACATACTCCGTGTCCCAGCGGTCCTGTGCGGCAGGGGTCCACTGCACCCGCCCAATCGCTCGCGCGGCAGTGATCCCGTCGTGAATCCGGCGCACGACGGCGTGCATTGCTGCGGGGTCGGGTGCCGTGTCTCGACTTTGAAACTGCGAGCGCATCGCCCAGATCGGTAACAAGCGGTTCGCAAGGCCGTTCGTCGCGGCCGTCTCGGTCAGCAGCTTGCGAAACTCCCCCGCGGTGATCGCCGCGATCAGTCCGAAATGCGGCGTCGTCGCCCGCTGCGGGTCGTGTTTCACCAGTGAGCGAAGCGGTACCCCGTCCCACGCATCGCGCAGGATCGGCGACAGGCGGTTTCCCTCTCGGGACATGCTTTGCAGCGGGCCAGCGGCTTCACCTTCAATAACCAACAGCCGCTTGTCCGTTACGCCCGCGTCGCCCGGTTTGATCACTTTCCCGCTCGCCTCGTCATACTTGGCAGGAACGGGATCGCGGATCTCGGCGATCAATCCTTCTGCGCTACTCAGCCCACTGGTGACGCGATTCTCCAGAAACTCGGCGTCGAGCAGTCGCAAGAGTTGCCGCGCGCCGAGGCTGATCGCGGTTCCCTTGCGCCCCGCGCCAGTCGGGCCGATCAGCAACACGAAGTGTCGGGCGTGGTGCTCAGTGCCGCCGAAGAACCAGGTGGGGCCACGTCCGGTGAGGATACCGCACGCGGCGAGGCCACACGCGTAGAGTGCGGCGGGGCTAGCCTCGGTGTGTGGGGCCACGAGGCGCACATAGTCACCCAATGGGCCGTATAGGTCGGCAAGGTCGAAGCTCGGCGCGAGCGTCGCCGGCGGGCCGCTGCGCAACTGTTCCAGCGCCTCGGCGCGCGCCACCTCGTGCAACTCGGGGTCCATGCTGGTGCGCGTCATCGGCCTGCCTCAGCGTGAAAGACATCGAGCGCCGCCGCGACGATCCCAGGTGCGGCGCCCACGTCGGCGAGTGCGCGCCGCAGTCCCGCGGCACCACGCCCCGCGCCGTTGCTGGTGCTCGCCGCGTACTTGGCGCGACGACGGGCGAGCGCGAGCGCCCCCTCCAGCGTGCGCGCGTCGGGTTGGTCCTGCGCGGGCTTCGCTCGCCGCGCGGCCACGTGGCGCACGTGTGCGGCGAATGCGTCGGGCACTGGCGCGAGCGGCAGCTCCCACGGCGATTCGGTGTCACGCCACGCGTAGCGGTGTCCGCTCGCGCTCACACTCGGCGGAAGAATGCACAGCGCATCGGCGCCGAGGATGTCGAGCTTTGTTCCGTCGAGCCCGCCGATACTCGGTGCGGCCCCGTCCCATGCGAAGAACAGTCGGAGTCCGCGCGCGGTGGTGTGCGTTGCCGTGAGTGGCCACGCCCCGAACCGGGTGAGCGCGCGCAGCGCCGCGATGTCGTCCACGTCGAGCACCAGCACACCCGAAGGGATGCGTAGCGAAAGGTTGAACGGCACCAGACGCCAGAAGCTCCGCAGTGTCGGCGCGTCGGTGGTTGCCATCTGGCGATAGTTCGTTCGCGCCGGATGTTTGCCGGGGCGATCACAGCGCGCGTTGCCGCACGTGCAGGCGCCGAGCGCGTCGAGTCCGTGTGTGGGGAGGATCGGCCAGCCAATCGCCGCGTACTGCGCGGCCCACTCGCCGCGCGTGTCGAGTTCCGCCCGCAGGCGTGGGGCAATCATGCGCCCGCCTGGTGCGCGGCGTGCACGTGGTCGGCAACGTTGCCGATGAGATCCGCCCGGACGGGGGCGCCGTCGAGCATCACCCACGCGCGCAGTAGATCGCGCAGCTCGTGACGATTCGCGCCGAGCGTGCGCACGCCCCACCACGCGAGCCTTTCCAGGTCGGAGAGGATCGTACTACGTTCCTGAGTCATCTTCTGTAGTCTCCGCACGGCCTCCCGACGCCAGCCAGCCAACGGGGGCCGTGTGTGCGTTGAGGGGTCAGCGGGCGCGAGGCGTCGCCGCGGAATCAGCTTCGGTCGTGCTCGTGAACGCGGTGCCCATGAAGGCGTGTAGATCCGCGAGACGGTAGCGCACCAGGCGCGCGCGAGGGCGCAGGAATCGAGGCCCTTCGCCGGTCAGACGCCAGCGGGCGAGCGTGGCCACCGAGCGACCGACCACGAACGCCGCTTCTTCCGGCGTGAGCAGATCGACGCCAGGGCGGGGCGGGCGTGGCGGTTGGGGCTTCCGCGGCTTGCGAGGGATACCCTCAGGCGGGGAGATTACAGGCACGGTAGCCTCCCTGCGGGGTGACCCGTCGTTCCTTCGGGGACGGACATACGCACTCCTTTGGGGTGTGGGTTCAGCGAACGGGCGTGCGACTCTTGGCGGGGTTCACGTCCGTTCGCGCGTACAGCGCACTTTCAGGATTGCACGAGCAGGCTGGGGCACTCAACCCTAGTTTTCGGCGTCATTTTCTACGGAATTGATGGGAGCCGCCAGCTCGGGGTAGTCGATGCGAAACGCTTTCCAGTAGTTCTTCAGGATCGTGCGCACGCTCGCCTCGGTGTGGCCAGTTATCGCGGCCGCGTCGGCGATCACGGTCTCCCGGGTGCCGCGCCGGCGATCATTCGCGTTCCAGATCATCGCGAACATGGTGCACACCCACCGCGCGTCGTCAGGGAGCCGTTGCGCCTTGGGCTTTCGGCCGGTGAGTCCCGGCGTCGGCGCCGCGCGCAGACGAGAGGCGATCAAGCAAGCCATTTCGTATGGGATTGGGCGCGTGTGCGCCTGCTCCAGCGCGTCCGCCAACTCGTCATTCGTCGGGATCGCGTGGCGCGGGAGACGATAGGTACCGGTGCGCATCGCTTCGACGGTCTCCGGCGTCACCGGGATCGTGTGACTGTTGGCCTTGTGGCGAATGGGTGCCCACGGGTCGGACTTGTCCTGATCCTCAGTCATGTGTCTCCCGAATAGGCGCGGGTAGCACCACCGCGAACGTGAGCCCCAATCGCGCGGCGATTTCGGCGCTCACGGTGTCGGCGGCATCGAGCAGTGCGGCGGGGGTGCGGCGTGCGTAGCGCCCGCGAATGCCGGGCACCACGTGGCCGAGCAGTCCGCCAATGAGGTGATCGGTGATCCCAACATCACCGGCGACGGTCGCGAAAGTGCGCCGCCAATCGTGCAGCGTGAAGTCATCGAGCTTCGCGCGGTTCCGCAGTTCGCGCCACATCGGCGCGAGACTCGCAACCGACGCTGAACGGCGCCCTGGGCGCGATTGTCCCGGGAAGCACGGCGCGCGCCCGATATCGCGCCCGCGTGTGGCCAGCGCGCGCCACGATTCCAGATGCGCCAGCGCGTGCAGACCGAGCGGTACCTCGGTGACGCCCTTATGCGCGGGCTCCACCCGGAGCACACGCTCGCCCACGTCCACATCGGCCCACTGGCGGGGGACGATCGCGCCGAGGCGTGCGCCGGTGAGGGCGAGCGTCACCAGTGCGGCGAGCTGCGCGCGGCGCGTATCCCACGCGGGCGCGTTGGCATACTCGGCCGAAAGCTCGGCAATCGCCCGAGCGACGCGCGGCCATTCATCCGGGCGCAGGTAGCGGTCTCGCGCCTGCTCGGGATACTCGGCCACATCGGCGATGGGGTTCGGGGTGGCGCGCGGCCAGACGCCCGCGCCGCGCGCGTACTCCACCACAGCGGACAGCACCGCGCGCGTACGATTCGCGCTCACCGGCGTCGCCTTCATGCTTGCGAGGTGCGCGCGTACCTGGTCGGTGGTGAGCGACATCAGCGGCCGCGCGGCCAGCTCGCCGAGGTTCTTCGCGACGATGCGCGCGACTTCGTTCGGCCAGCGATCCGAACGCGACGTTTGCCGGAGGTGCGCAACGTAGCCCGCCCCCGCCTCGGCCACCGTGCCCGCCGCGGCCATCGCCGCGCGCGTCTGCCGTGTGCTGGTGCGGCGCGCGCGTTTCTCGGCCAACGGATCACCCCCGGTCTGCACCCGCGCGGCCGCGGCGAGATACGCCTCCCCGGCTTGCGCGGGCGACATCGTGCGCGCGTCGCCGAGCTTCGCGCGGCGCTGTACGCCTTCGGCCGTGCGGTACTGGTGCACCCAGCTCCGGCGCCCGCTCGGCCACACATCGAGCCCCAACCCAGGGCGCGCGGTGTCCCACACGATGACGCGCGCTGGCCCGGGGCGGATCGCGTCTACTACGCGTTTGAGGCTGAGGTCTCGCCGATCGGGACTCACTGGCCGCGCCGTCCATTCGTGCCGGTGGTGCCAGCCCCCTCACCGAGCGTGGCACGTGGCACCGATGGCACCGATGGGGGTTCGGTGGCACCAATGGCGGGGTTTGCTCCCTTCAATCCCTTCCCTCCTTTGCTTCCTGCAATGCACGACGGGCACCGGCGCGCGTTCGGGCGGGAGGGGCGATAGCTCGCGCCACACACGCCGCACGGGCGGGGCCATGCCGCGCGTCGGTGGCTGGCGCGGAGGAACAGACGGGTGCGCAGGGAGTCGGGGAGGGTGGGGCTCCCCCCTCGGCATCCAGGGAACGTGAGGGCGCCGCGCATGTCGGCCCGGAGCCAGTCGTCTAAGGCGGTGATGTGCGCATCCGCTGCGCGCGCGATGTCGTACCGGACATCGGCGAGCGCCTGCGGGAAATCCCGGGTCACCAGATCCGCGCGCAAACGCCAGGCACCCCACGCGTAGTTCGGTCCGCGGTAGCTGTCCTCGCATTGGAACCAGACGTAGGCCCCCACGTCCTCCACGAACCAGCTCACCACCGCGTTCCGGGTGGCGGTGTCGGGGTGCAGCCCCATCAGCTCGGGGGTCACCCACAGGCGTCCCCGGAACCACGCGAGGAAGTGCGGGTCACGGATCGCGGCCGCGCGATCGTCGGGGAGTGGGGCGGGGCGTTCGTCGTCATCCGTCCACATGCGCGGTCCCTTCCACCAGCAGGCTCGGCCGTCGTCTACGGCCCGCAGAGCCACGCGCAGTCAGCCGGTAGTCAGCGTGGCGGTGCTAACTTATGCTGACTTTTGAGCGCACGCAACAGCGAAATACTGTCCTTCTCAGTCTTAATGAGGTGCTGACTATTGTACTATTTCGCTGACTCTGGATCAGAAGGTTCCTGGTTCGACCCCAGGAGGGGCAATAGTCTGTAAACCAAAGCGCCGCCGTCACTTACCAGTGATGGCGGCGCTTGTGTCTTGCCGGCAAACGGGCCCAT
>JBDHVK010000164.1:0-8062 GCA_039809645.1 Gemmatimonas sp.
TCGATATGATTGGGGCATGCGAGATCATGCCGCCGATATCCGCGCCCTGCGCAAGCAGTCCAACGCCGCCATTGATGCGCGCGATCCGGACTACGTTGTCTCCTTCATGACCGACGATGTGATCGTCGAGGTCGCTGGCGGTCTCTCGCTGACAGGGCGCGCGGCCAATCGTGACGCGTTCGCCGAGCAGATGGAGGAGAAGGGGTTCGGCGGCTATCGTCGGTCGCCGGTGCTCGTCGTCGTGGCGCCCGACGGACGCACTGCCACCGAGAACGGCACGTGGATCGGCCGCTGGCGCATGGGCGCCCGCGCGCATGAACAGCAGGGGAGTTACACCGCCACCTGGCGCCTTACGGACGCGGGGTGGATGATTGCGACGGAGACCTATCGGGAAGGGGCCTGACGAGGAGCGTCAGCACGAAGCCCAGCGCGAGGAGCGCGGCGAGGAGCATCAGCGGCTGATCGTAGATGTGCACCTTGCTCCCACCGGGCGGCAGCGCCGCCTTGGCGCGCGTCGAGAGCTCGGTGATGATCACCGGCCCTACCACCGCGGCCACACTCCAGGCGGTGAGCAGCGCGCCATGAATCGCCCCCACGTTCGCGACCCCGAACAGATCGGCGAGAAACGCCGGAATGGTGGCGAACCCGCCGCCGTACATCGTGAACACCGTGAGCAGGCAGGCGAGGAATGGCCACCACGCGCCCTGCTCCGCCAGTCGCGGAATGAGCAGAAAGAGCGCGACCTGCACCCCGAAGAACACGAGATAGGTGGTGCGGCGGCCGATGTGGTCGGAGACGCTCGACCAGAGCAGGCGCCCGCCTGCATTGAAGATCGAAATCACGGCCACGATGGCCGCGGCTTCCTTGGGCGTGCGACCGAACAGGTCCTGCATCATCGGCGACGCCTGCGCCAGAATGCCGATGCCGGCGGTGACATTGATGCACAGCATCGCCCAGAGCAGCGCGAACTGCGGCGTGCGAATCGCCTCGCGGCGCGTGAGCCCCGCGGCCACGATGCGCTGCTCGAGCGTCACCGTCATGCGCCCGCGCGGCGGATGCCCGGGAGCGTGCCGGAGCAGCTGCGCGCCGGTGAGCATCACCACGAGATACACCACGCCGAGGATCGCGAGCGCCGCCGCGACGCCGACGCGCTCGATGAGAAACGCGTTCGCATAGCCCGCCACGAACGCGCCGCCGCCGAAGCCCATGATCGCGAGGCCGGTCGCCATTCCACGCCGATCCGGAAACCACTTCACCAGCGTACTCACCGGCGCGATATAGCCGATCCCACAGCCGATGCCGCAGAGGAGCCCCATGCCCACGAACAGCAGCAGTGGCTGCTTGAGCACCAGCGCCAGCGCACCCACGAGCAACCCGCTCGCAAAGAAGCCGGCCGCCGTGCGCGCCGCCACGCGTGCGCCCACCATCTCCACCCACGGCCCGCGGGTCGCGGCGCTCAGGCCGAGCAGCACGAGCGCCGTCGTGAACGTGGGGTAGGGGGGCGTGAGCCACCACGGCAACGCGGGAAACGCCGCCGTGAGGGGGCGGTTGAGCGTGCTCCATGCGTACACCGAGCCGATGCCCAGATGCACGAGAATGGCGCCTAACGGAATGGGCCAGCGTTTCTCGGTCATGGGCGCTAAGCTACCACCATGCACAAGGTCGCTGCTCTCTTCCTGCTTCTGCCGTGTACCCTGCGTGCGCAGGCCGTTCCGGCTGCCGCGCCGAAAGACACGGCGGCTATCGCGCGGCGCATTATCGCCGGCGCCAGGTACGCCACCTTCGTCACGCTCGACGACAAGGGCGCGCCACGCAGTCGCATGGTGCAGCCCAAGCCGCCCGAACGCGACTTCACGGTCTGGTTCGCCACCAACCCACGGACGCGCAAGGTGCAGGACATTACACGCGACGGACGCGTGGTGCTGCACTATTTCGATCCGGTACGTCAGGGCTATGTCTCGATCGTGGGCACCGCGATCATCGCGCGCGACAAGGCCACGAAGGACGCGCACTGGGATCCGGCCTGGAGTGCCTTCTACAAGGATCGGGAGAACGGGGTCGTCCTGGTCGGCGTCACGCCCGACCATCTCGAAATCGTGAGCGACAAGGATCACGTGACCGGCGACAATGCGACGTGGCGCCCACCGGTGTGGAGGCCCCGCACCGCCAGGAAGCCCTAACGCACGGCGCCGAGCGGCACGAACACCCCGTCGTCAACGCGCCCGCCGCGCACGGTGTACACCGTGATGCCACTCGGCAGCACCACACCACCCTTGGGTGTATCGCCCACGATCGCGGCGGTCTGAAAGAAGCGCAGCGGCCCGGTCGTGCTCTGCATCGTGACCTGCTCGCGATAGTGAATGTGCCCGCCGAGCGCGATCTCGAAGCGGTGTGGGCGAATGGCAGCGAGCACCTCCTGCAGATTCGCGGCCGTGTGTCGGAACTGCTTCTTGCCGTTCACCGTGATGATCGTCGGTGCGGGCGGTGCCTCGGTGTACCCGCCAACGCCTTCCGACGCCGAGACGAGCGGAATGTGACTGAAGGTCACCACCGGTACACTGTCGGGCACGACCGCGAGGTCGCGGCGCAGCCACGCCAGTTGCAGTGAGTCGACGTGGCCGTAGTACCACTGATCGTCGATATCGACGGTGTTGAGCGCCACGAAGTGCACGCCGCCGGCGTTGAACGAGTAGTACTCGGGCCCGAGGCGGCGACGGTACATCGTCTTGCCCATGAGCGGATGCGTCGTGGGCACTTTCGACAGCTCGCGTTCGATGCCGAAGATCTCGTGATTGCCGGGCACGGTGCGGAACGGCGTGCGCAGCGCCCGCATTTCGCTCGCAAAGAGGTCGTAGTAACCGGTCGCCTCCGTCTCACTCACGCGCAGCGCATCTTTCACGAGGTCGCCGGTCACCAGCAGCAGCGCCGGCGTGATCGAGTCGACCATGGCGATCAGGCGCCGCGTGCGCGGCACCACCGCCGGTGCAATGTGCGTGTCCGACGCCTGCACGAACCGGAAGGGTACGGGCTCTCTCCAGTCGGTCAGCGCGAAATCGCGTGCGGAGCCATCAACGGCTTTCCACCAATCGCCAACGGTGCGAGATCCGCGCGGGACCGACACGAACACGTTGCCCAGCCCGGGGCCGGGCAACGTGTAGCGTCCGTCGGCATCCGTGAGTGCCACGGTGTCCTGATTGGACACGGCGACGCCCGCCATGCCCCGCTCGCCCGCGTCCCGTATGCCATTCGCATTGCGATCGGCGTACACGATGCCCGTGACGGGCGCCGCGACCTTCGTCGACAGCGCCATCAGCGCCGCAACACACCATCCCGTCATCAGCACATCTCGTGGTTCAGGTTGCGCGCACGTACACGCAGCCCTGCTCCTGCGCGACCGTGGTGGCGAAGACGCCGCTCGGCTGCATGATCACACCGGGCATCATCATGCTCAGCGCCTTCGTGCGCGCGGCGGCGTCGGCGAGTTTGTCCGTCTTCGCCACGAGATCGACCATGTCGGCGAATGCCAGGTTGCAGGCGAGGACGATGGTCCCGCTCCTGATCTGCGTCGCCAGATCGGCGCCCGCGAGCATCGCCGGCAGCCCATCCGCAGGGGTCAGCATGGCCGGATTCTTCGTGATCGGTTCACCGGTCCACGGGTGCTTCACGTTGTTGGTCTTCGCGAGGCCGTAGGCATCCCAGAAGGCCTGATTCATCGCGAGGGCGATGCCGTCGTGTCGCAGCACGATCACGCCGGTAAATGCCGACGCCGGAATCTTGAACGCGTTCAGGTACTGCTGCTTCACCACCGCCGCGCGAATGACGCCCAGGCCGCCCGCGATGTCCGGCGCATCGAAGACCGCCTTATGCTTGCCGGTGACCCGCTTGATCCAGGTCATGTCGAAGTCGTCGGCGGTCGAATGTGCGATCGGCAATGCCGAGAGGGGCGACGGTGCTCCGGCAATCGCGAGACCACCGACGGTGAGCGTGAGACCGAGTTGCTGGAGGAAGGCGCGGCGGGTCGCGTCGGACTCAGTGGTCCGGAGTGCGTGCACGTCAGCGGACATCGACACCTCAGAGTTGTGGACGAGCAGTAGAATACAGCATGCTCACACGTGTTGCTGTCCTCATCTCACAACTCGGCTTGCGCGCCCACCCGGAGGGGGGCTGGTACGCCGAGACGTTCCGCTCGCCATACACGGTTCAGCCCGTCGATCGTCGCGGCGATCGCGCCGCATTGACGATGATCTGGTTCCTGCTCGTCAATGGGACGTACAGCGCGTGGCATCGCGTCGAGAGCGATGAAGCGTGGCATTGGTATGAAGGCGAAGCACTCGAACTGTTCGTCGCCCCACCGGATGGTGGTCCGACGACGCGCGTTCTGCTGGGCCCGCTCGCGACCGGTGGGACGCCGCAATACGTCGTCCCAGCCGGCTGGTGGCAGTCGGCCCGTCCCACTGGCGGCTATACGCTCTGCGGGTGCACGGTGGGTCCGGGGTTCGACTTCACCGACTTCACACTGCTGCGCGATGTGCCGACCTATCAACGACCGTCGCTCGATTCGGCATTGCTCTAACTCATCCTGAGGCCTGCATGTCGTTGCCGTTGCTCGTCACGCTTCTGCTCGCTGCGCCCGCGCCCGATAGCGCCCGCTGGATCGTCAACAACCACGGTCGCGAAGCCGGTGATCTCGTGGTCACCACTCGCGGCGATTCCGTGATCGCGCGCTGGGTGTTCACCGATCGCAATCGCGGCACGCGGCTCGAGACGCGCTATCGCGTGGGACCGTCCGGCCTGCCGGTCGGTGGCGAAGCGCGGCCGGTCCTCGCCGATGGCTCGGCGGGGGCAGCGACCGAAGCGTTCAGCACCACGCCGGACTCCGTGCGTCAGGGCGTGCCCTCGGCGCCGGGCGGGGTGCGTACGAGTGCGCGCGGCGCGAACGATTGGGTGGCGCTGCGTGGCGACACCCCATGGGCGCAGGCACTGCTCGCCAAGACACTGCTTGCCATGCCCGGCAAGGCATCGAAGATCGCCGGCGGCCCTGCCGTGCGCGCCGAGGTGGTCGCCGATACGCTGCTGCGCCGCGGTGCGGCGCGTCAGCGCGCGCGGCTCGTGATGCTGTATCGAGGCCCGAATCCCAATCCGTCGGGTGTGTGGATCGATGAGCGGGGTGGCCTGCTCGCAACGGACGTGGCGTGGTTCATCACGGTACGCCCCGATCTCGTGCCACTGATGCCCGCATTGCGCGCGATCGAACTGCGTTGGCGCGATGCCCGGGCCGAAGCCGCCGCCAGGACGGTGGGCAAGGACATCGGCACGCTCGTGCTGCGCAACGGCAATGTGTTCGACAGCGAGCGCGGTGACCTGCTCACGCAGCACACGGTGGTGATCGCGAACGGACGCATTGCCGAGGTCGGCCCCGCGGCCACCACGGTCGTGCCCACCGGCGCGACGGTGATCGATGCCACGGGCAAGACCATCATGCCCGGCATGTGGGAGATGCACGCCCACGCGCAGGTGGCGACGCAGTATGTCTTCGGCATGACGCAGCTGGCGCAGGGGCTCACTAGCGCCCGTGATCTCGCCGCCGATGTGGACGTGGCCACCTCGCTCCGCGATCGCGTGGCGGCCGGCAGGCTCGCCGCGCCTCGATATATCCTCGCGGGTTTCATGGAAGGGCCGCTCGCGTGGGCGGGTCCCACGGCGACGGTCGTGAGCACCGAGGCGGAGGCGCGCCGGTGGGTCGCGCGCTACGACTCCCTGGGCTACCAGCAGATCAAGCTGTACAACGTGGTGCACCCCGATCTCGTGCCGGCGATTGCGGCCGAAGCGAAGAAGCGTGGCATGCGCCTCAGCGGACACATTCCGCGCGGCATGTCGATCGAAGCGGCCGTCGGCCTTGGCTACGACGAGATTCAGCACGCGGCGTTCTTCTTCTCGAACTTCTATCCCGACTCGCTGTACCTGCCACAGATGCGCGCGTACTCACAGGTCGCCACCGCGGTTGCGCCGACGATAGATGTGAATGGCGCACCCATGACGCGCCTCCTCGAGTATCTCAAGGCGCACAATACCGTGGTGGACGGCACCTTCAATCTGTGGATCGGCGGTGGCGGCGCCATCGTGGGCGCCGGTGGATCGCGGGATCAGCTCAAGGCCGACTCGGCCTACATGACGCTCCTGCGGCGCCTCTATGCGGCCGGCATTCCGCTGGTCGCGGGCACGGACAATGTGGCAAGCACCACCTATCGCCGCGAATTGGAGATGATGGAGCTGGCGGGGATTCCGCGCGCGAAGATCCTGCAGGTGGCCACGATCGAGTCGGCGCGCCACATGCGAGCGGATCGGGACTACGGCAGTGTTCGCGCGGGGAAGGTGAGCGACGTACTCATCGTGAACGGCAATCCGCTGGAGCGCATCGGCGCGCTGTCGGCGTTGGAGACGGTGATCCGCGGCACGCGGATGTACACGGTGGCGGAGTTGCTGAAGGCGGCGGGCGGCGTGGGCGGCGCGGGTGGCGCGGGTGGCGCGGCGGCGTGGGGAATGGCCGAGCCGGTGGAGTTGGGGTTCGAATGATCCGCACGCTCCTCCGCGGTGCGTTCATGGCGACGCTGTGCACGCGAGCGGTACACGCGCAGGCACCCACCGCGTTGAGCCGCCAGCTTGCCGAGCACGTCTCCCGCTTTCCCGGCTTGGCCGGTGTCTACGTGAAACATCTCACGACGGGAGAGGAGGCTGCCGTTCGCGCCGACATCAGCGTCAACTCGGCGAGCGTCATCAAGCTTCCCGTACTGGTGCTCGCCATGCAGCTGGTCGACAAGGGCGCGCTGTCGCTGACCACGCGCCTCACCATCACCGCTGAGAACAAGCGCGGCGGCAGCGGCATTCTGCAGCGCTTCGACGCGGGGCTCCAGCCCACGTTGCGCGATGTGCTGGCGCAGATGGTGATCACGAGCGACAACACCGCGACCGATCTCGCGATCGGGCAGGTGGGTGGCGTGGCCAGCGTTAACGAGTGGATCGCCGCCAACGGTGGCGGCATGGAGTTGCTGTTCACCGTGGCCGATGTGTTCGCCGCGGCGCGCACCGCCGGCTATACCGCCAACCCGCGCGACGCCGTCGCAAACCGGCGCGCCTACTGGCTGGGTGCGATCACGCCACGCGCGGTGGGTGCGCTCCTCGAGCGCATGCAGCGTTGTGCCGACGGCTCCTCGAGAACAGCGCCGCTCGCCAGCAAGCCCCGTTGCGAAGACATGATGCGCATGATGCGCAACCAGGCCTCAGGTGAGCGACGGCTGCCGCACTATCTCGAGGTGCCCGTTGCGCACAAGACGGGCGATTGGCCCCCGTATCTCGCGAACGACGTGGGGGTGATCTATTCGAAGTCGGGGCCGATCGTGATCGTGGTGTGCACGAACAACATCACGGGCAACTATGGCGAGGCCGAAGACCGAATCGGTGAGATGGCGCGCGCAGTCGTCGCCTACTTCGACGGCAAGTAGCCGTCAACGAATGAGGTACCACGCCTCCTGACGCGGGCGGAAGAACCGATACCCGGTCTCGGTCAGGTACGCGTCGTCCTCCATCATCACGAAGACCTTCTTGCCGCCCCACTCCGGCACGGGCGTCGCGGCGTTGAGCTCCACGCTCAGGTAGGAACCCAGGCGGAGTCGCGCATTCTGCGCAGTGGTGTCGCTGCGCAGCGGGCTGCGGAAGTCGATGCTGGTGCCGAGTCCGTGGCCCTGATTGCCGATCGGATGCGAGTAGATCATCGCCTCGATGCCGCGCTGCCGCATCTCGGCCATCACCCCATTGAACACCGCACCACCGGTCATGCCGGGGCGCGCGACCTTCTGCGTGAGCGCATCCTGCAAGGCGTTCGCATTGGCCAGCGCCTGCTTGAGACCGGCCGGCGCGTCCTTCTCGCCGGGCTTGAGGATGTAGGCCATCTTCTGCCAGTCGGTGTCGAACCCCATGTAGCTGATGCCGAAGTCCACGTGGACCGCGTCCCCGGGCATGAGCACCATCGACTCGGGCGCGATGGCCAGAAAGCCGCGCGACGTGG
>JBDHVK010000165.1:0-7915 GCA_039809645.1 Gemmatimonas sp.
CCATGGCGCGGAGGTACCTTCCGCGCCATGTCACTGCTGGGACTGTTCGATCGCGCCCTGCTCGGGCGAGCCGCGGCACCCGCGCTGTCATTTGCCGATGCCGACCGCGCCCCGACGCATTGCACGTTTGGCGAACTCGAAGCGCGCAGCAATCGGCTCGCGGCGGAGCTGCGCGCGCGAGGGATCCGCCGGGGCGATCGCGTCGCATTCTACCTGACCAATCGGATCGAGATCATCGATCTCTGGTTGGCCGGTGTGAAGACGGGCGCGATCGTGGTCCCCATCAACGTCCTGTATCGCGAACGCGAGATCGCGCACATCGTGCGCGACGCCGATCCCGTCGCGGTGATCACGACAGCGGCGCAGGCGACGCTGCTCCCCGACGGCACCACCTGGTGGGATGTCGAGGCGCTGCACCGCGCCGCCGAGTCGCGCGCCGGCGGCGCCGACGACCTGCGCGACGCGGTGGTGGCTGATGTCGATACGCCGCTGGCGCTCGTGTACACCTCGGGGACCACGGGTGCCTCGAAGGGTGCCGTGCTGACACACGGGAATTTCGCCGCGAACGGAATGGCGCTGGTCCAGCAGTGGGAGTTCACCGCCGCCGACCGGTATCTCGCGACGCTGCCGCTCTTTCACGTGCACGGTCTGGGGAATGGTGTCCACGCCTGGTTGCTGAGCGGCTGCCACATGTTGCTCGTCGAGCGCTTCGAACACGACAAGGCGCCGCAGTGGTTTGCCGACTACAAACCCACGGTGTTCTTCGGCGTGCCCACGATGTACGTCCGGCTGCTCGAGCTGCCGGCCGCGCAGCAGCGCGCGATCGGCGAAGGGGTGCGCCTGTTCGTGTCGGGGAGTGCGCCGCTGCCGGCGCCGGTGCTCGAGCAGTTCCGTGCGCGGTTCGGCCATGTGATTCTCGAACGCTACGGCATGACCGAGACCCTCATGAACGTGAGCAACCCGTACCACGGTGAGCGGCGTGCGGGGACGGTGGGGCTTCCGCTCCCGCTCACGAGGGTACGCATCGTGGACGATGCCGGTGCGGATGTGCCCGATGGCACCAGCGGTGAGCTGCTGGTGCAGGGGCCCAATGTGTGCGCCGGCTATTGGCGCCGGCCGGAGGCCACCGCCGCCGCGTGGCGAGATGGCTGGTTTCACACGGGTGATGTCGGCGTGCGCGCCGCCGATGGGTACATCACACTCGAAGGGCGTCGCAGTGACCTGATCATTTCGGGCGGGTTCAACATCTATCCGCGCGAGATCGAGGAATTCCTCGCCGAGGTGCCGGGGATCCGCGAAGCGGCGGTGGTGGGGGTGAGGGATGCGCGTCGCGGGGAAGTGCCGGTTGCCTATGTCGTGTGCAGCGACGAGGTGGACCTCGACGCGCTCGAGGGGCAGGTGCGGGCACAGCTGGCGAGTTTCAAGGTGCCACGCGGCTTCGTGCGCGTGGACGCGCTGCCGCGCACCGCGCTCGGCAAGGTGCAGCGCCATCTGCTGCCGCCCTATACGCCCGCCTGAGGCGCCATCGCCATGACGCCGGCCGAATGGTCGCTGATCGCATTGCTCGTGGTGATCGGCGCCAGCCTCACGTCGCGCCTCAATGTGGGTGTGCTCGCGGTGGCGCTCGCGTGGCCGATTGCGCTGTTCGGTGCCGGCTGGAAGGTGGAGCAGGTGATGTCCGCGTTTCCCAGTTCGCTCTTTCTGACGCTGGTTGGGGTGACGCTGCTCTTCGGCGTCGCCCAGGTGAACGGCACGATGGACGCGATCACCCACGCGGGCGTGCGCGCGCTGCACGGTCGCTCGGGGTTGCTGCCGCTGCTGCTCTTCGTGCTCGCGTGCGCGATCTCCACGATGGGGCCCGGCGCGATTGCCACGGTGGCGCTCCTCGCCCCGATTGCGATGGGGCTCGCGCATGAAGCCGAGGTCCCGCCGCTGCTCACGGCGCTGATGATCGGCAACGGGGCCAACGCGGGCAATCTCTCGCCGATCAGCGCCATCGGCGTGCTCGTGGCGGGGCTCATGGAGAAGGCGGGACTGGGCGGACATCCGTGGGCGGTGTGGGGCGCCAACTTCGCGGCGCACGCGCTCGCGGCGGCGATCGCCTGGACACTCTTCGGCGGCCCGCGCCTGCTCTCGGCCCAGCGACACGCCCATGAGCCACGGCCGGTGCATTTCACTCGCACGCACGCCATCACCGTGGCGGTGGGAGCCGCGTGGATGCTGGGCGTCGTGTTCTACAAGCTGAATCCCGGGCTCCTCGCGTTCGGGGCCGCCTCGCTGCTGGTGCTCGCCGGACTCGGCGACGACAACGGCATGATCAAACAGGTGCCGTGGTCGGTGCTGGTGATGGTGTGCGGCGTCAGTGTGCTCGTCGGCGTGCTCGAAAAGACCGGTGGGATGGATCTCTTCAGCACGCTGCTTGCAAGGCTGGCCACGCCCAACACGGTGAATGGCGCGATCGCCGGTGTCACGGGGCTGCTGTCGACGTACAGTTCGACCTCCGGCGTGGTGTATCCGGCGTTTCTTCCGGCGGTTCCGGGTCTCGTGCAGAAGCTCGGCGGCGGCAATCCGCTCGAGATCGCGCTGAGCATCAACGTGGGTGCGGCGGTGGTGGATGTGTCGCCGCTCTCCACCATCGGCTCGCTGTGCATTGCCGCCGTGCCGGCGGGGACGGACACGAAGCGTCTCTTCCGTCAGCTGCTGATGTGGGGCTTTTCGATGACGGTGCTCGGGGCGCTGTTCTGTCAGTTCCTGATTCGGTTCTTCGCGACGGGCTGAGCGCTTCCCGAGCGTTGTGCCACGGCGCTCGGACCCTGCCGCTACCTTACCGACGTGCGTCCCACGACCTCTCCTCACGCGCCGAGACTGATTCCGCGCCCGCTGTTGCGGCCGCTCAAGGCGTGGGCGGCGGCTCGGGTGATCGACGATGGCGTGCGCAACGCGGCGTTTCGCACGCTCGTGCAGCAGATCGATGATGCACCGTTGCATGTCGCGCCACCGGTGCGGCTGTTGCCGGATGGCGCCGAGGCGTTCGCGCGCATGCAGGAGGCGATGGCCACGGCGCGCGAAGAGATCCTGCTCGAGACATACATCCTGCGCGACGATCGGTTGGGCGCGTCGGTGCAGTCGGCGCTGGCGCTGGCGGCGCAGCGTGGCGTGCGGGTGTGTGTGCTGGCCGATGCCGTTGGATCGATTGCCACAGCCGATCGCTTCTGGAGCCTGCTCGAGGCGAGCGGGGTCCAGGTGCGGCACTTTCACCGGTTCTGGCATCATCCGTTCGAGGCGCTGCGCCGCGATCATCGCAAGCTGCTGGTGATCGATCGCTCCATCGCGTTCACCGGCGGCATGAACATCGGGGAGGAGTACGGCTCGAGCATTCGGCAGCGTCGCGACGCGTGGCGGGACACGTTTGTCGAAGTCCACGGTTCGGTGGCGCGCGAACTGGCGGCGGTGTTCGCCGAGGGGTGGGACCGTGCCCGTGGTCCCGCGTTGCCGGGGCTCGCCTATGTGAGCTGGAGCGACGGGATCGTCCGACCGCCCGGGACGCGCCCATTCGGCGCACGCGCGCTGCAGACGGTGGTGCGTCGCACGCTGGCGGCAGGCCGACGCGGCCGGCGGGTCCGACGTGCTCCCGATGACGTCCCGCAGCCTGCACCCGACGATACTCTGGCGTTCGTCATCGACTCGCGGCCAGGGCGTGGCGAACGGGAGCTGCTGTCGGTGCTCGCCGCGTTGGTGGGAGGCGCCCGTGAGCGGTTGTGGATCACGACCCCCTACTTTGCCCCGCCCACGGCCGCGCTCAACCTGCTGATGATCGCGGCGAGGCGCGGGGTGGATGTTCGTTTGATGTTGCCCAGCGAGCGCACTGATGTCGCGTTGGTGCGCCATGCAGCCCATGGCGCGTACGCGAAGCTGCTGCGCGCGGGGGTCCGGATCTTCGAGTATCAGCGGGCGACGTTGCACGCCAAGACGCTGGTAGTGGACGGCTATGCGTCGCTGATCGGCTCGTCGAATCTCGACTTCCGATCGTTCTGGCTGAATGCCGAATGCAACGTGCTGCTGCTGGACGAGGCGTGTGGGGCGTCGATGGAGCGCACCTTCGAGCACGACCTGACTGACAGCGTGGAGATCACCACCGCGTGGCCCGGGCAGCGGTCGCTGGGGCATCGAGTGCTCGACCGCGTGGCGCGAAGCCTGCGCTGGGCGCTGTAGGCTGCGTTCCGGCACGCATCGGAGACGGGAAATCGCCGCTCACCGTGCGAAACCCGGGACGAACAGGATCCGCATATCGACGTGCGGGATTCCCTGACTTCCCCAGCCCGTCTCCCCGATAGAGAGGGGGTCCTCAAAGTGCGACCCTCTTACCCGTGTCGCGTGATGTCGACCACGGGTCCCTCGTGTCGGCCCCGTCCTGCCCGCTTGATCGACCCGGCATCACGTCCGGAGGGTTTTCGCCGCATGTCCGCCACCATCAACATGTCTTTGCCGGCTAACAGCGCCGCCGCAGCGATCGGCGGCGGACCGATACTGATCGCCTGTGATGGGGCAGTCGCGTCGAGCGAGGCGCTCCTGACGGCCGGACGTCTGGCGGCCAGCGCGCTTGGCGGGACGCCCGAGATCATTGGCGTGTGCGAGCCCATGCCCGGCATCGCGGCCGGCATGGACGTCCTGCCGGTCCCCGCCGAGATCGATGAGTCGCGCCGGAAGGCGATGCTCGATGATCTGCAGCGGTCGGTCTCCATCGCGGCCGCCGGGGATCCGTCGTGGCCCATTCACGTCGTGATGGGACCGCCTCCGCGTACGCTCGCGTACGAGGCGGAACAGCGCGGCGCGGCGATGATCGTCATGGGCATCGGGCGGCACAACCCACTCGACCGGCTCTTCGGCACCGAAACCACCCTCGCCACGCTGCGTGAGTCACGGGTTCCCGTGCTCGCCGTCCCCCCCCATTTCGGGACGCCCTCGCACGCGGTGGTGGGGCTCGACTTCAGCTCGGCCAGTCTGCACGCCGCGCATCTGGCGCTTCGACTGCTCTCGCCAGGCGGCAAGCTGAGTCTCGTGCACGTCCGACCGCGCTTCGAGCATCCGAGCGCGGATTGGCAGGCGTGGGACGCCGAGTACGGCCGCACGTTGCCGCCGCTGTTCGAGCAGCTCGTGCAGCAGCTCGACGTGCCCGAGGGGATCACCGTCGAAACGGTGGCCGTCCGCGGCGACCCGGCGCCGGCGCTGCTCGCCTTCGCTCAGCAGTCGAATGCGGAGCTCGTCGCCGTGGGGACGCAGCGCCACAGCTTCCTGGAACGGCTCGTCGTGGGGAGCGTTGCGACCCGCGTGCTTCGCACGGCGCGGTGCGGGGTGCTGGCGGTGCCGACGCCTTAGGGGGGCGGGCGCGTATACGAACGGCGTATACGTACAGCGCATACGTACGGCGCATACAAACAGCGCATACGAACAGCGCATACGAACAGCGCATACGTGGGGCGCATACGTACGGCGCATACGTACGGCGCAGACCTACACCGGCTGCTAGAAGACCCGCACGTTGATATAACGGCGCGGGTTCTTTTTGACGTCGGCGACGAGCGACCGGAGCTCGCGGACGAGCGAATCGCTCTGCTGATAGAGCGCGGGGTCGTTGATCATCAGCCCGAGTGTGCCGCTGCGGCTGTTGGCCTTGGCAAACACGGAGTCGGCTCGGCTGACGGCGCTCGTGAGTTTGCTCTGCGTGCGCTCGAAATCGCCGGAGATTTCGCGCAGGCGGGTGGCGGTCGTCATCAGCTCCTGCGCCGCGTGCTGGGAATTCACGACGATCTGTTGCAGCTCACCGCGGCTCGTCGCGGAATCGACGCGGGCGGAGAAGGCGCTCAGCTTGGCGGCCGTGTTGTTGAGGTCCGTGAGGCCGGTCTGCAGGTCGGTGCTGATCTTGTCGAGGTTCTTCGACTGCAGCGTCACGGTCTTGGCGAGGACCGACGAGAGCTCGGCGAAGTTGCGGATCGATTCGCGCAGTTCGCGCGCCGCGGAATCATCGAACGCGACCTGCACGCGATCCGCGACCTTGGCAACGTCGCCGGCGAGGCGGCCGGCAACGGTGGTGAGCTGCGCGATGTCCGGAAGGACGGCGCCCGCCAGTGTATCGCCGGTGGTGCGGGCCAACTCGATCGTCGCGCGCAAGTCGCGATCAGCGGGAACGCCGCTCGCGTCGGTGACGGTCGCCTGCCACTCGCCGAAGAGACTCGACGCGGCGAGCAGCACGACCGGATCGGCCGGCAGTGGCGTGCTCTTGTCGAGGCCCAGCTGCAGGACGACCCAGCCTTTCTCGCCCAACGCGATCCCTTCCACGCGCCCGGCGCGCACCCCGCGGATGACCACCGGATTGCCCAGCGCCACACCGCCGACGTCGCGCGTGCGCACGACGAGATGTCGGGTGCGCCCGCCGAGATCGGCCTGCTTGAGCCACAGCACGGTGCCCACCAGCGCGATGGTCGCGAGCAGCACCGTCAGGCCAACCACAAAATCGCTCGCGCGACGGGATGCCCTACGCGAATCCGTCATCGACTCATACTCCGCATCAGCGAATGGTGCGTCCGGTGAGCCACACCAGCGCCCAGAACGCATCGAGAACGAGAATCATCACCGCCGAAATGACGACCGCGCGCGTGGCACCGCGCCCGACGCCTTGCGCACCACCCTGCGTCTGAAGTCCCGCTCGACATCCGATGAGCGCGACCGCCGCGCCAAAGCTCGCCGATTTCACGAGCCCATAGCGGATGTCGAACGACTGAAAGAAAATGCGCACGCCCTTGAGAAACTGCGGCGTGGACATGTCGAGCAATCCGAGGCTCGCGAGCCATCCGGAGGTGAGTCCCACCAGCATGGCGACGCCCACCACCACCGGAAACATGAGCGTCGACGCGAGCACGCGCGGCACTACCAGATGCGTCAAGGGATCGTAGCCCAATGTTTCGAGCGCGTCGACCTGTTCGGTGACGCGCATGGTCCCGAGTTCGGCGGCGATGTTCGCGCCGACGCGACCCGCGAGCGCGAGTCCGGTGAGTACCGGCGCAAGTTCGAGGGTCACCGTTTTCTGCACGAGGGTGCCGACGAAATACGGCGGCACCAGATCGCCCACGCTGTAGCTCGCGAGCAGCGCGAGCACGATGCCGGTGAAGAGGGCGATGAAAATGCCGATGGGGAGCGACTCGACGCCGAGCGAGCGCGCCTGCGGCGAGAACTCGGGCAGCCAGGTGGGCACATCGCGCACACTGCCCACGACGTCGGCGGTGAAGCGCGCCCCCGCCCCGACCGGCTGCACGAGTCGGCGCACGATGCGGCCGAACGCCGCGATCACCCCCGTGACGCCGGAGTCTGGCGTCGTCGCCTCGGGGGCGGGCAGGGAGGCGGGCACCGGCGAGGTCATGGTGAATGATCAGCAGATGCGCGGTTCATGGCCAGCCAATCGCGAGGCCCGCGAGGCTACCCGCCGCCAGGGTGAGCAACCCGGCGGCCGCCCGAAGCCGAAAGCGCGGCGCACCAAGGGTGACCACGACCGCCAGCTTGAGGGCGGTGTTCGCGAGCACGCCGATGCCGATCGCCGCCGCTGCCGTGCGGACGTTTGCCGCGTCCGCGCCGTAGCGAGTCATCGACAGCGTGAGCGCGTCCATATCGGTGAGCCCGAGGAGCGAGGCCGACGTCAGCACGCCGCTGCTGCCGAGATGCAATTGCACCCAGGCCAGCGCGAAGAGCACGACCTGAAAGCCCACGGCCATCGCCAGCGCAGAGCTGAGGCCGAGCGGATTGCCGCTGCCGGCCGCGCGTTCCGCGCGGTGCGCCTCGGCCTGCGGCTCGCCAGGTCGCGGCTCGCCGGGGCGCGGCTCGCCGGGACGCGGCTCGCCGGGACGCGGTTCGCCGGGTCGCGGTT
>JBDHVK010000166.1:0-7857 GCA_039809645.1 Gemmatimonas sp.
GCTTCTTCGCCGATGAGCCCCTCGCCGATCAGCTTGTGGCGGTCCTTGTTCGACCCGAGCGCACCTTCGCTGTCGTTGAGGTGGAAGAAGGCGGGCGGCTCGCCGGTGGCCTCTTCGAAGGCGTCGAGCACCTCGGTGAGCGCCTTGCGGGACTCGTTGATGGGGAAGCCCGAGGCGAACAGGTGACAGGTGTCGAGCCCATAGCCGGTACGGTGCCGCTGCGCCTTGGGGATCCCGCTGAGCATGAGCGCGACCTCGTCGGGCGTCCGTCCCACGGTGGTCCCCGCACCCGCGGTGTTCTCGATGAGCAGGCGCGTCGTCCCGTCGGGCACATGCGCCAGGGCCCGTCGCATCGCTTCGCTCACGCGCGCGCAGGCGGCGTCTCGATCACCATCCGTGGCGGCTCCCGGGTGGAAGCAGACGCCTCCGACGCCAAGGGCGGTGGAGCGTTCGAACTCCTTGGCCAGTCCGGCAGCCGCCCGCGCCCACTTCTCCTCATCGGGCGTCGCGCAGTTGAGCACGTACGCGGCGTGCACCACCACGTGCTCCGGCTTGATCCCGGCCGCGTCGAGCGCCTCCCGGAAACGCGCAAGGCGTTCGGGCTTCACGCCCACCTTGTCGTTGTAGTACTTGGGGATCGCGCTGAAGATCTGCAGCGCCTGCATCCCGGCGCGACCGGCACGACGCGCCGCCATGGGGATCCCGCCAGTGTCGATGCAGTGAGCGCCAAGCAGCAGCATGAGAGCGAGGAGCAGAGGTTGGAGTGACGTGGAGGATCAGCGCAGCACGCGCAGGCGACGCGTCACGAACACGGGTTCGGCCGGAGCGCCCGTCCCGACGTTCGACGACGGGGCAGCGCCGACATCGCTCCACCCCAGCGCCACCGCGCGTCCGTGCACCACCACATACGGATCACGGGCGTCACCTGCGTCGGCGCTGGCGATGAGCCGCTGCTCCTCAAAGGTATGCCCCGCCGTCCGGGAGATGGCGAGTCCCACGCGCGAGCGACCACGGGTGTTCGGGTCTTCGTAGGCCACGGCCACCACATCGCCGTCGCTCGCCACCCGCACCACGCCGAGCTGCTCGCCGTAGAGCACCGCCACCGGCACCTCGAACGACGCGCGCGGGTCCATCTGATGCGCGTAGAACACCCCAGGTCCTTCGGGGCCACGCACGGCATAGGCCACATGCAGAAATCGTGTCCGCGCATCCCAGGCCACACTCGGCGCCGGCCGCACGCAGCCGTGCGCGCCCCGCTCGGCGGCCTGTGCGTCACCCGGGCCCTGATCGAGCGTGTCGACCGGGAGCGGGCCCCGCCACGCAGCCGCCTGGCCATCGCGCCATGCCGCGACGAGATGGACGCGACCGCCGGCCGCGCGCGTCCACCAGATCGCCACCGTGCCAAAGCCGGGCGCCTCGGCCGTGCGCAGCGTGCGCGCGCAGCGGGCCGCGTCGCGCGGCAGGTCGCCGTCGCCAAGGAGATCGCCGCCCGACGGTGCCATCTCGCGCATGTCGTGCGCGCTGTGGTCCATCCCCGGCATGTCGGGGACCGGCGCCGGGGCGCTCGCGCCGACCCGGGCGACGGGAACCGTCGTCGAGGCCGTGTCCCGTGCCTCGGGCGCGCTCGCGTTGAGCTCCGCGAGCAGCGAGAGGGCGCCGACCTCTCGCAGGCGGTCCTGCGTCAGCAGGAACGCGGCCAGATCGGTGGAGTCGGCCAGTGTGGAATCGACGGGCGCAAATGGCGGATGCGCAAGCGGCGACGGCATCGCCGTGCGGACCGGCGCGTCGTCGATCCACGCCAGCGGGGATCGCTCGCAGGCGGCGGCGACAACGGCCGCGCTGGCAAGCAGGAGCGCGCGGACCGCGCGTCCACGGGAGAGATCAGACCAGACCATCTGCGAAGGGTACTGCGCGCACGGCGCGATGGTAGCTTTCGGGTCGCCCCGTGGCCGCCCCTCTGGGGCGCTTGATCAGTGCCCACTTCCTTCCCGATGCTCCGGAGATCCTGATGTCTTTTGCTGCCTTCGACGGGACGCGCCGCGTGCCCCCCGCTGTGAACGAGCCGGTGCGCAGCTACGCCCCCGGCTCGCGCGAACGCGCGTCGCTCGAGGTCCGTCTGGCCGCAATGGCGGCCGAGGTCGCCGAGATTCCGGTGGTGGTGGGCGGCCGCCGGATTCACACCGGCGATACGGGCGCGGTGCACATGCCCTGCGATCACCAGCACGTGCTGGCGCGCTATCACAAGGCGACGCCGGCGCTGGTGCACGAAGCGATCGCCGCGGCCGCCGAGGCCAAGAAGGAATGGGCGAGCTGGCGCTGGGAAGATCGCGCGGCGGTGTTCCTGCGTGCGGCCGAGCTGCTCACGACCACGTGGCGCGACACGATTCTCGCCGCCACCATGCTCGGCCAGGCCAAGACGGTGCATCAGGCCGAAATCGACGCCGCCTGCGAGCTCATCGACTTCTGGCGTTTCAACGCGCAGTTCGCGCAGGAGCTCTACAGCGAGCAGCCGCTGAGCGACCACTCGATGTGGAATCAGCTCGACTATCGCCCGCTCGAAGGGTTCGTGTACGCGGTGACGCCGTTCAACTTCACGGCGATCGGTGGCAACCTGCCTGGCGCGCCGGCGCTGATGGGCAACACGGTGCTCTGGAAGCCGAGCGCCACGGCGACGTTGTCGAGCTGGTACACGTTCCTGCTGCTCGAGGAGGCAGGTCTGCCGAAGGGCGTGATCAACTTCCTGCCGGGCGACGCGGCGATGATTTCGGACATCGCACTCACGCATCGTGACCTGGCCGGCGTGCACTTCACCGGATCGACGGGCGTCTTCAACAGCATGTGGGAGACGGTCGGCAAGAACATGAACAAGTACCGCTCGTATCCGCGCATCGTGGGCGAGACGGGGGGCAAGGACTTCATCGTCGCGCACCCGAGTGCGGACCCACAGGCACTCGCCGTGGGCATGGTGCGTGGCGCGTTCGAGTACCAGGGGCAGAAGTGCTCGGCGGCGAGCCGTGCCTACATCCCCGCCTCACTCTGGCCAACGGTGAAGGAGCGCTGCATCAGGATGATGGGCGAAATGAAGCAGGGCGACACGCGCGACTTCACGAACTTCGTGGCGGCGGTGATCGACGAGCGCGCGTTCACGCGGCTCGCCGGTGCCATCGATGAAGCGAAGGCGAACGCGACGATCGTGGCCGGCGGCGGCTACGACAAGTCGAAGGGGTGGTTCATTCAGCCGACGATCATCGAGACGAAGGATCCGAACTACCGCACGCTCTGCGAAGAGCTGTTCGGCCCGGTGCTCACGGTGTACGTGTACGACGACGCGAAGTGGCTCGAGACGCTGGCGATCGTGGACAGCACGTCGCCCTATGCACTGACGGGCGCGGTCTTCTCGAATGATCGGCAGGGGGTGCGGGAGGCGATGAGTGTGCTCCGCCACGCGGCGGGCAACTTCTACATCAACGACAAGCCGACGGGCGCGGTGGTTGGCCAGCAGCCATTCGGTGGCGCGCGTGGATCGGGCACCAACGACAAGGCGGGCTCCAAGTCGAACCTGATGCGCTGGACCTCCACGCGCACCATCAAGGAAACCTTCTCGCCGCCGCTCGACTGGAAGTATCCGTACCTTGGCTGACCCGCTTGCCTGATTTGGGGCGCGGCGGCGGCGGGTGATGACGCGAGCCCGGGCTTTCTCCCGCATGGGGATACGCCCGGGCTCTTGCGTATCGGACGGATTGGGATGGGCGTATCCCATGCGGGATAACAGCCCGGGCTCGCGCCATCACCCGCCGCCGCACGGGCACCGCTCATCGCTCAGCGGTCAGATTTCGGATCGCTTCGCGGTCGAGGTCGGACTCTGAACCGCAGTCAGACCTGCGGCTCCCCGCTTGGCCCGGTGGACGGCGCGCGGGTGCGCCGTCGGGCAGCTATCTGGCGCGGGATACGCGCAGCGTATCGCCGCGCCGGATAGTGCCCGTAAGGCGCACCCGCGCGCCGTCCACACGCACTAAGTTCTCCCTATGCGCACGCTCAGATATGTGACGGCGGACGTGTTCACGTCGGTGCCGTTTACCGGGAATCAGTTGGCCGTGGTCTTCGGCGCCGAGGGGCTGCCGACCGAGACGCTGCAGGCGATCACGCGCGAGTTCAACTTCGCGGAGACGACGTTCGTATTCGCTGCCGAGCGGCCGGACACGACGCGACGGGTGCGGATCTTCACGCCGGAGCTCGAGGTCCCCTTCGCCGGGCACCCGACGATCGGCACGGCGCACGTGCTCGTGGCGACGGGCGAGGTGGCGGCCGCTGGCGACGAGATGACGGTCGTCCTCGGCGAGAATGTCGGCCCGGTGCCGGTGCGCGTGCGGCTTTCGGGAGGCGTGCCGGTGCACGGCCAGCTCACCACCGCGCAGCTGCCAGAGGAACGCGTGGAGGTCACCGATCTCGACGCGCTCGCCAGCACGCTCTCACTCAGCACCGATGATTTCGTGGGTGGCGCCCACGCGCCGGCGGGGGTGAGCTGCGGGTTGCCGTTCCTCATGATGCCCCTCAAGAGCACGACGGCGGTCGCGAAAGCGCGACTCAACATGGAGGCCTGGCATCGCGTGCTGCACGGCACGTGGGCCGCGTGGCCCATGGTGTTCGCGATGGCGCACGACGACGATCAAGCGACCTGGCCGGCGCACACCCGGGGCGCCGACATTCGCGCGCGTGTGTTCGTTCCCGGCAGCACAGTGCCCGAGGATCCGGCCACCGGCTCCGCGAATGCCTGTCTGGCCGGCTATCTCGCGGCGCGCACTCCGCGCGATGGCCTGCTGCAGTGGGAAGTGGCGCAAGGCGTCGAAATGGGGCGGCCGAGCCGCCTCTCGATCGAAGCGCACAAGGCCGCGGGTGTCGTGGACGCCGTGCGTGTCGGTGGCGCTACCGTGGTGATGTGCGAGGGGACGCTGCGGGTCTGAGCGACGGGCCGGCGGCTCAGGGCTGTGACGCCACCCAGGTGACCACCCGATTGCGCCCGCTGCGCTTGGCGGCATAGAGCGCTTCGTCGGCCCGCGCCCGGAGCGCCTCGGCGACGCCGTCGTCGCGCACGCGGTCGGCCACGATGCCCGCACTCACGGTCACGCTCACCTTGGCGCGCGGTTCGCCGAACGTCCGACGGCGGAAGGACTCGGTGATGCGCGCGGCGAGCTGCTGCGCGCCCTCGGCGTTCGTGTTGGGAGCGAGGACGATGAACTCCTCGCCGCCGGTGCGCGCCACGACGTCTTCCGCACGGGCGTTGGCACGCAACAGTTCGCCCGCCTCGGCGATCACCTGATCGCCGACCAGATGGCCGAAGGTGTCGTTTACCTGCTTGAAGTGATCGAGATCGAGCGCAATGAGCGCGAGATCGGTGTGGGCACGGGCGGCGCGGGCCAGCTCGCGCCGGTACTGCTGCTCGAAGCCGCGGCGGTTGTAGCAGCCGGAGAGCGGGTCGGT
This sequence comes from Gemmatimonas sp., assembly GCA_039809645.1. Classification (GTDB taxonomy): domain Bacteria; phylum Gemmatimonadota; class Gemmatimonadetes; order Gemmatimonadales; family Gemmatimonadaceae; genus Gemmatimonas. The sequence continues at coordinate 5,479 of JBDHVK010000166.1, forward strand.
GAGGACGATTCCCGCGAGCTGCGTCCGCATGCGATTGTAGGCGCGCCCCACGCTCGTGATCGCGTCGGGGCGGGCGTCGGCCGCGACGTCGTAGGCGTCGGTGAAATCTCCCTCTTCCCCGCGCTCGAACATCGTCACCAGTCGTCCGAGTCGTTCCTGCAGATTGGTCTGCACCCGGGTCAGCAGCAGCCCCCCCAGACTGAAGATGGCGACCCGGAAGAGCACCTTGTCCCAGTACACCACACCCTCGAGCCGCACCGCCACCTGATTGAGGATCAGGTAACCGGCACCGATCACCGCCAGCATCAGCAGCGCGGGCGCCCGGCCGAAGTAGACGTGCGTGAGCTGCAGCGACACGAGCGCGATGAAGAGCCCCACATCGTAGTTCTCGGGCGCGGCGAGCAGGAACACCACGCAAAAGACCAGGACCATGTCGGCGATGACCATGACCGTGGAGAGTGCGATGCCAGCGCGCCGCTGCCGGGTGATCCACTGCCGGATGCCCAGGACGAGCGTAGCGTAGCCGGTCGTGATCAGCCCGAGGATCCAATCGGCCGTGTCGGTTCCCATCCCATGCTCGGCGACCTCGGAGAGCGCCAGGAATCCGGCGGTCCGGAGCCCCACCGCGATCATGCCGACCGACAGGGCGAGCGCCAGCCGATACCCGGTCTGCCAGAGCAGCACGTCGGCGGCGGCCATGTCAGCGCGAGGACGGTCGTTTGCCATGCGGGAAGTGTACCGCGAACGCATTGACAGCGCTCCCCGTAGAATCCATTTGGGACTGGGACGGAACGTCTCCGCCCGCGTGCCGGTTTGTCTGCTTCACCTTCGATCCGCGCCAGCCATGTCCCAGTACCTCGCCAGCGGCAAGCTGTCCGACGATCACGTCGGCTCTCCCTACGCCCCGAAGGACGCCTGTGGCGTGGGCTTCATTGCCCGGCAGAGCGGCGAGCGCACCCACGAGGTGATCAGCCTCGCCCTCGGCGCGGCGGCCCGCATGGCGCATCGCGGCGCATCGGCGACCGACAACTCGGCCGACGGCGCGGGCCTGTTGACCCAGATTCCGCGGCGGCTGTTCATCCTCGCCGCGTCGCGACTGGGCATTCACCTGCCGGCCGACGCCTCCATCGCCGTGGGCATGTGCTTCCTCCCCACCCAGGCGAATGCCTGCGAGGAGGCGATGTCGCTCATCAAGGACGTGCTGCTCGGCGATGGCCTGCCCGTCCTCGGCTGGCGCGATGTGCCCGTGCGCCCCGACGTGCTGGGCACGAGTGCGCGCGCCGCGATGCCCGCGATCAAGCAGGTGCTCGTTGGGCGCCCGGCTGGCGCCGACGATGACACGTGGGAGCGGCAGCTCTACACCGCGCGGCGCGAGATGGAGCACCGCGCGCTGGCCCGCGGGCTCGAACCGTTCTACATCTGCTCGCTCTCGTGCCGCACCGTGGTGTACAAGGGGCTCCTCACCGGACACCAGCTCGGGGACTTCTTCCCCGACCTGCGCGACCCCGCGTTCGAAAGCGCGATCGCCGTGTTCCATGAGCGCTACGCCACGAACACGATGCCGCGATGGGAATTGGCGCAGCCGTTCCGCATGCTCGCGCACAACGGCGAGATCAACACGCTCTGGGGCAATCGCAACGCCATGGCGATGCGCGGCACGCTCCTCGACGCGCCGGCCTTCGGCGCGCAGGCGGAGCGCGTGCGCGAGCCCATTCGCCCGCGCGGATCCGACTCGGCCAGTCTCGACAACGCGCTCGAACTGCTCGCGCGCGCCGGCCGCTCACCGGTGCACGCCACCATGATGCTGGTGCCGCAGGCGTGGGAAAAGTTCCCCGATGTCGAGCCGGCGGTGAAGGCATTCTACGAGTACCACCAGTGCGTCATCGAACCGTGGGACGGACCGGCGGCGCTCGCGTACAGCGATGGGGTGCAGGTGGCCGTTTCACTCGATCGCAACGGCCTGCGCCCGTGCCGCTACAAGATCCGCGCTGACGGCATGGTCGTCGCCGGCTCCGAGGTGGGGATCGTGGACTTCGATCCACGCGATGTCGTGGAGACCGGCAAACTGGGTCCCGGCGGTGTGTTCCTCGTGGACACCGCCGGCAAGCGCATCGTGCGCAACATGGCCGCCAAGCGCGAGGTGGCCACGCGCCGCCCGTACGCCAAGTGGATTGCGCAACACATGGCGACGCTCCCCACGAGCGACGGCACCGAGCCGCTCGTCCGCTCGAGCGACCAGCTGCGCGCGACGCAGATGGCCTTTGGCTACGGCCACGAAGATCTGCGCATGGTCATCGAGCCCATGGCCACGACGGCCGCCGAAGTGGTGTGGAGCATGGGCGACGACGCGCCGCTCGCGGTGCTCTCCACCATGACGCC
>JBDHVK010000167.1:0-7839 GCA_039809645.1 Gemmatimonas sp.
GGCGAGATGTACGCCGAGGCGGTCATGTGGGCGGGCGAGCGCCTCAACTACGTGCGCGGCTGACCTTTCTCGTGTTTGGGCGAGCGTCCGCGCATCGGCGCTGGTTCGCTCGCTCCGAAACGGCGATAGCTGCGCTATCCCGTTTCAGATCGCAGCGCCCCATCGCCGACGCGCGGCCGCGCGCCCAGCGACCATCGCAAACGTCCGCCGCGTGTGGGTGTCGGCTTCGCGCGCGGTGGGTGTGATCCCATGTGGGATACACGCATGGCGATGGGTTCGCACGCACCACATGCCGCGCGTGTATCCCCACATGGGAGCAACCCGCCGCGCGCGATGCCGACACCCGCGCGCACGCGAGTACCAGCAGGCGCAAGCAGTACCAGCAGGCGCTAGTAGTTGCGCCGAATGGGCTGCGTGATCTGCGTGACGAGGCTGTCCTGCTTCCTGGCGGCGAGCTCCTCGGCGTTGGCGCCGGCCGGCTCGGGCACGTTGGTGTACGGAAGCAGGATGGAGATGCGGCGGTTGGCCGACGCGAGCGGATCGTCGGGCACGCGCGGCTGCGTGGCGCCCAATCCGCGCACTTCCTGCACGCGACCCGGCTCGAGGCCCGCACTTTCGAGCACGCGACGGGCGGCATTGGCACGGTCGGCGCTGAGCTCCCAGTTCGTGTAGCTCGCGTCCTTGCCGAAGGGAGCCGCGTCGGTGTGCCCCTCGAGAATGACCGGATGCCGCAGCTTCGAGAGCTCACCCCCCACCAGCTGCAGCGCGAGCGCCGTGACCGGCCGCATCTTCGCCGATCCGCTCGGGAAGTACGTGTCGCCCTTCTCGCCTTCCACCAGCTCGATGCGCAGCCCTTCCTGCGTGACCTGCACATCCCAGCTCGCGTTGAGCTTCTTGAGCGAGTCGTTGGCCTCGAGCTTGTCGAGGATGGACTTGCGCATGTCCTCGAAGGTGCGCTGCTCAGTGGAGCGCACGATGAGGCGCAGCGGCGTGCGCTGGACTGACGTGGGGGACGTGCCGGTGGACAGCGGGCTCGAACCCGCGCCGTAGCCCTTCTTGTAGCCGACCGGATTGGCGAAGTAGCCCTCGATGGCCTGCTTCGTCTTGTCGTCCATGCCGAGGATCCACATCACCATGAAGAACGCCATCATGGCCGTCACGAAGTCGGCGTAGGCGACCTTCCAGGAGCCGCCGTGGTGTCCGCCACCGCCGACGACCTTCTTCTTGATGATGACGACCTTCTTTCCGCCGCGGGCTGCCATGGGTTAGGCGGCCTTCTTCCGCGTGAGCTCTTCGAGTTCGGCGAAGCTCGGGCGCTCGTGCGGCTCGATGTTGCGGCGCGAGAACTCCACCGCCGTCATGGGTGCGTCGCCGCGGGCAAAGCTGAGGAGCGCGGTGCGGATGCAGAGCATGTAGTCGTGCTCGGCGTGCAGACGGGTCTCCATCGCCTTGGCGAGCGGGCCGAACACGCCGTACGCGAGCAGAATGCCGAGGAAGGTGCCGACGAGGGCCGCGGCGACCTTCTCACCGATTTCGGAAGCGGCGCCACCGATCGAGCCCATCGTGATGATGACGCCGAGCACGGCGGCCACGATGCCGAAGCCCGGCATGGCGTCACCCACCGTCGTCACCGCGTGCGGGACGAGCATCCCCTCGTGGTGATGCTTCTCGAGGTCGACGTCGAGGATGTCGGCCAGGTTGTGGTCTTCCACCGTGCCCGTGAGCAGCACCTTGAGCGTATCGCACAGCAGCGCGACCGCATGGTGATTTCCCATGAACGACGGGTACTTCTGGAAGATGTCGCTCGCCTCAGGGCTCTCGATGTGCGACTCGAGGCCCACCAGGCCGTCCTTGCGGGCCTTCTGGAACACCTCGTAGAGTACCTGCAGCAATTCCGCGTAGGCCTTCGCGCCGTACGGGTTGGGCTTGAGCAGGCCCAGCGTCTGCGACAGCACACCCTTGAGCACCGCGGGCGGGTTCGCGATGATCAGCGTACCCACGGCCGCTCCACCCAGAATGACGAACTCGTTGGGCTGGATGAGCACCGCGAGCTCGCCGTGGTGCATGACGTAGCCCCCGATGACGGCGCCAAAAACGACGACCAGGCCGATGATGACGAACACGCGTGCGATCCCGGAGTGCGAGGAATGAGTTCAGACGGGGGCCAGCGGTCCGCGGCCGAGATCGGCGCGACGCGCTGGCTTACGGTACATGACGATTTGCTCCGCGCCGTGGCACATGCCGTCAGCAACCGGATGGCCACCGTTGCGGCGACGGCGTCGCTGCTCGAACACGGCATCACGCCCGACCCCCGCGTCGCTCGCGGACTCGCGGTCGATGCCGAGCGGCTCGAGCGTCTGCTGCTGGCGCTGCGGCATCTGCCCCGTCGCGTGGACGCGGCGGCCGAACCGCTGCTGCTGACCGACGCGCTCGACGGCGCGCAGGCCCTGATCGAAGAGCACCCCGACCTGCGCGATCGCACGGTCGTGGTCGAGCCGATCGGCGATGTGCAGCCCGTTCGCGCCGAGCCCGGCGCGGTGCTGCACGCCAGCGCCGTCGCCATCCTGAGCGCGGCGCGCTACACCAGCGCGGGGCGCGCGGTGCGCGTGACGCTCGAGAGCCTGGGCGAGGTCGTCCGACTCGTGGCCATCGGCGACGACGGACCGCACTACGGCGCCGAAGAGCTGCGCGAGCAGGACGCGAGCGCGATCGCGTGGCTCCTGGCCGACCACGGCGGTCGGGCCGAGAGTCACGGGTCGGGGTGCGCGTTCACGCTGCCCACGCTGCAGGCGTCGCGACGCCGGCCGGTCTGACACGTCAGTCGCGGGTGGGCTCCGCCGAGGGCGGAGCGGGCGGTGCGGACGCCTGGACCGGCGCCTGGGCGGGCGCCACCGTGGGCGCGCCGAGCGCGCTGAGCCACGAGGCGTCGACCGGGGCCGCGGCCGCCTGATTTTCCTGGGCGACCTGCTGGGCGATCTCGCCGCGCAGAATCTTCACATGCGCGGGCGCTTCGATACCGATGCGCACGCCATGCCGGTCGCAAGACACCACGACGATCTTGATGCCGCCGTCGATGAGAATGGAGTCGCCTTCACGGCGGCCGAGGATCAGCATCAGTTCACCAGGGAGAGCAGCGTCTGCAGCATTTCGTCGGCCACCTTGATCATCTTGGAGGCCGCCGTGTACGACTGCTGCACGCGCATCATGTTCACCAGCTCCTCGTCGGTATTCACGCCGCTGACCGACTGGCGGCGGGTTTCCGCCTGATCGGTGAGTGCCGCCGTGACGGAGGCACGATCGGTGGCTTCGGACACGCTGCTGCCGAGACGCGTCATGGCGCCACGGAAAAAGGCGATGAACGAGCCGGACTCGGTCGCGCCGTTCGGGTCGGTCCAGGTCACGGTGTTGTCGGCCGACCGCAGCGACGCGAGGCTCTGCGCCACGCTGTTGTCACTGGGCCCGTTCGCGGCGCCGCTGGCGGCAATCTTCGCCGGATCGCCCGCCACCGTGGCATCGAGCCGCATCGTGGCCGCGCGCACCGGATTGAGCACCGTGCCGGCGTCGAAGAAGTTGCCGGCGGCCGTACCGGGAATGGTCGTCCCGCTGAACGTGTAGCCCGCGGTGTGAGCCGCGTTCACCGCCGTCACCAGCTGCGAGGCCATCGCATCGAGGCGGCCGCGCATCTGCGGAATGTCGGTGTTGAGCACGTCCTGCAGGCCGGCCAGCTGCCCGCCAATGTTGGCCACCGGATCGAGCGAATCGCCGAGAGTGAAGGCCACCGGCACATCCGTGAGCGGCGTGGCCGGCATCGGATTGGGCGTCTGGAACTTCAGGTTCAGCTTGGTCGCCGAGGCGCCGTCCACCAGCGTGGAGTTGCCGATCGTGACCGAGACGGTGCCGTTCGATTGCTGAATCACCCGGGCGCCGGCAAGCTTCGAGAGTTCGTCGAGCTTGGTGTCGCGGAGGTCGCGCAAGTCATTGTTCGGCTGCCCGCTGCTTTCCGAGACCACGATCTCGGCGTTCAGCTTGGCGACCTGGTCGGCGAGGGCGTTGACCTGCCCGACCGTATTGGTGAGCCGCTCGAGATTCGACGTACGCTGCTGGGTGAGCGCGGTGTCGTAATCGTTGAACATCTGCGACAGCTGACGGCCACGCTGCTGCACCACCGCGCGCGCGGCGAGGCTGTTCGGCGACGCCGACAGATCGCTCCACGAGTTCCAGAACTGGTCGAGGGCATTCGACATCCCCTCATCGGTCGGCTCGCCGAAGACGCCTTCGATCTGGCTGGTGAGGTCGGCGCGCATCTGCGCTTCACCATTCTGACCGGCGGCCGAACGATACGAATCATCGAGCAGCAGATCGCGCTTGCGAATGATCGTCTTGATGCTGACGCCCGAGCCGACCTGCCCGAAGGAGAAGCTCGTGGGCGTGTTGGCCTGCAGCACCGCTTCCTGGCGCGAGTAGCCCGGAGTCTCGGCGTTGGCAACGTTCTGGGAAATCGTCTGCAGCGCCGCCTGGTGCGTCGAGAGGGCGGTGCGCGCGATGCTGAGCAGGCCAAAGCTCATGTTACACCGTCCGATTGAGGAGCACGCCGCGAGTTCCCGCAGGCACGGCGGTGTGCACGCCTTCGGTGGCGTAGGTGGCGGGCGCCGACGGCGCGCCGACGAGCGTACGCACATGCTGATCGGTATTCGTCAGCGCTTCGCGCAGGAGCTTGCGGTTCATGCCGACTTCGCGCGTGAGCACGTCGGCCGCCTGCTGCAGGCGGAACCGCGCGTCGCGGAAGCGATCGTCCACGAGATCACCGAGCAGCTCCTCGAGCTCGCGCAGCGTGCACTCCTCGTTGCCGCCGAGGAGCACGTTGAGCTGCCGACGGCGCTGACGCGCCTGGCCGAGCGTGGCGAGAATGCGGTGCGTGGCGAAAGTGCTGTCGTCCACGCCCTGAATGTCATCGGCGGAGACGGCCGTCCGCTGACGGCGCATCTGCGCGATGAGTTCCTCGAGGAGTCGACGTTCGCTGATCAGCGCGTCGTGCAGGGCGCTCAGCAACGCGGCGCTGGGGGCGCCATGGCGTGAGGCGGGTTCCTGGGCAAGGAGTGTCGTCGGCGACATCAGTTGGTCGAGGAAACAGGGTGCGGCACTGCAGCCTGGGATGCGTCGGCCCTGGCGGGCCCACGCAGCTGGCGATAGAGCGCCTCGGCGAGGCCGCCCTCCCATTGCTTGGGAGTTTCGGTCGCAAGGTGCTCATCCATGAGCGACGTGAAGATGTCTTCGCCGGCCCCGCCTGAAACGATTCCGTCCTGCTGTGGAACGGTCTCACGCATGGCCTTGAAGAGCTGCTGGACGAACAGGCCTTCGAGGGCCTGCGCGCTCTTCTTGAGCTTGTCGTTGGCGGCTGGCTCGCCCGTCGTGGGCGTTCCCGACGCGGTCGACGAAACCGGCGAGCGGTTGATGCGGGGGATCACCGAACGATGACCTCGGCGGTGAGGGCGCCCACTTCGCGAAGGGCGGCAAAGATCGCCGCGATTTCGCTGGGTGGCGTCATGACGGCGTGCAACGCCGTGGCGACGCGCTGCACCGGGATACCTGAGGGGAGGCGCACGCTGCCGGGGATGGCGGCGGTGTCGTTCGGCGCGACCTGGCCGATGGCCAGCGTGATCGCGCCGTGGCTCACGGTGGCCGCACCGACGATCATGTCACCACCGGCGACCACCGTGCCGTCCTTCGCATCGATCACGATGCGCGGACGCGCTTCCGGCTTGATGGCCAGATCGCGAATCCTGGCGAGCGCGAGCGGCTTGGACTGCACCGAATCGGGGATCGTCACCATCACGCTGCCTTCGTCTTCCACGGTGGCGGTCTTCTCACCCATCGCGGTGTTGATGGCGGCGGCGATGCGCGTGGCGGTGCCGAGGTCGGGTTCACGAAGCAGCAGGCGCGAGCTGGCGACGATCGCGGGGCGCGGCAGATCCGCCTCGAGCACGCCACCCTGCGGAATGCGCGCCGAGGTTTCGTGCGTGGGCTGGTAGCGCGTGGTGGCGCCGCCTTCGCTGATCAGGAGCGCACCCTGCGCGGTGGCGAGCGGCTTGCCGTTCGGGTCGGCCACGAGCGGGGTCATGAAGAGCACGCCGCCCTTGAGCGAGCGCGCATCGCCCATGCTCGAGACGTTGATCTCGAAGCGACCACCGGCGCGAAGGTACGGCGACACTTCGGCGGTGACGAGCACCGCGGCCACATTGCGCATGCGCATGAGGTCCGCCGGCACTTCCACGTTGAAGCGGCGCAGGATGTTGATCACGCTCTGCACCGTGGGGCCCGCCGTCTGGCCGCCGATCGCGCGGTCACCGGTGTTGTCGAGCCCCGTGACGATACCGTAGCCCACGAGGCGCACCGGGACCGCGCCTTCGGCGGAGGTGAGATCGCGGATCTTGATGTCGTTCTGTGCGTGCGCGAGCGACGGCAGCAGGAGCAGCAGCGCCGAGGCCAGCAGCAGGATCTTGGCGATCTGCGCGAGCGTGTGGCGGAGTGCGTGTGGATGCGTAGTCATGGGGAGACTCACAGAAGGCGTCACGGCCAGAGCGCGCCGAGGATCTTGGTGAGCATCCCCTGCTTGGGTGTGCCCAGCGGGCCGGGCGACGCGTAACCGATCGAGATGTCGGCGACGCGGCTCGACTCGACGCTGTTGCCGGTGGTGATGTCCTGCGGGCGGACGAAGCCGGTGAAGACGATGTTCTGCTTGGACTTGTCGACGTCGACGGCCTTGGTGCCCTTGAGTTGCAGCAGGCCGTTCGGCGCGATGGCGACGACGCGGACGCTCATCTCGTTCTGGAAGCGATTCTCGCGCTTGGCCTGGCCACGCTTGGTTTGGTCGGCGCTGTTGCGGCTGTCGATGCCGACGCTCTTGTTGCTCGAGGGGAGCTGGGCATCGACGGAGAGGCCGCGGGAGCGGGTGTCGGTGGCCAGGTCTTCTTTCACCGCGGTGGAGATCGTGTAGTCGTCGATCAGCACGGTGATGATGTCGCCGACGACGAAGTCGCGACGATCGCTCACCCAGCTCGAGCGCACCGGCGCGGTTGGCGTTGCGGAAGTCGCGGCTGCCGGCGCGGCAGTCGCGGCACCGCTGGCAGAACCGTTGGCGGGGCGCGGTGGCTGCGTGGCCGGTGCCTGCGTGGCGGCTTGCGTGGCCGCTTGCGCGTGCACCAGCGAGGTGGCGACGAGCGAGCCCAGCGCGGCGATGGTCAGCAGTCGGGTACGGGAGAGTGTCATCGCTCAGCTCTCAGCGAAGGCGAACAGTGTTCGGCGCGATGGCAATGCCATCGAGCCGGCGGGTGCGATCGATGCGGACGCCGACAGGCGCGCCGATCGCGGCGGTATTCGTTGCGGTGCCACTCAGCACGACGCGCACGGGGCCGTCCTGCCAGATGGCGGTGACCGTGGCGCCGGTGGTCACGACCGGTGGCGGGACCACGGCGGGGCTCTTGAGCACTTCCCCGGCGGCGATGCTGCGACGCGTGACCCAGCCGGCGGCGGGGCGCGTCGTGTCGGGCGCGGTGTTCCAGCGCCACACGATGGTCGTGTCGCGCAGCGTCCAATCGCCCTCGGCGAGCGACTCGCCGGCGGCGAGGGCGCGCGTCGCGACGGCAACCGTCACGGCGCGCTGATCGCGCGGGAGCGTCGTCTGCGCTCGCAGCATCTCCGCCGATGCCAACAGCATCGCGAGGAGAATCGCTGCCCGCAGCAGCCCGGTGGACACCGCCGAACGCATCACGATCACCGCGTGATGTTGTTGGCGATCTGACCCATCTCGTCGGCCTGCTTGATGGCCTTCGAGTTGATCTC
>JBDHVK010000168.1:0-7832 GCA_039809645.1 Gemmatimonas sp.
CGCCTGCGGCCAGCACGGCGCCTGATGCACCGCCCCCGGCACCCGCTGCGCCGGCATTGCCCGCCGATCGTCCACGCCCCCGGCCCGTCGTGCCGGGTGCTCCCCGTCCACGCCCGGTCGCCAGTGCCGGCCCGAGCTTCGGCGGGGCCAGGCCAATCGCGTCGGCCGCTCCGGGGGGCGGGCTCTCCCAGGGCCAGCGCCGCGATGATCGCCGTCCGCCCATGCAGGGCGGCGGTGGCGGCAATCAGCCGGGCACCGGCGCCGCGGCCCAGCAGGGCGGTGGAAACCAGCAGCGTCGAGGCAAGAAGGGCAAGCGGGGGGCCGTCGATCAGGAAGCGGTGACCGCGAACATCTCCAAGACCATGACGGCCCTGCGCGGTGCGCCGCAGCGCGGCCGCGCGGGTCGTCGCTATGGCGCCGAGATGCGCGAGGCGGCTGAGGAGCAGCGCGCCGTGGCCGCCGAGCGGGAGCGGAAGACCGTGCGCGTGAACGAGTTCATCACCGTCTCCGAACTCGCGCAGATCCTCGGCATCTCCGCCACGCAGATCGTCGGCTTCGCCTTCAAGTCGCTCGGCCTGATGGTCACCATCAATCAGCGCCTCGACTTCGACCAGATCGAGCTCATCGCCGGTGAGTTCGGCTTCCAGGCCGTCAAGGAAAGCGACTACGCCGCTGACCTCCCCGAAGAGCAGACCGAGGACAGCAGTGAAGATCTGCGTCCGCGGCCGCCGGTCGTGACCATCATGGGTCACGTCGACCACGGCAAGACCTCGCTCCTCGACTACATCCGCAAGGCCAACGTTGTCGCCGGCGAAGCCGGTGGCATCACGCAGCACATCGGTGCCTACCATGTGCAGATCGCCGGCGGCCGGTCCATCACGTTCCTCGACACGCCGGGTCACGAGGCCTTCACGGCCATGCGTGCGCGCGGCGCGCAGGTCACCGACATCGTCGTCATCGTCATCGCCGCCGACGACCAGGTGATGCCGCAGACGGTGGAAGCGATCTCGCACGCCAAGAGCGCTGGCGTGCCGATCATCATCGCGATCAACAAGGTCGACCTCCCGACGGCGAACATCCCGAAGGTGAAGCAGGACCTGCTGCAGCATGAAGTCGTGCTCGAAGAGTTCGGTGGCAGCGTGCTGCACTCTGAGATCTCGGCCAAGAAGGGGACGGGCGTGGCGGAACTGCTCGAGCAGATCTCGCTGCAGGCCGACATCCTCGAACTCACCGCCAATCCGTCGCGTCGCGCGACCGGGTCGGTGGTCGAAGCCCAGCTCGACCAGGGCAAGGGCCCCGTGGCGACCGTCCTCGTGCAGAACGGCACGCTCCGCGTCGGCGACGACTACATCTGCGGCATTCACTCGGGCCGCGTGCGCGCGCTGCTCGACGAGCGTGGCAAGCCGGTGAAGGAAGCCGGTCCGGCCATTCCCGTGCAGATTCTCGGCTTGACCGGCGTCCCGATGGCCGGCGACCAGCTCCTCGTCGTGGAAGACGCGACCGCCGCGCGCGAAATTGCGCAGCGCCGTGAACGCCTCGATCGCGAAGCGAAGAGCCGCCGCACCACGCGGGGCATCGTCTCCCTCGAAGACTTCATGTCGCAGACCGCCGCCGGCCAGAAGCGCCAGCTGCGTCTGCTCATCAAGGCCGATCAGGGTGGGCCGGCCGAAGCCCTGGCCGACGCGCTCGGGCAGCTGTCGAATCCCGAGGTGCAGGTCGACATCGTGCACCGTGGCGTGGGTGCCATCGCCGAAAGCGACATCCTGCTCGCCAAGGCGTCGGGCGCCATCATCATCGGCTTCCACGTGCGCCCCGACAACAACGCGCGCAATGCCGCCGAGCGCGAAGGCGTCGAGATCAAGCTCTATCGCATCATCTACGAGGCCGTCGCCGATGTGAAGGCGGCCCTCGAAGGCATGCTGCGTCCCGAAGAGCGCGAAGTCATCTTCGGCGAGGCCGAGGTGCGCGAAACCTTCAAGGTCACGCGAATCGGCACCATCGCCGGTTGCATCGTGCGCTCCGGCATCATCAACCGTCGCGGTCGAGTGCGTGTCATTCGTGACGGCGTCGAGCTCTACGACGGAGCCATCGCCTCGCTGCGCCGCTTCAAGGACGACGTCAACGAGGTCAAGGAAGGCTACGAGTGCGGTATCGGCATCGAAAACTTCAACGACGTCAAGGTCGGCGACGTGTTCGAGTGCTACCGGACCGAGGAAGTGGCGCGTACCCTCGACCAGGCAAACAAGTCCTGAGGAGGGATCATGGGCGAACCGCGGCGTCCTGACCGCGTCGCCGAATCGATTCGCGAACAGGTCGCGACCTTCCTGTCGGAAGGCGCGAAGGATCCGCGAATCCGTGCGTTCGTTACCGTGACTGCGGTGGACGTGACGCGCGACCTTCGGCATGCCAACGTGTTCGTCTCCCTCATGGGCGACGACGCGGATAAGCAAAGCACCATGCAGGGACTGGCCAGTGTGGCCAGTCACCTGCGCTCGGTCTTGGGCAAGACGCTGCGACTGCGTTCGGCGCCGGAGATTCACTTCAAGACCGATGAAAGCGTGGCGCGCGCCTCGCGCATCGAGCACCTGCTCGCCCAGATCCGCGATGAACGCGAGAGCAGGGAGCCGCACGACGACGAGGTTGCACCGGAGTGATCTCCGGGCTCCTCTACGTCGATAAGCCAGCGGGAATCTCGTCGCACGATGTCGTCGGCGTCGTGCGACGGGCCGCCCGCTCCCGACGCGTAGGGCACGCCGGGACGCTCGACCCCTTCGCGACCGGGCTGCTCGTCCTCGCCATCGGCCCCTGCACACGCTTGCTCCCCTACATCGTCGGTGAGCCCAAGGTGTACGAGGCGACCTTCAGCTTCGGCACCGAAACGGATACCGACGACCGGACCGGAACGCCGCTCCGCACTGCGGCGATTCCGCCGCTCGCGGTCCTCGCCGATCCGTCGTCGGCGGTGCGCCTGGCCGCCGAGCGTCAGCTCACCGGCCGCATCGAACAGGTGCCGCCGGCCTACTCCGCCAAGCACGTGGACGGTCAGCGTGCGTACGAACTCGCACGCCGCGGGCGCGACGTGGTGCTCGAGCCGGTCACGATCGACGTGCATCGCTGGGAGTGGCTCGCTGGGACGGACAGCGCGGTCACCGTTCGCATCACCTGCGGTGGTGGGACCTACATTCGCGCGCTCGCCCGCGACTTGGGCCGCCTGCTCGACAGCGCCGCGCACTGCAGCGCACTGCGTCGCATCGCGAGTGGCCCCGCGCATGTGCGCGATGCCGTGCCGTACACCGCACTGATGCCCGGCGCGGTCGCGGATGGCTCGCTCCCGCTGCGCTCGCCGTTGGAGGCGCTCGGCGCCGTCGCGCGCGAGTCGCTCGATGACACGGATCTGGTCGATCTGCGTCACGGCCGGCCAGTGCGCGCGCGCCACGAGGGCGAATGGGCCGCGTTCCTGCACGCCGAGCAGGTGATCGGTATGGGGCGTCGAAACACCAACGGTCGCTGGCAGCCCACGGTGGTGCTGCTCGGTGCCGATCGGGCATCATCCTGACCATGCAGATTCTCACCGGATCCGATACCGAACACCGGCTCCCCGACGTCGAGGGAGCCGTCGTGACGGTCGGTACCTTTGACGGCGTGCATCGCGGGCATCATGACATCCTGCGCCGCCTGGTCGATCGGGCACAGGCGGCGCGGCTGCCAAGCGTCGTGATCACGTTCGATCCGCATCCGCTCGACGTGGTGAATCCCGCCGCCGCACCACCGTTGCTCACGCTGCTCGAGGAAAAGCTCGAGCGGTTGGACGAAGCGGGCGTCTCCTGCGTCGCCGTGCTGCCGTTCACGCCGGAACTCGCGGGATACGAGGCGGAGCGATTCGTCGACGAAATCCTCGTCCGCCGCTATCGGGTGCACGATCTGCTGGTGGGCTATGATCACGGGTTCGGCCGGGGGCGCATGGGTGATGCCGACGTCCTCCGGGCGCTCGGTGCGGCTCGCGGCTTTTCGGTCTCGGTTGTGGATCCGGTGCATGCCCCAGATGGGCACCCCATCAGTTCGACCGCGATCCGCCGGGCGGTGGCGGGCGGTGACCTGAACCGCGCGGCGCTGGGACTCGGCCGACCATACAGCATTCAGGGGACGGTCGTCCACGGCGACCAGCGTGGTCGCACCATCGGCTACCCGACGCTCAATCTCAGCGCGGTCCCCGACCGCAAGCTGCTGCCCCCGGATGGGGTGTACGCCGTGCGGGTGACCCTCCCCGAGGGACGATTTGGCGGCATGCTCAACCTCGGCCCCCGCCCGACCTTTGGCGATACCGGTCGGCGCATCGAGACGCACGTCTTCGATGTGTCCCAGGACTGGTATGGCGCTCCGGTCCGTCTCGACTTCGTGGCCCGACTCCGGGAGACGCGCCCCTTCGGTGGGATCGAGGCGCTCAAGGCCCAGCTGGCCGAGGACGAGCGAGACGCCCGAAGCGCTTTGGCGTAACGCCTGAGCCACCGGCGGCTACCGCAGGCGCGGCTCGACCCCTAAGTTAAGGGGCTTGGCGCACTTCGCGCCGTTTCTCGCGCGTTCCCGGGCGGGTTTCCCTCCCGGCTCTCCCCACGCGTGTCGACATTCCCCCTGGCCACCGGCGTACGATGGCGAACCTGAAGTACCGCGTCCTGCTCATTGTGGCGCTCTTCGCGGCCTCCGCGTGGGCGCTCTTTCCGCGAACGGTCGTCGAGCGCGTGAAGCGCAATGGCGTCTTCGTCTACGACACCGTGAAGCGCGTGCCCCTCAAGCGGGGCCTCGACCTGCAGGGCGGCATGCACCTGACGCTCGAGGTCGACGAGTCCAAGCAGGCGGTGGCCAACAAGAGTGAAGCGCTCGATCGCGCCCTCAAGGTCGTGCGTCAGCGCATCGACGAGTTCGGCGTCTCCGAACCCGTCGTGCAGAAGGCCGGCGACGAACGCATCATCGTCGAGCTCCCCGGCCTCGATGATCCGCAGCGCGCGCAGGAAGTGGTCCAGAACCAGGCCTTCCTCGAGTTCCAGATCACCGACAAGACGCAGGCCCTCGAGAAGGTGATGTCGCGCTTCGACGAAATCGCGAAGGCGCAGGGCCTGGCGGTCGGGACGGACAGCAAGGTGATGGGCGACAGCGCCAAGCCCACCACCGTGACCTCGCTGCTCACCCAGAAGACCGACTCGGCCAAGAAGGACACCACCAAGGCCGATAGCGCCAAGGTCGCCGGCACCGCCGGCGCTGACAGCGCCGCGAAGACGCCAGCGGCCGCGGGCGGTCTCTTCAGCACCAACGTGCAGCCCGGTCAGCTTCCCGGACAGTACATCATCCCCGACAAGGCGTATCCGGCCATCGAGCGCGCACTCGCGCTGCCGGCCATTCAGGCCGCGATGCCGCCGGGCAAGGTGATGCGCTGGGGCGTCGACTCGCTCGGCACGGCGACGGAGAAGTTCCGCACGCTCTACGTGCTCGATGCGCGCCCGATCATCACCGGTGAAGTGCTCACCGACGCGCGTCCGTCCACCGACCCGGTGGAAGGCAACGTCGTGCAGTTCACGCTCAACAACGAGGGCGCGCGCCGCTTCAAGTCCGAGACGGGCAAGCATGTCCGGGACAACATGGCGATCGTGCTCGACCAGCGTGTCGTGACGGCGCCGGTGCTCAACAGCGCCATCGGCCGCAACGGCCAGATCACGCTGGGAGGTGGTACGCTGCAGGCCGCGCAGGACCTCGCGCTCGTGCTGCGCGCCGGTGCGCTCCCGGTACCGCTCAAGGTCGCGGAAGTGCGGCAGATCGGCGCCAGCCTGGGCCAGGACTCCATCACGAAGGGTGTCCTCGCACTCGGCGTCGCCGTCGGGCTCATCATCGTGATCATGATCGGCTACTACAAGTTCGCCGGCGTCCTGTCGGTGATCGCGCTGATCATGTACCTCGTGTACACGCTGGCTATGCTCGCCGGCTTCCACGCCGTCCTCACGCTCCCCGGCCTCGCCGGCTTCGTGCTCTCCATTGGTATCGCCGTCGACGCCAACGTGCTGATCTTCGAGCGCATTCGTGAAGAGCTCGATCATGGCAAGTCGGTGCGTCTCGCGATCGACGAGGGCTTCCGCCACGCGCTGAGCGCCATCATCGACACGTCGGCCACGACGATCCTTTCGGGTATGGTGTTGTATCAGTACGGCACCGGCCCGGTGCGCGGCTTCGCGGTGACGCTCGTCGCCGGTCTCGTCGCCTCGCTCTTCACGGCCATCTTCGTGACTCGCACTTTCTTCCTGCTCTGGCTCGACCGCTCGCGCGGTACCCAGACGCTGAGCATCTGAGGACCCATGCTGCGTATTTTCCACGACACCAAGTACGAGTTCGTCAAGCACTGGCGCCTCGCGGCGGGCATCACCCTCGCGTTCATCGCGGCGGGCCTCATTCATTTCGGACTGTTCGGCGGCGTGAACTACAGCATCGAGTTCACCGGCGGTACGCTCATGCAGGTGCAGTTCAAGCAGGCGCCGAACGTCGCTGATGTGCGCGCCACGCTCGATGCGGCGGGCATCGATGGCGCCGAAATCCAGCAGTTCGGAACCGCGACGGACTATACCATCCGTGCCCGCGAAGAGAAGCAGGTCGCTGCGCAGGCGGCGGGCGCCGAAGGCATCTCCAAGGAGATCCAGGGCGCGCTCGAGAAGAAGTTCGGCGCCGGTTCGATCACCATCGTGCGCACCGAAGCCGTCGGCCCAAAGGTCGGCAGCGAGCTCCGGTCGGGCGCGGCGATGGCCATGCTCATCGCCTCCATCTTCACGCTCATCTACCTCGCGATCCGCTTCGACTGGCGCTTCGGCGCGGCTGCGGTGCTCTCGACGGTCCACGACATTCTGGTGACCTTCGCGTTCATCAAGCTGCTGCACGTCGAAGTGTCGCTCACGGTGGTCGCGGCCATCCTCACGCTCCTTGGCTACTCGGCCAACGACACGATCATCATCTTCGACCGTGTCCGTGAGAATCTCCGCAAGCCGCACAAGGGCATGACGCTCGCGCAGCTCCTCGACAAGTCCATCAACGAGACGCTGCCGCGATCCATCATGACGCATGCCACCGTGCTCGCTGCCACGATCGCGCTGTTGATCCTGGCGGGCGAAGTGATCCGCCCGTTTGCGTGGGTCATGACGTTCGGTGTCTTCGTCGCCACCTTCTCATCGATTTACGTGGCCGGCCCGGTGCTGCTGTGGATCGAGTCGAAGTACCCGCGTGAGGAAGACAGCGCGACGGCGCGTGCCGCTCGCGCCGGCAACGAGGCGGCCACCGCGGCCAAGCCGAGCGCTGGTCGCCCGGAGCGCCTCGCCGCGCGTTGATCGCGTGACCCATTCGCACCTGCCAGGGCACGTGACGGCATTCGCCGACAGTCACGTGCACCTGGCCAGTTCGGCCTTCGCAGACGATGCGGAGGCCGTTGTGCTTCGGGCCCGCGAGGCCGGCGCCAAACTGCTCGTGTGCATCGGCGAGACCCCCGCTGCTGCCGAGCGGGCGCGTGCGATCGCAGCCCGACACCCCGACCTGATCGCGCACACCTGCGGTGTACACCCGCACGAAGCCGCCGAGTGGGACGATACCCGAGACCGCGACGCCATTCGCGAGGCGATCGCCCTCGGGGCGGTGGCTGTCGGCGAATGCGGGCTCGACTACCACTACGACTTTGCGCCGCGCGACCAGCAGCGGCGCGCCTTTGCGGCGCAGTTGGCGCTGGCGGCCGAACTCGATCGGCCCATCGTGCTCCATACCCGAGACGCCGAGGCCGATACCGAAGCGTTTCTGCGTGACGCCGAATCGGC
>JBDHVK010000169.1:0-7745 GCA_039809645.1 Gemmatimonas sp.
TCGTCGAAGATGATGACCTTGGCCCCCGCCCCCACCGCCGCCGCGATCTGCACCACCTGCTGCTCGGCCACACTGAGCGAGGCCATGGAACGCGACGGATCGATCGACGCGCCAACCGCACCCAGGAGCTCACGCGCCCGCGCCCGCAGGGCCGCCGTGTCCACGAAACCAAACCGCCGCGGCAGCACACCGAGCGACAGATTGTCCGCCACGGTGAGATTTTCGCAGAACGCGAGCTCCTGATGCACCATCGCCACGCCGGCCGCGAGTGCGTCGCGGGGCGTGGCGAAGGATACGGCCTGTCCATCGAGCTCGATGCTGCCTTCGTCGGCGTGGTGAATGCCGGCGAGAATGCGTCCGAGCGTACTCTTCCCCGCCCCGTTCTCTCCGCAGATGGCGTGGCAGCTCCCCACGCCCACATCAAAGCTCACGTCGCGCAGCGCCACGTTGCCGGGGAACCGTTTGGTGATGCCGCGAAAGCGGAGACGGGGCGTGCTCACAGCGAGGCGCTTACTTGGGCAGCGCGAGGTACTTCGGGTCCACGTCGGAGAAACCCCAGTCCTTGAGCTGCTTGGCCCACGTGCCAAGGTTGTCCTTCGAGACCTTCACCAGGTCCATCTGCACCTTGTCGCCCACGGGCTGCTTCTTGTACACGTGGTCGAAGATCGTCTTCACCGACACGTAGCCCCAGTTGAACACCGGCTGCGCAAAGAGTACCGGCGCGAGCCCGCTCTCCACGTACGGCAGCTGCGCCGGCAGCGCGTCGATCGCCACGATCTTGACCTTCTTCGGGTCGAGGTCCGTGAGCAGCGTGCGCGTGAAGAGCGGCCAGCCGCCGACCATCGCATACCCAGTGATATCCGGATACGCATTCTTCACACGCAGCACTTCGGCCGCGGCATCCTGCGGCGTTTCGGCGTGGTAGAACGCATCCACAATGGTGATGCCCGGGTACTTCTTGGCCGTCTCGCGCACGCCCTTCACGCGCGCCTGCAGATTGAGCGCGTTCTGGTTGCCGGCGAAGATCGCGACCTTCCCCTTGCCACCCATCTGCGCCGCGAGCTCGTCCATGATCTGCTCGCCCATCTTCACATCGTCGCCACCATAGAAGGTGAAGCGCTTGGAGTCGGGCACATCACTGTCGAACGTCATCACCGGCACGCCACGATCGACGGCTTCGTTCACGGCGCCGCGCACCTTGCCGGCGTCGCTCGCCGAGAGGAGAATCGCGTTCGCGCCCGAGTTGGCGGCCTCCGCGATGCGCTGCGCCTGCACGGAGCCATCTTCGTTGGGCGGCGTGAGCCAGTCGATCTTCACCGTGACGCCTTCGCTCTTGCTGAGCTCCGCGGCGGCGGCTTCGGCGCCCTGACGTCCGGAGAGGAACACCGGGTTGGTCGAGCTCTTGGCGATCATGGCGATCGTGAACGTCTTCCCCGCACCGCCAGTCGCTGCCGCGCCGGATGCACCGGCGCTCGCGTCGCCCGACTTGCCACCGCACGCCGCCACGGCCGCGAGCGCACCGAACGCCACCAGCGGGCGAACCCGCGAAAACACCCCTGCCATAGATCGCTCCAGGAGAAAGTCGTGCGGCCTCACGCCGCGCGGGACAACCGGTTCTGCAACGCCTTCATGCCGCGCTGATCGAGCACCACCGCCACGATCATCGCCACACCGATGATGATCCACTCGTAGTTCTGATCAAGATGCAGCGTGCGAATGGCCTGCCGCATCGTCACGATGAGAATGGCGCCGAGCATCGCACTGAGCGCACTGCCCTTGCCGCCGCTCAGCGACGCGCCGCCCACCACCGCGCTCGCCACCACATACAGCTCGTAGCCATTCGCGTCACTCGAGGTGGCCGAGCCGTAGAACGCCGCGCCGAGGAATGCCGCCGCACCCGCCGCGAGGCTCGACAGCACGAACACGCCCAGCGTGATGCGTGAGACGCTGAGCCCGCTGAAGCGACTCGCCTCGGGATTGCCACCCACCGCGAGGATATGGCGCCCCGCGACCGTTCGCGACAGATAGATCCCACCCACCGTGGTCACGGCGAGCATCGCCAGCAACGGAACCGGATACAGCGCCGTTCCCAGTCCCAGCGGCGCCTTGGCCACTGCCGTGAGTGCCTCCGGCACCAGAATGCTTTCGGCGCGGCTGATCACGAACGCGATGCCACGCACGATCCACATCGTGCCGAGCGTAATGATGAAGGGATGCACGCCCAGGCCAATCACCATCACGCCGTTGGCGAGTCCGCAGATGAGCCCCACCGCGAGGCAGGTACCAAGCCCCACGAATACCGTGGCGGCCGGCGCCATCGGTCCCATCGCGCGCAGGATCATCGCCATTGCCACACCGGCCAGCGCGTACACCGCGCCCACACTCAGGTCGATGCCGCCGGCGATGATCACGAGCGTCGCGCCCACCCCCATGATGGCGAACGCACTCGCGTCGGTGGCCATCTGGATCAGCGTGTAGCGATTGAGAAAGTTGTTGACCGTCTCGCCGGTGCGCGGATCGGGGTGCGATCCGGCCGCCAGCGTGAGCGCGGTGGCCAGCAGCACCAGCACCAGCACCAATCCGAACTGCGGCGAGCGCACGATGGCCTGCAGCAAACCGGGATTCTGAGGTGACGCGGAGGTGGTGACGGGCACGATACGGCGGGAAGAGGCAGGAGTCGGTCGAGCGCGTCCAACATAAAGCCGCGCCCCGGGGCCAGCCATGGCGCGTGTGGACACTCAACGGTACACTCTGCCCAACTCCTTCCCCACGCCATGCGCCTCACCAAACTCACGTCCAAGGTCGGCGGCAAAGCCGCTTCCGCCGCTGCTGGAAACGATTCCACGGCCCGCAAGGCGCCCGTTCGACCGCCGGCCCCGCGCGTCACGCTCGGCATCATCGTGGGCAACCGCGGCTTCTTCCCCGGCCACCTGGCCGCCAAGGGGCGCACCGAGATGCTCCGGGCCCTGGAGGAGGAAGGCATCGACGCCGTGATCATCGACGCCGCCGCCACGAACCACGGCGCCATCGAAAGCCGGGAAGAAGCCAAGGCCTGCGCCGCGCTCTTCAAGGCCAATGCCAGCCGCATCGACGGTATCGTGGTCACGCTTCCCAACTTTGGCGACGAGCGTGCGGTGGCCGACACGATTCGCCTCTCGGGGCTCGACGTGCCGGTGCTCATCCACGCCACCGCCGACGATCCGGCCAAGATGCTCATCGACAACCGCCGCGACGCGTTCTGCGGCAAGATGTCGGTGTGCAACGTGCTCTCGCAGTACGACATCAAGTACTCGCTCACCTCGCAGCACACGCAGCGCCCGGAGTCGGAGAGCTTCCGCGCCGACCTGCGCCGCTTTGCCGCGACGTGCCGCGTGGTGAAGGGGATGCGCGGGGCGCGCGTTGGCGCCATCGGCGCGCGCCCGGCCGCCTTCAAGACGGTGCGCTACAGCGAAAAGCTCCTCGAAGCACACGGCATCTCGGTCGAGCCCATCGATCTCTCCGAGATTATGGGGCGCATCGGCCGCCTCAAGAACTCCGACGGCGCCGTGAAGGCCAAGCTCGTCGAGATCCAGTCGTACGTCGATACCTCTGATGTAGACGACGCCGCGCTCCTCAAGATGGCCAAGCTTGGCCTCGTGATGGATCGCTGGATGAAGGAAGTCGACGTCTCGATCAGCGCCATCCAGTGCTGGACGAGCATGGAAGAGTTCTTCGGTGTGGTGCCCTGCACGGTGATGTCCATGCTGAGCAACGCCAACCTGCCGAGTGCCTGCGAAGTGGACGTGATGGGCACGCTCAGCATGCATGCGCTCACGCTGGCCTCCACGACGCCGGCGGCGCTCCTCGACTGGAACAACAACTACGGCGACGACCCCAACAAGGCCGTCTGCTTCCACTGCAGCAACCTGCCGCTCGATTTCTTCGAGAAGGCCAAGATGGACTATCAGGAGATCATCGCCGGCACGGTGGGCAAGGACAACACATGGGGCACCGTGGTGGGCAAGGTGAAAGCTGGCCCGATGAGCTTCGCCCGCTTCAGCACCGATGAACGCGCCGGGGTGATCAAGGGCTATGTGGGCGAAGGCGCCTTTACCAAGGACCGCCTCCGCACCTTTGGCGGCGCCGGCGTGGTGGAGATCCCGCAGCTCCAGCAGCTGCTGCATCACATCTGCCGCCACGGCTTCGAGCATCATGTGGCCGCCACCTTCTCCCATGTCGCCGACGCGGTGCACGAAGCCACCGTGCGCTACCTCGGCTGGGACGTCACCCGCCACGGCTGAGCGAGACTCGAGCGATGGGCATCGTAGCCGGTGTCGACTTCGGCACCTTGAGTGTGCGCGTGTCGATCGTTGATGCGCAGCGGGGTGTGATCGGGCATGGGACGGGCGACTATCCGTTACACCGCCGCGCCGATGATCCCGATCACGCCACCCAGTCGCACACGGACCATATGCGCGCCCTCACGGAGGCGATGGCGTGCGCACTCACCGATGCCGGTGTCGCCGGTAGCGCCGTGCAGGCACTGGCGCTCGACACCACTGGGTCGAGTGTGATTCCGGTGGGTGAAGGCCTCAAGCCGCTCGGCGACTACTACCTCTGGTGCGATCACCGCGCTCACGCCGAGGCCGCGCGCATTACTGAGGTGGCGCATGCGATGCAGGTGCCGGCGATCGACTGGTGCGGCGGCACCTACTCGTCGGAGTGGGGATGGGCCAAGCTCCTGCACTGGCTGCGGCACAACCCCGGTCAGCGCGAACAGCTCGTCAGCGCCTTCGAACACTGCGACTACATCGCCGCCGTGCTCTGCGGTGTGACCGACGCCAGGCAGGCCGCCCGCAGCGTGTGCGCCATGGGCCACAAGTGGCTCTGGAACGCGTCGCTCGGCGGCTATCCGCCGGAGGAGTTCTTCGTGGCCGTCGATCCGCTGCTCGCCGGCATGCGCGAGAAGCTCGACGGGCCGTATCGCACCTCCGATCATCTCGCCGGCCATCTCTCCGCCGAGTGGGCGGAGCAGCTCGGCCTCACCGCCGGCATCCCCATTCCGGTGGGCGCCTTCGATGCGCACTGGGATGCCGTTGGCGCCGGCGTCGCCGAAGGCGATGTGGTGAATGTGATCGGCACCAGTACCTGCATGATTGGCATCGCACGCGACGCGGCGCTCGTTCCCGGCGTGTGCGGCGTGGTGGATGGCTCGGTGCATCCCACGCAACGCGGCATCGAGGCCGGCCTGAGTGCCGTGGGTGACATCTTCGACGCCATCGCACGCCGCGCTGGCCGCTCCGTCGCCGAGCTCACCGACGGCATCGCGAACCATCGCGGCGGGCAGACTGGCTTGATGCGCCTCAGCTGGGACAACGGCGACCGCACCGTGCTCGTAAACCCCAACCTGGGCGGCGTCACCCTCGGCTGGAGCCTGCACCACACCGCCGAAGACGAGCTCTTCGCCGCCATCGAAGGCACCGCCTTCCACACGCGCATCATTCTGGATCGCATGGCCGAACACGGCGTGCCGGTGCGGCGCGTCATTCACGGCGGCGGCATTCCGCAGAAGAACGCCGTGCTCAACCAGGTCTACGCGAACATCCTGGGCGTGCCGGTGCTCGTACCGGAGACGCCCATCACGAGCCTCGGCTCGGCGATCTTCGCGTTCCTCGCCTGCGGGGAGTTTGCGACGATCGAAGCGGCGCAGGCGGCGCTGTGCCCGAAGTACCGTGTCGTTTCGCCCGACCGATCGGCCGCGGCGGCCTACGCCGAGCTGTACCCGCGCTATCGCGACGTATACTTCGCGCTTGGTACGCCCGGTGCCTCGCCCGCTGTGCTTGGTGAGGTACTGCCCACACTGCGCGCAGTCGCCGCACGCGTGCGAGGGCAGGCATCGTGAGCGAACTCCCCACCGACGCCGAGCTGAACGCCGTTGGCGTCCTCAAGCGCCGCCTCATCGAGGCGCGCGTCCTCGCACCCATGCTCGCTGCGATGAGCCGCGAATTCGGCGCCGAGCGGGTGCACGCGATCGCGCGCGAGGTGATTCGCGATCTGGCCGAAGCGCAGGGCGCGCAGTTGGCGGACTTCGCCGGTGGTTGCTCGCTCGCGCACTTTGCCGGCACCCTCGACCGCTGGACCGCCGACGAGGCGCTCACGATTGATGTGGCGGAGCAGACGCTGGAGCGCTTCGCCTTCAACGTGACCCGCTGCCGCTACGCCGAGATGTACCGCGCGCTCGGCGTGCCCGAGCTCGGCGCCGTGTTCTCCTGCCAGCGCGACGGCGCGCTGATGGCGGGGTTCAACCCCGATGTCGAGTTCACCCGCACCCAAACCATCATGAGCGGGGCGTCGCATTGCGACTTTGTCTATCAGCTCCGGCGGGCACCGGCGACTGACTGAAGTGGGTTGAACTGATCACACAGAGAAGAGGGGAAAAGGAGAAATTCTTAGCGCCATCCGCGCGCTGAGCAGACACCTCCTCTTCTCCTTTTCACCTTTTCTCTGCGTGATCAGTTCAGCGCCCCATCCGACGAAGCACGTCAACCACGGAGCGCGGCGCCAGAAACGCCGAGCCATGCCGCATCCCGCGCGGCGCCTTGAGCGAATCCGCCCACGACTCGAAGTGCGCGAAGGCGTGCGTCCGCACCGCCCCATAGCGCCCGCGCGTATACTCGTCGAAGTACACATACCACCAGCCATCACGGAACAGCGTCGACGGCCCCTCGGTGTGCAGCGCCGAGAACGACGGCGCGGCGGGACCATAGGGACCCGTGGCGCGCGCGGCAAACGCCACGCGCAGATTGCGTCGCTCCGGATAGAACGTCTCGTCGCTCATGACGAGCGCGTAGCGCCCCGGTCCGACGCGCGCGATCGTGCCATCGATGGACGTGAAGCCGCCGTCGTAGAGCAGCGCCGCTTTGGAGTACGACCGGAAGTCGCGCGTTGTGACGTAGTACAGCCGATGATCCGCGCGCCCACGGTTGGTGCGCTGCGCCATCGAGTCGGTGGCGGGGAAGCGCCCCGGAATCGCAGTGGCCCAGACAATCACGAACTGCCGGCGCTCGGCGTCGTAGAACAGATCCGGCGCCCACGCGTTGAGCGCCATAGGCTCGTGATCCATCACCCCCACGCGCTCCTGCGCGCTCCAGTGGACGAGATCGCGTGAGTGCGCCACACCAATGCCGCGATCATTCCAGGCGATGGTCCACACCATGTGGAACATCCCGTCGGGGCCGCGCACGATACTCGGGTCGCGCATGAGCGCGGCCTCGGTGTCCCACTGCTGCCAGTCGCGCCCCTTCCCCTTCACTGTGGGTGTGAGCACCGACGCGCCGCCGTTGAGCGACTCCCACGTGGTGCCATTGGCACTCATCGCGAGATGCAGCCCGTCTTCACCGTTGCGGGTGAAGTACGAAAACAGATACGTGTCCGCCGGCTCAGCTGCGGCACGAGGCGCCGGACGACACGCCGCCAACAGCGCGACCAGGAGCAGCCAACGACCCACGGCTACTTCGGCTGGCCGTAGTAGGCCGCGCGGCCGTGCTTGCGAAGGTAATGCTTGTCCAGCAGCTGCTGGCCGGTCCCTGCGGCGCGCGGCGCCAGCGTCAGCGTGTGATGCGCCATGGTCGCCACCTCCTCGAGATAGCTGGCGTAGTTGACCGCGGCCTCAACTGATGCGCCCCAGCAAAACGGTGCATGATTCGCCACGAGTGCCGCCGGCATGGCGAGTGGATCAATGCCCCGCAGCCGCCGCACGATCGCGT
>JBDHVK010000170.1:0-7659 GCA_039809645.1 Gemmatimonas sp.
AGCCTCCTCCACGGCCTCAAGGACCTGGGCTTTGCCCGTCCCACGCCGATTCAGGGAGAGGCCATTCCGCCGGCGCTCGAAGGGAAGGACGTACTGGCCTGCGCCATGACCGGCAGCGGCAAGACGTACGCGTTCCTGCTGCCGATTCTGCACCAGATCATGGAGAAGCCGCGCGGCAAGACGCGCGCGCTGGTGCTGACGCCCACGCGTGAACTCGCGGCGCAGATTCTCGAAAGCTTCAACGACATCGCCACGCACACGCCGCTGAGCGGCGCGGCGGTGTTCGGTGGCGTGGGAATGGGCCCGCAGGAGCACGCGTTCCGCACCGGTGTGGATGTGCTGATCGCCACGCCGGGGCGCCTGCTCGATCACTTCCGCGCGCCGTACGGCAAGCTCGATCATCTCGAGTATCTGGTGCTCGACGAAGCCGATCGCATGCTCGACATGGGCTTCCTGCCCGACATCAAGAAGGTGCTGCGCCATCTGCCCACGAAGAAGCGGCAGACGCTGTTCTTCAGCGCCACCATGCCGGCGCCCATCGCGTCGCTGGCGCAGGAGATGCTGCACAAGCCGGTGACGCTCAACCTCCAGCGTCAGGCGGCGCCGGCAAAGGGCATCACGCAGGCGGTGTATCCGGTGGCGGCCGATCTCAAGAGCGCGCTGCTCGTGGCACTGCTCAAGCGCGGCGACATGCCGCAGGCGCTCGTGTTCACGCGCACCAAGCATCGCGCGAACCGTCTTGCGAGCCAGCTCGTGACCGCCGGCATCAAGGCCGAACGCATTCACGGCAATCGCTCGCAGAGTCAGCGCACGCAGGCGCTCGCCGGCTTCAAGGACGGCACGTACCAGGTGCTCGTCGCCACCGATATCGCTGCCCGCGGCATCGATGTCGAAGCGCTCGGCCATGTGGTGAACTTCGACGTGCCGGTCGCGGCCGAAGACTACATCCATCGCGTGGGGCGCACGGCGCGCGCCGAGGCGACGGGCGAAGCGTTCACGTTCGTGAGCCCGGATGAAGAAGGGGAGCTCAAGCTCATCGAGCGCGCCCTCAAGAAGACGCTGCCGCGCGTGACGGTCCCCGACTTCGACTACCACGCGAAGCCGCAGGCGAAGCTCGAAGTACCGCTCGCCGAGCGCATCGCCGAGATTCGCAAGAAGAAGGCGGAAGACCGCGCCCGCGCCGCCGAGAAGGCAGCGCGTCGGGCGGCCGCGCAGGAGTCGGAAGCGGCGCGTCGGGCCCGGAAGGAGGCGTCGCCCAGGCCGGCGGCGGGTGGAGCGTCCAACGCCAATCGCAATCGGCGCCGCGGGAAGCCCGCGGGCGGGCCGCGCCCCGGCAACGGTCCGCGAAGCGACAGCCCGTACAAGCAGTAGCCCGTCGCGGTGAGCGCACGCTATCCGGTGCCGGCCGGTCGGCACGAGGTGGAGCAGGTCATCGATCGCAGTCGGTTTCGCTGCACGATCGAACGCGTGCGCACCACCGAGGAGGCGCAGGGGTTCGTGAAGGAAATGCAGGCCACGTACCCCGACGCCACGCACAACTGCTGGGCGTACGTGGTGGGGGCGCCGGGGAGCACCGATCGCATCGGCATGAGCGACGATGGCGAGCCGCATGGGACCGCGGGTCGCCCGATGCTCACGGTGCTCGCCCACAGTGGGATCGGCGAAATCGCCGCGGTGGTGACGCGCTGGTACGGCGGCATCAAGTTGGGCACCGGCGGCCTGGTGAAGGCCTACGGCGGCGCGGTGCAGGAGGCGCTGGCGTCGCTGCCCACGGCGGAGCGCGTCGACACCGCCGACATGAAGTTCGAGGTGAGCTACGCGCAGGTGGGGGCCGTCCTGCAGCTGTTACCCACCGTGCCGGCGGAGGTACTCGCGCAGGAGTTTGCGGCGGGCGCATCTTTCGTCGTGCGGGTGCCGCGCGATGAAATCCCGCATCTGCGATCCATCATTCAGGATCTCACGCGCGGCGCTGCTCACCTCGAAGAACTTCGCCCATGAATCCTGAAGCCGAACGGATCATCCGCAATACGTGGATGACGTTGGTGCCCATGCGCCTCAAGGCGGCCGAGCTCTTTTACGAGCATCTGTTCGCCATCGACCCCACGGCGCGCGCGCTCTTCGACGGCAAGCCGATGCACGTGCAGTACGAGAAGTTCCTGCAAACGGTGGATACGCTCGTGCAGATGCTCGACTATCCGCCGCAGATCATCGAAGACCTGCAGGAACTCTCGCGTCGTCACGTGGAGTACGGGGTGACGATTCCGCAGTACGAGACCGTCGGCGCGGCCCTGCTCTGGGCGCTCGAGCAGGGCCTGGGTGATGCGTGGACGCCTGAGGTGAAGCGGGCGTGGACGGAGCTCTACAGCTTCATCGGCGGCGTCATGAAGCGCGCCGCGGCTTAGCTCAACCCTTCGATCGTTCCGTCGGCGCGGAGGCGCATCCCTTCGGCGGCGGGCTTCTTCGAGAGCCCGGGCATCGTCATGATGTCGCCGCACTTGGCCACCACGAAGCCGGCGCCCGCACTGCCGTACACCTCGTTCACGGTGATGCGGAAACCGGTGGGGACACCGAGGCGCGTGGCGTCGTCGGTGAGCGAATACTGCGTCTTGGCCATGCACACCGGCGTCTCGTGCATGCCGATGCTCTCCAGCCAGTCGATGCTCTTCTCCGCGCTCGGGCTGAAGTCCACGCCGTCGGCGCCGTAGACCTTGGCGGCGATGGTCGCGACCTTCTCGCGAATGGGCTTCTGCGAGTCGTAGAGCGGCGCGAAGTTCGCGGTCTTGCCGTCGAGCAGCTGCAGCACCTCGCGCGCGAGATGCTCGCCACCGGCGCCACCTTCGGCCCACACGTTGCACATCGACACCGCCACGCCAAGCCTGGCCGCGTAGTCGTGCACCATCTGCACTTCGGCTTCGGTATCGGTGAGGCGGCGATTGATCGCCACGACCACCGGCACCCCGAACTGCCGCACGTTGTTCACGTGATGGGCGAGATGCGGCAGCCCCTTCTCGAGTGCGCCGAGGTTCTCGGTGTCGAGCGCGTTCTTGGGCACACCGCCCTGCATCTTGAGTGAACGCACGGTCGCCACGAGCACCGCCGCCTCGGGATTGAGCCCGCCAAAGCGGCACTTGATGTCGAAGAACTTCTCGGCGCCCAGGTCGCTGCCGAAGCCGGCTTCCGTCACCACGATATCGCCGAGCGCGAGCCCGGCGCGCGTGGCCACGAGCGAGTTGCAGCCGTGGGCGATGTTGCCGAACGGGCCGCAGTGCAGAATGGCCGGCCCGCCTTCGAGCGTCTGCACGAGATTGGGGCGCAGCGCATCCTTGAGCAGCAGCGTCATGGCGCCGGTGGCACCCAGCTCGCGCGCGCGCACCGGCTGTTTGGTGCCGCTGGTGGTGCCCACGATGATGTTGCCGAGGCGCTGCTCGAGATCTTCCGGGCCGGTGGCGAGGGCGAGAATCGCCATCACTTCGGAGGCCGGGATGATGACCCAGCGCTCTTCACGCATCGTGCCGTTGCCGGCGCCCACCCCGATGATGGCCGAGCGGAGCGCGCGATCGTTCATGTCGATCGTGCGTGGCCAGGTGATGGCTTTGGGGTTGAGGCCCAGCGCGTTGCCGTGATAGAACTGGTTGTCGAGCATTGCCGACAGCAGGCTGTGCACGCTCGAGATGGCGTGGAAGTCGCCGGTGAAATGCAGGTTGATGTCGTCCATCGGCAGCACCTGCGAGTAGCCACCGCCGGCCGCGCCCCCCTTCACACCAAACACGGGACCCAGGCTCGGCTCGCGCATGCAGAGGATGGCGTTCTTCCCCAGGCGACGGAACGCCTGGGACAGCCCCACGCTCACCGTGCTTTTTCCTTCACCTGCCGGAGTGGGGTTGATGGCGGTCACCAGGACCAGCCGCCCCTTGGGCGGCGCCGACGCCAGGGAGAGCGGGAGCTTGGCCTTGTATCGGCCGTACTGGTCGATGTCATCCGGTCCCAGACCCAGATCGGCCGCCACGGCGGTGATGGGGCGCATGGTGGCCTGCTGGGCAATCTCGATGTCGCTGGGGACGCGGCGGGGGGCGCTCGTCATGGCGTCGGGTGGGGAGGGGGTGCAATTTTGGGGAATGGCGTCCTGTATCGTGACGTCCAACCCTTCTGTCGTCCACCCCGTCACATGATCGTTTCCGTTTTCGGCGCCTCCTCGCGGCTCGGCCACGTCTTCATTGAACAGGCCGACGCGGCGGGGCTGTCCATGCGCCTGCACTACCGCGCCAAGCCGTCCGAGAAGGTGCCCGCTTCGGCCACCGTGGTCGTGGGCTCCCTGTCGGATCCGGCGGCGGTGCGCGAAGTGCTGCGCGGGACCGATGTGGCGCTGGTGCTCTTCGGGCACAAAGCGGACGCCCGGGTGCCGTATTGCGCGGCGGCGACCAAGGTCATCGTGGCCGCCATGCGCGCGCTCGGCCAGTCGCGCCTCATCGTGGTGACCGACGCGATGACCGGCGAGCTGCCGGGCAATGTGGGCATGGGCGCAAAGCTCATGAACATCTTCACCAAGCGCTCGGCGCACGACGGCATGCTCGAAGACCGCGAGGAGCAGGAGCGGATCGTGCGCGCCTCGAAACTCGACGGGTGGACGCTGGTCAAGCCGCCCAAGTTCACCGAGGGTGCGGGGAACGGCGTGGTGAAGATCGGCCCGGCACAGAACATCGGGGTGGGGAGCAAGATTTCGCGGACGCTGCTGGCGAAGGCGCTGCTCACCGAGGTGACGGCGCCGCAGTACGCGCAGCAGTCGGTCTACGTCGCCGAGGGCTGAGCGCGCGCCGTCGCGGCGCGTGACGTGCGATGGAGAAGTTCCTCCACCCGATGTTCCTCTTCGACGCCCTGCTGCCCTTTGGCGCGGGGATGCTGTTCTGCATCTGGCAGCTGTGGGAGCTCAAGAAGGAGAACGCCAAGGCGGCCGCCGCGAAGGCCGCGCTCGCGGCGTCAACGCTCCCCGCGCTCTCGGCCGTAGCCTCTCCAGCGTTGCCCTCGTCCATACTCCCACCTGAGCCGCACATGTCCGACGTTCGCCACATCGCCTGGGAATCGCTCGACATCGAGGAGATGACGCCGCTCATCGGCCGTCGCCTCATCTACACCGAGAAGCAGATGCTCGCGCATGTGTATCTCAAGCAGGGCGCCCTCGTGCCCGCGCATGATCACATCAACGAGCAGCTCACCTACATCATCAGTGGCGCGCTGCGCTTCTGGATCGGTGAGCACGCCGACAACCCGGGCGACACGTTCGTCGATGTGCGCGCGGGCGAAGTGCTGGTGATCCCGAGCGGCGTGCGCCATCGCGCCGAAGCGCTCGAGGATACACTCGACGTCGACATCTTCAATCCACCGCGGCAGGACTGGATCGAGAAGACCGATGCGTATCTGCGCACCGGCATTCCGATGACCGGGAGCCGCTGAGGTACGCATGGATCTCGGACTGCAGGGCAAGGTGGCGGTGGTGTGCGGCGCGAGCAAGGGCATCGCGTACGCCACCGCCGAGGAGTTCGCGAAGGAAGGGTGCGACCTCGTGATCTGTTCGCGTGATGCGGCCGCGATCGATGCGGCGCGCGCGAAACTCGAAGCGCTCGGCGCGCGCGTCACCGCGGTGGCCGCCGATATCGCGACGCAGGCTGGTATCGAGGTGCTGGTGGCGCGCGTGATGGAGGAGTACGGCCGCGCGGATATTCTCGTGTGCAACACCGGTGGCCCGCCGCCGGGCCCGCCGATGACGCAGAGCTGGGACGACTGGACGAAAGCCAGTGAACTGCTGCTGCGCAGCGTGGTGGAGCTCACCGGCGCCTTCGTGCCCGGCATGCGCGAGCGCGGATGGGGACGGGTCGTGGCGATCACCTCCATCGCGGTGCGCAAGCCGCAGGGCAACCTCATTCTCAGCAACAGCCTGCGCGCGGCGGTGACCGGCTATCTGCGCACGCTGGCTGATGAGGTGGGCAAGGATGGTGTCACCGTGAACACGGTGCTGCCGGGGTTCACCGCCACCGAGCGGCTCGACGGCCTGGCGAGTGCGAACGCGTCCCGCAGTGGGGCGAGTCGCGAATCGATCTTTGCCGGGTGGGCCGCCGAGGCGGCGGTCAATCGCCTCGGACGCCCCGATGAGCTCGCGGCCGTGATAGCTTTCCTCTGTTCGGCGCGCGCCGGGTTTGTTACCGGCCAGGCTGTCCTGGTGGACGGCGGCGCGATGAAAACGCTGCTCTGATTCGCGAGCAGCGGCCCCTTTTCCGATAGACGCACATGAGCCGCATTACCGAGACGCAGTGGATCTGGCGCGATGGCCAGTTCATCCCATGGGCCGACGCCACGATCCACGTGCTGTCGCATTCCGTGCAGTTCGGATCCTCGGCGTTCGAGGGGATCCGCGCCTACAGCACGCCCAAGGGGCCGGCGGTCTTCCGCCTGCGCGAGCATCTCGAGCGGCTGTTCCATTCGTGCAAGATCTACCGGATGGAGCCCACGTGGACGATGGATCAGCTGGTGGAGGCCACGCGCGAACTGGTGGCGCGCAATGGCCTCGACGCCTGCTACATCCGCCCGATGGTGGTACGCGGCTACGGCACCGCCGGCATGGTGCCGATCGGCGCCCCGATCGAGACGTATCTCCCCTGCTGGCCGTGGGGCGCGTACCTCGGTGACGAAGCGCTCGACGCCGGCGTGGACGCCTGCATTTCCAGCTGGCACCGCGTGGAGCCGAACACGATTCCGGCGATGGCGAAGATCGCCGGCAACTACCTGAGCGGTCAGCTCATCAAGATGGAAGCGCTGGCCAACGGTTACGCCGAAGGCATCGCGCTCTCGCCGAGCGGCGTGGTGAGCGAGGGCTCGGGGCAGAACGTGTTCATGGTGTCGAAGGGCACCATCATCACGACCCCGCTCGACGGCAGCATCCTGGGCGGCATCACGCGCAACACCATCATGCAGCTCGCCGCCGACGCCGGCATCCCGGTGAAGGAAATGCACATCCCGCGCGAGATGCTCTACATGGCCGACGAGGTGTTCTTCACCGGCACCGCCGCCGAGCTCACGCCGGTGCGCAGCATCGACAAGATCACCATCGGCGCCGGCCGCGTGGGGCCGATCACCAAGCAGCTGCAGACCGAGTACCTGGGGATCGCGAAGGGGACGATCGAGGATCGGCATGGGTGGCTGACGTACTGCCGGTGACGGATCCGTGTGGGATGAGGGAAACCCCTTAGGTGTCGAGTGGGAAGGTCGTGGAGGGGGAAGTGCTCGAGATGCAGTCCTCGACTACTTCCCCCTTCATAGCCTCCCCCCCTCGATTCCTGAGGGGTTGGTTGTGAGCCCTACACCACCGTCCGCCGTCTCCCCGCGATCAGATGCAGTAAGAACAGCACCACGATCGCCCCGATAAACGCCGTAAAGATCACCCCCGCCAGCCCGGCAAACGGGCTCCCGACGCCGAGCTGTCGGAAGATCCATCCGCCAACGAACGCGCCGACGATGCCACAGATGATGTCGCCTACCAGGCCGACGCCGCCCACCACGAGGGAGGCGAGTACGCCGGCCACGAGTCCCACGATGAGCCACGTCACAATGTCCATGCCCGTTCTCCTGGTTGGGGTCGGTGCATCTGAGCGCAACGATCGCGCCATCGGG
>JBDHVK010000171.1:0-7632 GCA_039809645.1 Gemmatimonas sp.
GTGCAGTCCATCGCCAAGGCGGATGGCGTGCAGCGCGTGAAGCCGTACCGCGCCGACAGTTCGTTGCTGTACCACAAGCTGGCGTGGATTCCGGGGCATCATAGCCGCGACTATGGCAACCTGATGCCGATGGGGACAACCGCCGGCCTTTCGAGTGGTCAGCTCGAGTACGTCCGCCGGTGGATCGAAGCGGGCGCCCCGCGTACGGGAAATGTCGTGGACACCACGGTGCTGCTCGACTCGCGTATGCAGACCGCGACCTTCACACCCCTCGCTGCGCCGGCGGCGGGCGCGGGGATTCAGCTGACGGTCGACAGTTTTGCGGTGTCGCCCACGATGGAGCGCGAACTCTTCCTCTATCGTCGACTGGGCAACGCGAGTGACCTGTACGTGACGCGCATCCAGTCACGGATGCGGGCCGGCAGCCATCATCTGCTCCTGTACACGTTCGACGAGTCGAAGAGCGCGTTCCCCTGCAATACGCGGCCGGTGCCGGATGTCGTGCGGGACATCCGAAACATGGACGGCACGATGAATCTCGTGAACATGCTCCCCATGGCGTGCCACGTGTACTTCGCCGGTGCCATGACGCAGGACTTCGACTACAGCTTCCCCAGCGGTGTCGCGCTCAAGCTGCCGGCCAACGCGGCACTCGACTTCAATGTGCACTACGTCAACCGCTCACCCGCGCCGCTGCCCGGACAGGCGATGGCCAACCTGTATACGACGCCGCTGGCGCAGGTGCAGAAGGTGGCGCGCTCGCTCAACCTCGCCAACACCGGCTTCACGCTCCCGGCCCGGACGCGCACCACCATTCGCACGGCGTTCCCGATGTCGGTGCGCACCACCGTGCTGGGGCTCACCTCCCACATGCATGCCCTGGGCGAGCGTTTCGAGATTCTGGTGCGCCGCGCGAACGGCACCGAAACGAGTGTGTACGTGAACACCGACTGGGAGCATCCCGCGTTCACCAACTTCGCCACACCGCTGGTGCTCGAGCCGGGAGACGCGCTCGTCTCGGTCGTGACCTACAACAACGTGCGCGACATCCCGGTTGGCTTCGGGCTGCTCTCGACCGATGAGATGAACATCATCTTCGGCTACGCCTACTGATCGCGCCTACGGATTGAGCCAGAAGGACGCCTTGACCAGCAGCGTGTTCATGGGGTGCAGGTCGAACACGCGATTGAAGTCACGCGAGAAATCGAACGTCGCCGCCGTGGGATCGTAAAGGCTGCGCCCCTGCTGCCAGACGAAGAAGAGCGTGGATCCCGGGCGATATTCCCAGCGGACGACGGTATTGGAACGGAATTCGCGCAGGTTGAACCCGCCCGGGTTGCCGGCGTACGGCTGATAGCGGTCGGCATACCGTTCGGCGCGCGGATCGGCGAGTTCGCGCCAGTTGCCATACGTGCCCGTGCTGATGAACGGCTGTGCGTAGACCTGCAGCGAGAGTGATGGCGTCATGGTGTAGTTGACGCGAACGTTGCTGCTCAGCGTGGTCTGATCGAGATGCGCGAAGGTGTAGTGGGTGACGCCGGTCGTGGTGACGTTCGAATGCCACTGGGCATCGTCGATATTGTGCTCGAAATGGCCGGCGATCGACGCCGAGAAGCGCGAGGTGGCCCGGAACTGGAAGCCCGGCTCGATCCAGGTGTTGCTCGAGTGCCCCTCGTCACCGCGGAAACCGCCCACGCTGAGGGTGGGCGTGTACCACGTGCGGCGATCACCTTCCCAGCCCAGCCAGCCGTTCAGATTGCGGGCATTGCGCACCGCCGGGCCGCCCCGCGCTTCGCGGTCATTGAAGGTCGCCGTCAGCGCGTTGACGTTGATCCCCGCGTGCAGCCACATGGTGTTGGGCAGCTCGACGTGCCAGTTCGTGTTGAGCCCCTGCCCCGTCGCGAGCCCGGCCGCACTCCAGAGATTGTTCGTGTTGAAGTTGGCCTGCACGCGCCGATAGTACGCGGTAGGCTTGTTGAACTGCAGCGAAAACCAGTTGCGGAACATCATCTGGTCGGCGCGGGTGAGAAAGCCAAGGTCATTGCTCTCGAAGCCCGGCGAGAATCGCTGCAGCACCGACTGAAAGCGCGTGATGCCGCCCCCGAACTTGCTGAGCGACACGCGTTCCGCATCGCCGATCAGGCTCGTGCGTGTGGGATCGAACGCCAGACGATCGTCCGGACGATCGTACTGGTGCACGCTGTTGCGCTGCGTCGCCGCCATGGCCTCCGGCGAACCACTGACATAGCTGCCCGAGAACGACGCGGCCAACTCAAAGCGGTTCTGTGAGAAGCGATGCCGCAGGTCGACGCCACCCGTGTACGCGCTGCTGCGCAGGGCATCACGGGTCCACTCGTCCATCTGGCGATCCACACCGGTGAGCATCACCCCGATGCCGCTCTGCCCGTTGCGGAGATCCTGCTGCAGGCGCACCACGCCATAGCCCGTCTGGGGCTCGATCGTTCTCCCCTGCGAGCCGCGTTCATCCTGTGTGACGGCAGCCAAGGCGCCCACCGACAGCCCGCTCGCGAGGCGGCCGCTCAGCTTGCCGGCGCCCACGATGCGCGACGCCGTCGGGCTTTCGCTGTTGCCGTAGCGGCCGAGCAACTGGGGCGCGCGCCCGATGCGACGCGAGTAGAACAGCCCCGTGCAGCCGGTGTCGATGTCGTTGCATGCTGTACGGAACTGGAAGATGCCCGCGCCCTCGAGGAAGAACGGACGACGCTCCTCGAAGAACTGCTCGAAGGCGGAGAGATTGAGCACGCTCGGATCGGCCTCGACCTGCCCGAAGTCGGGATTGATCGTGGCGTCCACCGTCAGGTTGGAGCCCAGCCCCACCTTTACATCCGCACCGGCCGACTGCGAGAACGGCTGCGTATACCGGTTGTTGCTGACGCGCGTCGCGTTCTTCTCCACGACATACGGCGTGACCTCCACTCGGCGTGGCTGGGGCAGCTTGCCGATCCCCTCGAGATCCCCGCCCTGCGAGACATAGCCCTGCACGTCCCGTCGGAGCAGCGGCCAGCTGATCCGCTGCCGCGTGCGGGCCACGTCGCGCACGGCCATGAACCCGAAGGTCTTCTCGTCGCCGGGGGCAAAGCGCATCTGACTGAACGGGATCCGGAATTCCGCCACCCACCCGAGCGAATCCACGGCCGTGGCAACGTCCCACACGGCGTCCCAGGTGACGTCCTCCACGTTGTCGTTGTAGACGTAGAAGTCGCGCTTGACGCCCGCCGGATTCACGATGAACTGAAACGCCGTGCGACGATCGTGGTAGGAGTCGATGATCAGCTTGAGCTGCTCGCTCTCCGTCCGCACGTCGCGCCGCGACAGCAGCGAGATGATGCTGTCCGGCGCGGGATCGCGCATGCGGCCCAGGACGTACAGGTACCGGTCGTCGTACAGCACGCGCAGTTCGGTCTTGAAGCGCGGCTCCGCTCCCTGATTCGGTTCGTACTCGAGAAACTGATCAATGACGGGTGCCGCAAGCCACGCCGCGTCGTCGTCCTTCCCGTCGAGCACCGGCGGCTTGATGGCCCGCGTCGCCACGCCACGCGCGGGGGCGGGCATCACGTTCCGGGAGCGCGGTGATCCGCGCTCGGCCGGGGCGGCATTCTGGGCACGGACTACACACGGCAGAGCGAGCAGCAACGCGACAACACGACGCATGGTCGGGGCAGGCTGGGGAGAGGCAAGAAAGCGTCAGGCCTGCGTTCGACAGCGGCACGCGTCATTTGGTTTGGTCGATGGGACGAGTCGTAAGCAATTGACACCATCGACGTTCGAATGGTACGGCGTTGTGGGCCGAGTCGTTGCTCACCGCCGACGCAGCGATCGACCGGCCAGCGTCCCGGTCAACTGGCGATCCTTCACGGCAGCCGCGCCGTTGACGAAAACGTGCACCATCCCCTCGGAGAGCTTGGTTGGCTCCACATAGGTCGCCACCGCGCGGATGGTCTTGGGATCGAACACGATCACGTCGGCGAACGCGCCGGCCCGCAGCACCCCACGATCGGCGATGCCGTAGGTCTCGGCGACCTGCGCGCTGGACGACCGGATCATGCGCTGCATCGTGATGACCGGCTTGTCGAGCACGTAGTTGCGGATCTTGCGCGGGTACGTGCCGTACATGCGCGGATGTCCACCGGAACCGTCCGAGCTCGTCATGATCCACGGGTTCTTCATGAACGTCTCGATGTCGCGTTCGTTCATGTTGAAGCTGGCAACGCTCACGTCCTGCCCGTCGATGATGAGCTGCAGCGCAGTCTCGGCGGGGGGCGCGTTGCGAGCGGTCGCCACCTGTTTAAGCGTCTGACCGACATAGGTGCGGCCGCCGACGAGCAGCAGCGTGCTGTCGCCACCGCGGCGGCGGAGGTTGTCGCGCATCTCCTCGAGCGTCTTCGCCTTGAGCGCCGGGTCGGCGAGGCGCAGCATCATGCTGTCGCGCCCGCCGGCCTGCACCCAGCGCGGCATCAACGCGGCGCTCAGCCCCGTCCCGCTTGCCGTCCACGGATACTGATCGCCGGTCACCGTGCAGCCGGTGGCGCGCGCCGAGTCCATGATGGCGAGTACACTGTCGGCCTTGCCCCAGACGTCCACGCCGAGTGTCTTGATATGCCCCACGTTGGCCGTGAGCCCCGATTCGCAACCAATGCGGATGGTTTCGCGGACGGAGTTGAGCAGGCCCACCGTGTAGCTGCTCTCGTCGCGCTGATGCGTGTCGTAGACTCCACCAAAGGGCTTGGCGGCGCTCACGACCTTGATCACCTCATCGGTGGTGGCGAACGACTGCGGATCGTAGAACAACCCGGAACCCACTCCATAGGCCCCTTCGCGCATCGCCTTGGTGATGAGCGCGCGCATGGAATCGATCTGCGCCGGCGATGCCGGCGCCGAGCTTTGCTTCATGACGGTCGTGCGGACCGTCCCGAAACCCACCGTCGCATAGGCGTTGGTGCCCAGTCCCAGCTTCTCCCCCTCGGTGAGTACCCGCGCCACATCCCAAGGACCGCGGCCATCCGGGCCGATCGTGACCGTGGTGACCCCCTGCAACAGATACGCGGCGTTCTTGCGGCGCTCTTCACTGATGCGAGGTAACCCTTCGTAGATGTGCGTGTGCGGGTCGATGAACCCCGGACTCACGATGAGTCCGGTCGCGTCGATGCGCTGCTTCACCACCGCGCCGCGTGGCACAGCGCCGACGAATGCGATGCGGTCGCCGCGCAGTCCCACCGACACGCGACGCGCGGCGCCGCCGAGTCCGTCATATACGGTGCCGTGCTCGATCAGCACGTCCACGGTGTCAATCCGGCTCTGCGCCGCGGCCGTGGCCGCCGCCGTGGCCGAGCAGAACAGAGTGACGGCCCCCACGAAGCCGATTGACGTGCGCATCATTCTCACCCCACCAGTGAATGCGAAACCGCAAGTGACGCCGCCGCGAGATCCTCGAGGGCGTGGCCGACCGACTTGAACAGGGTGATGTCGCGCGGCGAGCGACGAATGGCCACTCCGTGGCGCAGCACCCCAGCCAGATCGGCGAGAATATCCGCGCGCGTGATCACATGCGTCTCGAGCGGCTGCAGCAGGTCGCCCGCTTCGGTCAGCGCGCCGTCGAACGTGTCCACCACGATGCGCGAGCGTGCCACGGCCATGTCGTCCACCTCCCGCATCGTGGGCGTATAGGCGCCCACCAGATCGAGATGCGCGCCTTCGGAGAGCCATTCCCCGCGCACGAGCGGCTCGCGCGACGTGGTGGCACAGCAGACGATATCGGCGGTCGGCACCGCCGTGGACAGGTCGCGCACCGCTTCGGCATCGATCCCCTGCTCGGCGAGCTCGGCGACGCACTGTTGGGCGCGGGTGATATCGCGCCCCCACACGAGCACGCGACGCAGCGCGGGGCGAAGCGCCACATGCGCGCGCACCATCCACGGCGCCAACCGTCCGGTTCCCACCACCAGCAGCGTGCGCGCGTCCTCGCGCGCGAGCTGTCGCGCCGCGAGTGCGGAGGTGGCCGCCGTGCGCCGCAGCGTGAGCGCCTCGCCGTCGAGCAGGGCGACCGGCGCGCCCGTCGACCGATCCAGCAGCAGGTACGTCGCCTCCACCGTGCGTCCGCCGTGACGCGGCGCATCGGGGAGCACCGTGACCAGCTTGATGCCGATGCGATTGGCGCTCCATGCCGGCATCAGGAGCAGATGATCCTGAGCGGCCATGACGTGCGCATGGCGTGTCGGCGCGACGGGCGGCGCCGCGAAGGCCGCGGCGAGCACCTCGGCGAGGGGGGCCCAATCCAGTGCGGCGTGGACCTGTTCGGCGGAGAGCTGCGGGATCATGTTCAGGAGTCTACGCATCGGATCCCGTCCGCGCTCGTCGTGCGGAGGCACGGCCGGTGTGCCCGCCTCTCCCCTCCCCTTTCGGATATGCAGGTTGTCATCATCGGTGGTGGCGTCATGGGCGCCGCCACCGCCTGGTTTCTCGCGCGCGAGCATCGTGCGACCGTCACCGTGGTGGAACGCGACGCCAGCTACAGCCTCGCCTCGAGCGCCCGCTCCGCCTGCGCCATCCGGCAGCAGTTCTCGACGTCGGTCAACATTCGCATCTCCCAGGAGAGCCTCGCCTTCTACCGGTCCATTGGACTCCAGTTGGCCGTTGATGATGAGACGCCGGACATTGGCCTCGTCGAGCCGGGGTACTGCTACCTCGCCGCGACGGAGGCGGGCGCGGCGCTGTTGCGCGAGCAGCACGCGCTGCAGGCGAGCCACCAGGTGCATACCGCCCTCCTCACCGCCAGCGCGCTCGGTGCCCGCTACAAGTGGCTCCACACCGACGACATCATCCTCGGTTCACTGGGGCTCTCCACAGCCATGAGCGGTGAGGGATGGTTCGATGGCTACGCGGCCATGCAGGCCTTCCGTAAGGCCGCACTCGCCGCGGGTGCCACCTTCGTGGAGGCCAACGCGACGGGTTTCGTGACGGAGGGCGATCGTGTGCGCGAGGTGCGTCTCGCCAATGGCACGACGTTGGGTGCCGATGCCGTGGTCATCGCCGCCGGTGCCTGGTCGCGGTTCATCGCCGCCGAGTTGGACATCGCGCTGCCGGTCTACGCGCGCAAGCGCGACGTGTTCGCCTGCGAGGCCGATGTCGACATCAGCGACGCCCCGCTGCTCATCGATCCGAGCGGCGTGTGGTTCCGCCCGGAGAAGGCGCGCGGCCAGTTTCTCTGCGGCTCACCGCCGCGCGACGGTGATCCGAACGATGCGTCGCTCGACACGGTGGACCACGGGCTCTTCGACGAGCACATCTGGCCCATCCTCGCGCATCGCGTACCGGCCTTCGATCGCGTGAAGGTCACCAGCAGCTGGGCCGGTTACTACGAAATGAACGACTTCGACCACAACGGC
Organism: Gemmatimonas sp.; assembly: GCA_039809645.1. GTDB lineage: Bacteria > Gemmatimonadota > Gemmatimonadetes > Gemmatimonadales > Gemmatimonadaceae > Gemmatimonas. The sequence continues at coordinate 7,404 of JBDHVK010000171.1, forward strand.
CTCGTGGGTCGGCTCACACCGTGGACGAACGCCTACACGGCCAGCGGCTTCTCGGGCCACGGCCTGCAGCAGGCACCGGCGGTCGGGCGTGGCCTGGCCGAGCTCATCGCGACGGGTGGCTATCGCTCGCTCGATCTCTCGGGCTTGCGTTTTGATCGCATTGCGGAGAACGCGCCACTGCTCGAGCAGAACGTCATTTAGCGCCATCAGCAAACAGCAACGGCAAACA
>JBDHVK010000172.1:0-7628 GCA_039809645.1 Gemmatimonas sp.
ACCGCAGCGCCCCCCGCGCCGGCGAGTGCACCGCCCGCGCCCGCCGCGCCGACCCCAACGGCACCCGCACCGGCCGCGCCGGCCGCCGACAGCGTGAAGTCGGTGGGTTGGAAGGACGGCACGTACTCTGGCTGGGGCACCTCGCGTCACGGCGACATCGAAGCCACGGTCGTGATCGAGAGCGGCAAGATCACCGGGGCCATCATCAGCCGCTGCCTGACGCGCTACTCGTGCTCGTGGGTCGCGCACCTGCAGGCGCAGGTCGTGACGCGCCAGAGCCCGGAAGTCGACAACGTGTCGGGCGCCACGCAGAGCGCCAACGCGTTCTACTACGCGGTCATCGAAGCCCTCTCGAAGGCCAAGTGACGTTCGCCGGTCCGGTCGTGGAGGTTGCGGAGGCGGCGATGGACACGGTCTTCGCGCTCCAGGTGGCAGATCGCACCGGACGCACGCCCGCAGAGGTGCTGCAGAGTCACGCACGGGACGCACTCGCGGTGGTGCACGACGTCGAGCGGACGTGCTCACGCTTCGAGGCGACCAGCGAGCTCACGCGCCTGTGCGCGCGGTCGCGCGAGATGGTACCGGCAAGTCCGCTGCTGCTCGAACTCGTGGCCCTCGCGTTGGCCGTCGCCGAGGCCAGCGACGGCGCCTTCGATCCCACCGTGGGTCGGGCGATGGTCCGGCATGGATTCGACCGCGACTGGCGAACGGCCACCGCCATCGACGCCGCTCCCCCGTCGGCGTCGCGCGCGTCCTGGCGCGACGTTCATGTCGACCGGGCCGCCGCGACGATTCGCCTCGCACAACCGCTGACGCTCGATCTCGGTGCGCTGGCGAAAGGCTTCGCGGTGGACTTGATCCTGGCCGCGTTGCCGCCCGACTGGTCCTGCTCGTTGCATGCGGGCGGCGACGTGCGCTGTCGTGGTCCGCATCCCGAAGGCCGGGCGTGGCGCGTCGGCATCCGCGATCCATTCGATCCCGACCAACTCACCATCGTGGCGCAGTTCGCCGAGGGCGCGGTGTGCACCAGTGGAAGCTATGAGCGGGTGAGTGCATCCGGCGCGCATCACCTGCTCGACCCGCGTACCGACGAGCCAGCCGTCGGCTTTCGGAGCGTCAGCGTCGTGGCGCCCACGGCCGTGGTCGCCGACGCGTTGGCGACTGCCGCCTTTGTCCTCGGCCCGGCCCACGCCGCCGCGTGGCTCGAAGCGCAGGGCGTAGACGCCTGGCTGATCGATAACGAGGGCACCCGAACCTGCATATCGGGGCTCGGCACCACCACGTGGGACGATGTGAGATGAGTACTCGGCTCGACCTCGCGCACGCCAAGCGATGGATCCGCTCGCCCAAGGGCTTGTTTGCGGCGGTGCTCGCCGTGCTAACGGTCCCGGCAGCCCAACAGGCAGGGTGGGCGCTCGTTGGGCCATCGCTGCTCGCCGCCATCGGGGCCGCGATGCTCGTGGACCTGCCGCTCATTCGCTGGCGCGACGGACACTGGAGCATTCCCGACGGCGCGATGCTCACCGGGTGGCTGGTCGCGCTCACCCTCAGTCCGCATGAACCGTGGCGCACGGCCGCGGGGGCCGCGGTGCTCGGCATCGTTGCGAAGCACGCCGTGAAGGTGAAGCGCGCGAATGTGCTCAACCCCGCTGCCGCGGCGCTCGTGCTCTCGTACTTCGTCTTCAACACCGGACAGAGCTGGTGGGGCGCGCTCCCGGAGTTACCGCCGGCGTACGTCTCGCTGGTGGTGATGACCGGCGCCTTCATGGCGTGGCGCCTGCACAAACTCCCGCTGGCCCTGGCCTTCCTCGGCGTGCACTTCCTGCTCGCGACCCTGCTCGCGTTCGTCGGCGACCCGGCCCACGTGGCCGAACTGTATCGGGCGCCGGACGTGCACATGGCGCTCTTCGCGGCCGGCTTCATGGCGACGGATCCGCCCACCTCGCCGCCCAAGTATGGCGATCAGATTCGCTACGGCGTACTCGCCGCCGTGGTGAGCTTCGGGCTCTTCGAGTTCGTCGGCGCGGTGTACTTTCTGCCGGGCGGCCTGCTCGCCGCCAACCTCTGGGAAGGGTGGCGCAAGTGGCGTCGGCAGCATCCGGTTCGCGCGGCCACGCCCACGGCGGTGGCCGCATGAGCGGTAGCCGCATGAGCGATCACGTCGAGCCACCCGTCCGCAGCGACTATCGCCATCTCGCGTCGATCGATACGCGCTGGATGGACAACGACGCGTACGGGCACGTGAACAACGTGACCTATTACAGCTACTTCGACACCGCGGTGAACCGGTGGCTGATCGAGCGGGGGCTGCTCGATGTGCACGCGAGCCCCGTGTTCGGCGTCGTAGTCGAAACCGGGTGCCGCTTTCACGCCTCGCTCGCATTTCCCGACCGCGTGACGGCCGGCTTGCGGGTGACGCGATTGGGTACGTCGAGTGTGCGCTACGAGATCGGCCTGTTCCGGAATGCCGCCCCCCGTGCCGCCGCGACGGGCCACTTCGTGCATGTCTATGTCGATCGCGAGACGCGACGGCCGGTCCCGATTCCTGACGTCGTTCGCGCCGCGCTCGCGACGCTGACCTAGCCGAAGCGCCTATCGCGCTGCGCGTTCGTAGCGCGCGATGATTTCGGATGCGGCGGGCAGATACGCTTCGACCGGCGGCAGCCCGCCGTCCAGCAGCGGGCCCGTGTCCCGCAGGGCCATGGCGAACTGATACTCCAGCGCACTCACGTCGCGGTGCTCGTGCACGCACTGATCGAGGAGCAGCAGCAGATGGTCGGCCAGCTCCTCGGGCGTGGGCTCCTGGACGGCGCGCCAACCGATTGCGTCGAGGGCCGCTGCGAGCGCCGGGGTTGCCCCGGGGCCGCCGAACGCGGTGTCCTCGAGGTATCGCGCCCGCAGTGCCGTGTACGTCGTCGCCATGGGCGGAGAATAACCGCGGACGCTCCGCCGCGGATGCTCCGCCGCGGGATCCGATGGCATATTCCCTCCCGACCGCTCGTTGGCGTTTCCCGTGCTCCCGTCGTGATGACCATCCCGTTCGAAATGGGTATCGATACCTTCGGCGATATCACCGAAGGCCCTGATGGCCAGCTGCTCTCCGCCCCCGAAGTCCTGCGCAACGTGGTCGCCGAGGGGGTCCTCGCCGATCAGGTCGGCGTGGATTTCTTTGGCGTCGGCGAGCATCATCGCGATGACTTCGCCGTGTCGGCTCCGGAAGTCGTACTCGCGGCGATTGCCGGCCGCACGTCGCGTATCCGGCTCGGCTCCGCGGTCACCGTCCTCAGCTCAGATGATCCGGTCCGCGTCTATCAACGCTTCGCCACGCTCGACGGCGTAAGTGGCGGTCGCGCCGAGATCATCCTCGGGCGCGGGTCGTTCACCGAGTCGTTCCCACTCTTCGGCTATCCGCTCGACCAGTACAACGTGCTGTTCGAGGAAAAGCTGGAACTGTTCGCCGAGCTGCTCAAAGAGGGCGCCACCACCTGGCGCGGCACGACGCGGGCGCCGCTGGTGAAGCAGCGCGTCTATCCGATCACGGCGCAGCCCCCGATCCGCACGTGGATCGGCGTCGGCGGCAGCCCCGAGTCGGTGGTGCGCGCAGCGCATTACGGGTTGCCGCTGACCTTGGCCGTCATCGGGGGCGATCCGCGCCGTTTCCTGCCCTATGTCCAGCTCTATCATCGGGCCCTGGCCGAACTGGGACGCGAGCGCCTGCCCATCGGCTTGCACTCGCCCGGGCACATCGCCGACACCGACGACGAGGCGCGGGAGGCGATGTGGCCGGCCTTCAAGGCGATGCACGACCGGATCGGCGGCGAGCGCGGGTGGCCGCCGATGCAGCGCGCCAGCTTCGAGCACGAGATCGCGGCCGGCTCGCTGTATGTGGGATCACCCGAAACCGTGGCCCAGAAAATCGCGGCCACCGTACGGGCCCTCGGGGTCTCCCGGTTCGACCTCAAGTACAGTGCCGGGCGCCTGGCCCACCCGCGGCTCATGCGCTGTATCGAGCTGTACGGCACCGTCGTCATTCCCCGAGTGCGTGCGCTGCTCGACTCGACCGGTTGAGCGCGTTTCCCCGCCCCCTCTGCTGCGTTCGTCCGTTGCCCCTGCTTCGTCGCCTGATTTCCACCGGCCTCGGCCTGGCACTCGCCGTGCTTCCGGGGCGCGTGGCCGCGCAGCCGTTGCAGGCGCCGTCGTTCGTGAAGGACGTCATCGACGCGCGCAGCGGCATGCCCGACACGCAGATCGCCGCCGTGGTGCAGACGGCCGACGGCTTTCTGTGGCTCGGCACCCGCCGCGGACTGGTGCGGTTCGACGGACTCTCGTTCACGAGCTATCACCCGTCCATCGAGCACGCCCTGCCCTCGGCCGGCATCAACGCATTGATGGCCGAGCGCGACGGGAAGCTGTGGATCAGCACCGACAAGGGGCTCGTCGTGCACGAAGCCCGCGCGTTTCATCGGGTCCCCTCCACGGAGATCCCGGCCGAAGTCACCTGGAAGGTGTTGCGTGACCGGTCGAAGCGCCTCTGGGTGGCCGGTGCCTTTGGTGTGCGCGTCGGCGACGGTGTCCACTTCCGCGCGATCCCGGGCATCAAGCAACACATCTACGCGCTGGCGGAGGATGCCAGCGGTCGGATCTGGATCGCGGGGCGCGAATACCTCGCGGTGCTCGATGGCCCGGACGGCACACCTCGCGTGGCGCCGTTCAGCGCGGAGGAGCGCTTCTTCGATGTGATCCCCGGGGAGCGCGGCACGATGTGGGTGGGCACGCGCCACGGCGTCCTCGCGCTCCAGGGCGGCGCGACCAACCCCTTCGTCATCACCCAGCGCATTGCCACCGCGAAGGACGGCGAGTGGGCGCAGGTCTGGGCGATGACGCGCGATGCCCATGGCGACCTGTGGCTGGGGACCGATACGCGTGGTGTGCTGCGTCTGGATAGTGGTCGCGTGACGCCAATCGAACCCGCCTCGGGGGTTCGCCCGGATGCGGTCTGGTCGCTCACCACCGACGTACGTGGCCGCCTCTGGGCGGGCACAAGCGGGGGGCTGGTGCGCTACCAGCGCTCGGCGTTTCACACCATCGCGCAGGGCATGGGGACGCGCTCCACCTGGTCGGTGCGCACGGACAGCGGCGGCACCGTCTGGGCGACGACTGACGATGGACAGGTGTGGCAACTGGATGGCACGCGCTGGAAGCCCATGCTGCCCAGTGTCGCCAACCGCATGCCCGGGTCCTCGTGGCCGCGACGCGCCGGCGGGATCTACTTCGCCGACGACGAAGGGCGCATGTTCCGCATCGAGCGGCGCGGGATCACCGACATCACGGCGCAGTTCGGGTTTCCCGGACTCGGCCCGCTCGGCCTGTTCGAAGATATCGATGGCGCCCTCTGGGCGACGACCCACAGTGGGCTGCTCGTCGCGCGCGCCGGCGGGACGGCCCGACCGGTGTTCGACTCGCTCCACCTCGCGGCGACCGACGAACCGCGCGTGCTCATGCGCGACCGGCGCAATCGCCTCCTCGTGGGCGGACCGGGGCTCACCATTCTCGACGCCGCCGGCGTGCGCCGTATCGGCGTGAAGGAAGGGCTCACGGACCTCGATGTGCTCGCCGCGTATGAAGACGGCGACCGCCTGTGGGTCGGCACCGCCGACAGCGGCCTCTTCGTCGTCCGGAACGATCGCGCCACCCTGGTGACAAGCGTCAATCCGCGGCTTCGTCGCGATATCCACGGCATCGTGCGCGACAATCTTGGCGCCTTGTGGCTCACCTCGAGCTCCGGCGTGCTGCGTGTCAGTAGCGCCGATCTCGAGCGCACGATCCGATCCCCCGGCAGCTACGTGCGGGTGCGCGAGTTCAACCGCCTCGACGGGCTACCGAGCAACGACATCAACGGCGACTACCAGAGTCAACTCCACAAAGACGCGCGCGGCGGCATCTGGTTGCCCACGGCCGGAGGCCCGGTCTACTTCGATCCGCGCGAGATTGCCGAGGATACCCTCCCCCCGCGGGTGCACATCGACCAGCTCGTCGTGGACGGACGACTGACGCCGCTCGCTTCCCCGGTCACGATCGAGAACCATCCCACGCGTGTCGATGTTACCTTCGCCGTGCCTGATGCGCTCTTCCCCGAGCGGGCGCGTGTGTCCTACCGGGTAATCGGGGTAGACACCGCGTGGACGGAGATCGGGCGTCGGCGCGCCATCACGTTCGGACCGCTCGGCGGTGGCACCTATCAGGTCGAAGTGCGGGCCGCGTCCGAAGACGGGGACTGGAATCAGAACATCGGGACCGTTTCCCTCGTGGTGGAGCGGGATTGGACCGAGCGATGGTGGACGCCGTTTTTGCTGATCGGCCTCGTGGCCGCCTCCATCGCACAATCGGTGCGCATCGTGCGCAACGACGCCCGTGAGCGCGAGACGCAGCTGTCGCAGTTGGTGGCCGAGCGCACGGCCGATCTCGAGAAGAACCGCGCGCTGCTCGAGACGCGCGTGCAGGAGCGCACGGCGGCGCTGGCGCGCGAACTCGACGAGCGCACGCAGCTCGAGCAGCGGCTCGCGGCCGCCCGCAAGGCGGAGAGTCTCGGCCGTCTCGCCGGCGGCGTCTCGCATGAGATCAACAACGCGCTGGCCACGGTCCTGGGCTTCGCGCAGCTGGCGCGCAGCACCGCCAGCGGCAATCCGAATCTGCAGGCCGACCTCGACGAGGTGGTCCGCGCCGGTCGGCGTGCCGCCAACATCACGCACCAGCTGCTCGCGTTCGCACGACAGCAGCACACCCCCATGCGGCGCGTGCAGATCGACGGCATGGTGCGCGAACTGGTGCGCTCGCTGGAGCAGTTGCTCGGCCCCGACCTTTCGCTGCACGTCCGGTTGAGCGACAGCGTGCCCCCCGTGCTCGCCGATCCGCTGCAGGTCGAGCAGCTGCTCGTGAACCTGGTGAAGAACGCGCGCGATGCGAATCCGCGCGACGGCACCGTCACTATCGTGGTCGAGCCGATGGTGCTGACCGCGACGCAGGCCATCGGCGATCAGGTGCTCCCCGCCGGGCGCTATACGACGTTGGCGGTGATCGACACCGGCAATGGCATCGCGCCCGAGGTGCTCGAGCATCTCTTCGAACCGTTCTACACCACCAAGGACATCGCGAGCGGCAGCGGGCTGGGGCTCGCGGTCTGCCAGGGGATCGTGGCCCGCCATCAGGGCGCGATCGAGGTGGAGAGTACGATCGGCGAGCGCACCTGTTTCCGCGCCTGGTTCCCGGCGCCTGAGGAGACGGCGGCCACGACCGATTCCCCCCATACGGCCGCCGGCGGCTCGGAAACGATCCTCTTTGTCGAGGATGAGGCGACGATCCGCACGTTCGCGGTGCGCATGCTGCAGGGCGACGGCTACACGGTGCTCGATGCCGAGGATGGCGCCGCGGCGCTGCGGGTGATCGGCAGCACGAACGCCACGATCGACTGCGTGGTGACCGACATGATGATGCCCAACGTGAACGGGCTGGAGCTCGCCCGCCTGCTGCGAGCCACGCGCGCCAATCTGCCGATCGTGTTCATCAGCGGCTTTGCGGGCCTCGACGAACAGGCGCTGCGCGAGATGCGCAGCATCGGCCCCATGATCGCC
>JBDHVK010000173.1:0-7604 GCA_039809645.1 Gemmatimonas sp.
CTCGCGCGCGAACGGACGGGCGCCATCCTCACGAGTCACAGTGGACAATCGCGTGGCAGCAACGGCTCGCCGCGCGTCGGGCGCGATGGGCGTCAGCCAGAACGCGAACACGAACGCGACCGAAAGCGAGAGCGCGAGCGCGAACGCGACCCCGCTGCACTGGGATAGCGCCCCGCGCGCACTCGCGACCGACACGCGACTGCGCGTGGTGTCGCTCGCCGCCGGTCGCGCGGGGGTGCGCGCGGGGATGACGATCGCCGAGGCGCGCGCGCGGTGTGCGGCGCTCGATGTGCGCGCGTGGGATGAGCATGCCATCGCCGACGCCATTCTTGCCGCGACGAGTGCGTTGCTCGCCGCGAGTCCGCAGGTCACCCCGGTGAGTGGCGCGCCCGGCATGTGGTGGGTGGGTGCGACCGGCTTCGATGCACTGGGCGGCGAAGTCGCACTCATCGAGGCGCTGCACACCATCGCGCGGCAGTGGCACCCCGAGGCGCGCATCGCGATTGCGAGTTCGTGTGTCGCCGCGCGCGCCGCCACCTGGGCACCACTCGCCAAGAAGCCGCGCGCCGGGGAGCTCGATGCGCACTGCACCATCGTCCCCCCCGGGCAGTGCGCCACCTATCTCGCGCCGGCACCACTCGGTCTCGTCCCCATGGGCGACGATCTGCGGGAAGCGCTGCAGGCACTCGGCCTCCGCACCGTGGGTGCGCTCGCCAGTCTCGACGCCGGCGATGTGGAGCAGCGCTGGGGGCCAGAAGGACTTGTTGCGTGGCGCCTCGCGCGCGGTGACGATGCGCGGCGCCCTGGGCTTGTGCGTGTGGAAGCGGCGCGCAGTGCGAGTGTGGAACTGCCGGAAGCGGTGGAGAGCGCCGAGCCCGTGCTGTTCGTGTTGCGCGCGCAGCTGCAGCGGTTGCTGCAGGAGTGTGTGCACGACGGGCGCGCCGCGGCCGCCGTGGCGGTGACACTCGTACTCGATGCCGGGCGGCAGTATCCGATCGAGGATATCGGCACCGATTTGGGTGGGCACACGAGTGTGATGGAGACGTCGGATGACAGCACCCCGATCAAGGCGATCAAGGGGTCAGAGTCCTTGATCGGGATCAAGGGGATCAAGGGGTCAGAGTCGTTGATCGGGCCTCGATCACGGACGCCCGATTCACTCCTCGGCATCCCCCAGCGGACTATCACACGAGAAGTGCGTCCCGCGCGTCCGCTCGCTCGCGTCGAACCCCTCTTCGATCAGTGTCGCGCGCTCCTCGAGCGGTGGCGCATCCCCGCGCCCATCATCGGCGTCACGGTGAGCATCCCCGCCACCGCACCGCTGGCGGCCGATCAGGGCGATCTGCTCGTGCCGTCGTGGCGCGACGCCGCGATGAACGCCGAAGCGGTGTTCGCGCGATTGCGTGCCGTGCTCGACCCCGAGAATACCGGCCAAGTGGTGGTGCACCCTGAAGCGCGCGACACGCATCGCGTCGAGGAGACCGGTACGTGGGTGAGCGCCGATCCCATCACGTTGGCGTCAGCGCCGCTGCCGCCGCCGCCGAGCGCCGACAGCACTGCGCCCGCCGTATTGCGTCTGCTCAAGGCGCCCGAGCCGGTGGAGGTCGAAGCACCGCACGGCCTCCCCGACGCCATCTGGTGGCGCGGTCGTCGACTCACCCTCGCGTCAGCCCACGGCCCCGAGCGATTGAGCGGCGACTGGTGGCGCGGCGACGGCTACGCGCGCGACTACTGGCGCTGCGTCGCCGAGGAGGAGGGGCAGATGCTGCTGTTCTGTGCGGAGGCGCGGTGGTTTGTGCAGGGGTGGTATGACTGAATGACGAAAGAACGGCGAACTGCTCACGCGAGTGCAAACTCCGCCCGAATACTTGGCCAGCATAAAAGGTAGCAAGCATCACAGTACCGTGATGGACGTCACCGCTCTCGAAAGTTCGACATGAAAAACTACCCTTGGAAGAGATTCACTCTCCCCATGCTTTCGAGGATGAATCGCCCCGGGATTCCCGGAGGCTCCATTTCGTGAGAAGATGGAGTCATGGCAAAAGGCACACGGTTCTCCCCAGAGGTGCGTGAGCGGGCTGTCCGGCTGGTGCATGAGCAGGCGGATGAGCACGGATCCCAGTGGGCTGCGATTCGGTCGGTGGCGGCCAAGATCGGCTGCTCAGGTGAAGCACTGCGGAAGTGGGTCCACCAACGCGAGCGGGATGTTGGCAAGCGGACCGGGCTGACGACGGATGAGCAGGCGCGGGTGAAGGCGCTGGAGCGCGAAGTGAAGGAGTTACGCCGCGCGAACGAAATCCTGCGTAAGGCGTCGGCGTATTTCGCCCAGGCGGAGCTCGACCGCCGCGGGACGTGATGGTGCAGTTCGTGGAGGACCATCGTGCAACGTACGGTGTCGAGCCCATCTGCCACGCGATTGGGATGGCGCCGTCGACGTTCTACGAGCAGCAAGTGCGGCGGCGCGATCCGGAACGGATCCCCGCGCGGACCAAACGCGAGGCCGCGCTGCGCCCGGAAATCACCCGATGCTGGCACGCGAATCAGCGTGTCTACGGCGCGAAGAAGGTGTGGAAGCAGCTCAATCGCGAGGGCGTGCGCGTCGCTCGCTGCACCGTCGCGCGTCTGATGAAGGGCGCGGGGCTGCGTGGGGTCGTCCGTGGGCGTCGTGTCCGCACGACGATTCCGGAGCCGACGCTCGAACGGCCACGCGATCTGGTGCAGCGCGCCTTTCGCGCGGAGCGCCCGAATCAGCTCTGGGTCGCCGACTTCACGTACGTCGCGACGTGGCGCGGCTTCGTGTACGTGGCGTTCGTCATCGACGTGTTCTCGCGGCGCATCGTGGGCTGGCGGGTCTCCACGTCGATGCGCACCGATCTCGCGCTGGATGCCCTCGAGCAGGCGCTGTATGACCGGGAAACCGACGGCCAACTGATCCACCATAGTGACCGCGGCTGTCAATATTTGAGCATCACCTACACCGAACGACTCGCCGTCGCCGGCATCGAGCCGTCGGTCGGGAGCCGCGGCGACAGCTACGACAACGCGCTTGCGGAGACCATCATCGGCCTGTTCAAGACGGAGGTCATTCACCATCGCGGCCCGTGGAAGGGCATCGAGGACGTCGAATTCGCGACGCTCTGCTGGGTGTCGTGGTACAACACCGAACGGATCATGGAGCCCCTCGGCTACTTGTCCCCAGTGGAGTACGAGGCGCAGTTTCTGCAGGCCCAATCTTCGGACCTGGTCGAAGTGGGACTCAACTAACTGAGTCTCCGGAAAACTCGGGGCGATTCAGAGGCGCGGCGTGGATAACCTGTGCGTCTGTTGTGCTCGACTGCAACCGGATCGACGCGCCGCTGCTCCTTCGGAACCCCGATGTCGGGGCCGCTTCGACCGCGGACGGCCGCCGGCGCCACGCGCGCCGACACTACGTGCCCTGCGGCGCCAACGTGTACCGCATCCGGTACAGGTTGGCGAGCGCGCAGAGCGCGTACGCGCGCACCGTGTTCTTCGCGAGACCCCGATACCGCACCTTCGTGAAGGCCCACAGCCGCCTGATCAAGAGAAAGCCATACTCGGCCATCGCGCGCACCCGCGAGCAGGTGCGGTTGCTCGCATCCCCGCGCGCCGTCCGCTTCCCGCGTGGTTCACCCGGTAGAGCACGCCACTGAGTTCCCACTGCAGCTTGTCCTCCGCCTTGTAGTAGGCCTTGTCGCCGTGCAGCGCTGTCTCCTGGCCGTGCAGGAGCTGCGGGAGCTGGGCGATGTCCGACGTCGCCGCGGCGGTCGTGGTCAGCGACGTGGATCACGCCGCGGCGGTCTGTGCCGACGTGCAGATTCAGACCGAAGTACCACCGATTGCCTTTCTTGGTCTGCCGCATCTCGGGATCCGGGTTCTGCGTTGCGTTCTTCGTCGAGTTCGCCGTGCCGATGCTGATGACATCGACGCTGATCCCCGCCTTGAGCAAGAGCTTCCGCTCCTCGAGCGGCGACTTCACGCCGGCAAACATCTGGGCCGTGGGCTGGTGCACCTCGCGCAGATGGCGGAACTTGAGGATCGCCGTCACGTCCGGCACCGTGTCGTGCAGCAAGTCGATCGGGGTAGAACGCCGCGTCGACTTACTGTCATAGAGCATGGCCTCCGCCGCCTGCGGATCCGAGAGGTTGAACCACTGCTGGAGGAAAAGGATGCGGAGTCGTCGCCACGGGCAGCGGGCGCCGCCCGCGCCCCGTCTTCGGATAGTGCGGCGCGATCAGCGCCTCGAGCGTCGTCCACAGAATCACCTGGTCGATCCCGATGAAGAACATCTCGCGGCGGGTCGTCCGTCGCTTCTTCGACAGGATCGCATCCGCAAACGTGCGCTGCTCGGTCATTCACCGGCTCCGACGAAAGGGAGATCGCACGCGCCAATATTGCGATTTCCTTTCCCGACTGCATTACTTAATCAGCGATTCCCTAACGCACCTCAAGATGACGAATAGCACAGGCGCCAACCGCCAACTTACGGCAGAAATCAAGCCCGAGGTCCAGTCGACGAGCGGAACTTCAGCCATTGTCTGCATTATTGCATTGGCCCTATGCATATCTCTCCAAGGGTGCGGTGAACTGCATGCGCAAGATACACGAGCGATCGAAGGTACCGTGCGTGATTCGCTTCGTGGCGGAATTCCACTCGAAGGCGCCACGATATGGCTAAGAGGCACCGACCGATGGGCAACGACCGACCGAGCTGGACACTTCCGATTTGCTCACTTGTTACCTAGACGGTACGAGCTCACGCTACAGCATGAGAGCATGGATTCACTAGGACTTGTCTTACCGGTGCTACCAGTAGACCTGCGCGACTCTCTGCCACTCTCGAGAGTTGAGCTGGCGATCCCAACACGTCGAGCACTACGAACACTGCTCTGCAGAGACCGCGCTGTACCGACCCAGGGTGCCCTGATCGGACGAGTGATCGCGGACTCGCGGCTCCTCGCACCGCTACGCCTAGCCATTGCCACTGCCAACAGCCGCTCTACGGATCAATCCACGTCCGCGAAGTTCGAGTTGGTCGATTTGGCGATTGACGGGACATTCGTGCTGTGTGGGATCTCTAAAGAAACCAGACTAATTCTCCGTCCGGAGAGTGGCTCCGCACAAGCGCCGGAGATCATCGCTGAGGTACCGGACGGGACGCTGCACCATTTGGTTATCCAGTGGCGTGAAGGCTTTTCTGGCGCGTCGGCTCGCATCTCGAGCAGTGCCGACGTTCCGCTGCCTGAGGCTAAACTTTCGAGCATCGACGGAACGTCTTTCGCTATGTCCGATAAAGACGGACTAGCAACGCTTCGGCGGCCGCGAGGTACGCAAACACTGTTAGTGACCGCAGTTGGATACGCACCTCAGTGGTTCACGATCGATCTCCGCACAGACACCATCATGCCTGTTACGATGAGACCGATCACGGTGCTGCCTTCCGTTTTCACCCGTGGACAAACGAGCCCTTCATCGCTGCTCGATTTCGAAAAACGACGACAGACTGGCATGGGAACGTTTCTTGGACCACAAGAGCTCGAGCAGCTTCGAGGATATGATTTGGCTGCGGTGCTCGCAAACGCTCGCGGCGTGACTCTAGGTGGCACCGTGCGTGGGAAGAGCATGCCCTATCTACGCGGATTCAGTGCTGGCCGGTGCATCCCCAACTACTTCGTTGATGGCGTTCAGATTGTGGTTGAGTCAGTATTGCCCACGCCAGGGCGATCGCGCTCCTTTGCGGAACTTGAGGGATTGGCGCCATCTGAATTGATATCTGCCGTCGAGATCTATGCTTCCCCTGTTGGGCTACCTCCTGAGTATGACCGCACTTCATCGACTGGCTGTGGAAGTATTCTCATTTGGACAAAGCGGCGCCTCTAGCGAACGCAAAGGCAACATCTGGTGAATGATCGAGTAATACCACCGCACGACGGCCCAACTCGGCGAGTCGACATGACGCTCCGTGAGCTCGATACCGTAGTCCTCGACAAGGATCTCCCGGAGCACGAACTCCGCCGCGGCGATTTGGGGGCGGTGGTGCACGTGTACGACGACACGACCATCGAGGTGGAGTTCGTCCGAGCTTCCGGCCAGACGCAGGCACTGGTCCGTCTTCCAATCGAGGCGATTCGCGCTTCGCGATGCCGATCTCCCGGCTGTGCGTTCGCTCAATCCGCGACGAGGCGCCGCATAGCCTCTCGTGTCACGCGGAAATAAGGGCCCGCAGCATCCCGCCCACCCCCTCCGCATCGAGCAGCCGCATCCCCAGATGCACGTCTGACACGCCAGGTCGTAGCGCATACGAAAAGCGAATCGCGTCGCCCTGCACCTCTGCCTCCATGTAGGCGCAGCGCACACCGGGCATGGCTTCGCGCACTGCACCCACCTCGGCGAGATGCGACGCAATGATGAAGCGCCCCACCGGTGCGGCGGCCAGACCGTCCACCAGGAGACTCGTGGCCGCGGTCGCGTCCTTGATGTTCGTGCCGCGGAAAACTTCGTCCATGATCGCGAACACCGCCTCGCCACGCGTCACCGTCTCCACCACGCGCTTCACGCGACGCACCTCGGCGAGATAGAGACTTTCGCGCCGCGCGAGATCATCGCGCACCGCGATCGACACGACGAACCGCTCAACCAGCGGAATCGTGGCCGACGCCGCCGGCACGGCAAGACCGAGTTGCGCGAAGTACACCGCGAGCCCCATCGCGCGCAGGATCGTACTCTTGCCCGCCATGTTGGGGCCGGTGAGGAAGCAGACCCGATCGCGCGCGTCCAACTGCACGGAGTTCGCGACACCGTCTCGCAACAACGGGTGCCGGAGCGCCTCGAGCCGCAGAGCGCCATCGCGCGGCGCCAGGCGCGGCGCCACGCCCCCGAGCGACGCGCTCGCCCGCGCGAGCACGCACCAGGCATCGAGCTGCCCGACCGCGGCAATGATCACGCGCAGCTGATCTCGATACGCCACCTGCGTGTCAGTACCCGATCCACGCACGAGCGTGTCGCACGACGCGAGCCGGGAGGTACCGCCAGCATACACGGAATCGCTGATGCGCTGCCCGCGTTCATCCACCATCGCAGCCGCCAACGCATCGCGCAGTGCAACGAACGCCGCGTCGCCCGACAGGCCGCTGACATGATCAGCAATGGGGCGCATCAGCTGCAGAAACTGATGCACCCGCTCCACCAGCTGCGCCGCGAAGGTGACGATAGCCCGATGCTGCACCGCGAACGCCATCGCCTCCACCCGCGAACTGGGCACCAGCACGTAGTTGGAGCTCAGCCCCTGCTCCACCTGCTGCGCCAGCGCGTGGAGATCGCGCCAGTTCACTCCGTGTAGCGCACGCGCGAGCTTGGGAAGCAGCGCCTGCCGCGCCTCGATCTCGGCAATGCTGGTGAGCGGTGTGGCCAGCAATCGTTTGAGCGCCTCGTGCCCCGCGCGCCCGTGCGTGTGATCGAAGAGCGTCGACAGCGGCCACGCGCCGGTGTCGTCGGGCAGGAGGCCGAGTTCGATGAGGGAGGCGCGGTCAGTCTGCATTGGGCATTGGCGAAGGTGGCGAGCACCCGTCGTACCGCGCAGACCGGCG
>JBDHVK010000174.1:0-7602 GCA_039809645.1 Gemmatimonas sp.
CCACGTATGCGCCCCACGTATGCGCCCCACGTATGCGCCCCACGTATGCGCCCCACGTATGCGCCCCACGTATGCGCCCCACGTATGCGCCCCACGTATGCGCCCCACGTATGCGCCCCACTTCTACGCTGTTCCTATCTCATCGCCGCAGCATACGCCGCCGCGAACTTCCCGGCGTCCGCCGCCTTCATGGCGCAAATGCCAACCCGCAACCCTTCCGGCAGCGGAATCACGAACACATCGTGCGCCTGCATCTTCTCGCAGGTCGCCATCGGATCGGCACCGCCGTCCAGCGTGACGAAGAAGCCGCCGTCATACACCGCGCCCGGAAACCCCTCCGCCTTGAGCGCGGCGTCGAGGGCGTTGGCCCGGTCGGCGAGCAACGTGCGCCACTGGGCGTGCTCCACTTCGAGCGCCGCCTGCAGCGCGGGGTCTTTCGAGATCCGATTGAGCACGCTCATCGGCCCGCGCGCACAGTTGCTCCACGTGCCGCGGCAGCTCGTGATGAGCGCGGCCTGCAGCGCGGGTTCGGTCGTCCATGGAAACACGAGCGCGCCGGCGCGCGCGCCGTACAACGTGTACGCCTTGGAAAGACTCAGGCACGCGCCCACGAGCACGTTCCCCTCGCGGCCGAACTCGGCGTAGTGTTCGAGCGCCTCGCGCACCTGCTGCGGATCGCGGGCGTAGTCGAGATAGGCCAGATCGAGCACGAACGTGACCGGCCCCTGGCTCGACAGGTCGCGCAGCATGTCCATCAGCGCCTGGCGGTCGGCGCGCGCGAAGCTGCGGCCGGTGGGGTTGTGACAGGGATCGTTGAGCCACACGAGCAGCCGCCCCTGCGACTCGAGCACATCGCGGCACGTGGCCTCCCACGCGCCGATGTCGATGCCGGTCCGCACATCGGGATACGGCACCGTCTTGAGCTGCTGACCATTCTCGATGGCGAGCGTACCGTACGGCCCCCAGTACGGCGCGGCGGTGACGACCGTATCCCCGCGATCGAGGAAGTTCTTGAGCGTGAGCGCGAGCGCGCCCGACCCCCCCGGCGACGCGACACCGACGTGGACCTTGGTGATGTCCGGCCAGTGCCGCTGCACCAGGTTGAGCAGATACGTCTGATCACCGCCAATGGGCGCGTACGGCGCCACTTCGGCGCTCGTCAACTGCCGCCACTGCCCCATCACGGTGTCGAGCACGACCAGTTTGCCCGCGTCGTCGTAGAGCGCGCCGATCGTGGCGTTGATGACGGACGCGCCCTCGGCGATGCGCTTCTGCGCCTTCGCGTTGAGGGTGAAGATCAGGTCATCGCCGGAGAACTCGCGGCGGCTCGGGAGCAGATGGGGCAGCATGCCCGAATTTAACTACCGCTTGCTCGACGGCGGCACCATGCCCTTGAGGCGCATGTAGGTCACGATGTTGCCGTAGTGCTCCCCGTCGTGCACCGCGTTGAGCGTCAGGGCAGCGATCTTGGTCTGCTTGCCACCGAACATCTCGATGCTTTCGCCGAACTTGGCCGGCGCAATCGCGTAGGCCTTCTCGCAGTACGCCGTCGATGCCTTGAGCGCCGCCACCAGCGCCGCCTTCGTCTTGGCCGTCTTCTCGATCGCGTCTTCGGCCGGCACCTTGTCGCCCAGCACGGCCGCGCAGATCAGGTTCTGCGTCCCGGCCACGTGACCGATCAGCTGGCCGAACGAGCGCACCTCGGGAGTGGGCTTGAAGGCGTAGTTCGCTTCCGACACTTCGTCGGCCGCAGCGGTCACGTTGGTGATCATCCCCTTCCAGTTCTCCTTCACGGCCGCCAGAACGGGGTCCTGGGCGCGGACGGTGAGCGGGGCGATCGTGATGAACAGTGCAGCGGCGAGGGTGAGGCGGCGCATGGGTGACTCCGGGTGTGTGGAGGTGAACCCTCAACTTACCGCCGGAACTCCAGCTCCATCGTCTCCCCGACCCCCAACCCGCGCCATTGCGCCAGCAGCGGATCCCGGACCGCCCGGACGCGGGCGATGTCGTGGTCGCTCAGCTCGCGGGTGCGCGGCGGCACGGCCTTGCCACGAGCCTTGGCGGCGCCCACAAACAGCTCGGCATGCGCGGCGAACTCGGCAGCCGTCCACGATTCGTGCTGCCGCCGCTCGCTGTCGAAGAAGCCCACGATCAGCTCCACCTCACGGGCCTCGTCGGGGATCGCGCCGCGGGGCCACGGCTTCGCGAAATCGCGGATCTCCCAGCCGTCGGCGAGCAGGCCATAGAACCCGCGAGGAAAACCCAGCACGGTTTCGACGGCATAGTGCGTCAGATCGTGCCCGGGAAAGACCATCGCGGTGGGGCCTTCGAAGCGCTGCCACGTCGTCGTGCCATCGCGGCGGGTGCAGGTCAGCGAGGTGGCGCCGTCCGTGTGTCGCTTGAAGCGGAGGACGAGATCGGGAGTCATCTCGCCGATGCTACCAGCTCTGTCCGAACGACACCAGCGACTTCCACGGCGCGGCCTGATCGACCGGTCGCGTGGCCCCCACGAAGAGACCGTTGCCAAAGAAGCGCAGACCCGCGGTCATGGAGGCGCGAACGCGCCCCGTCGGTTCAGCCACCGGGGCCCAGAGCTTGAGCTCACGGGGGTCGTAGACGCCGAGCCCCGCCAAGGCCGCGCGTGCCGCCGCAGTGGGCGCATCCGCCCACCCACTCTGTACGCCAACACTCAGCCCCGGGGCGATCGCCGGCAGGAACAGGGAGCGTCCGAGTCGTATCGGATTGCGCAGGAACGGCGACGTGTATTGCAGACTGGCGCGCACCGCCGCCGCCCGTGAGCCGGCGAACTGCTTGTCGCCATAGTACGGCAGGTTCTGATATTTGCCGAGTTCGAAGAGCCGCTGCGATGGAATGGCACGGCCAGTGACGATACCCGCGTCGGCGCGCGCGATCGCCATGATCGGCCCGATGGGCCGGCGCGCCGACAGCCGCAGCTCGCTTCGCTGCCACGACAGGGTGCCGTCACCTCGCTCATAGCTCGCGCGGGCGCCGTAACCCGGTTGCGCAAACTCGGCGGCGATGTCCGGATGCCATTCGGCCACAAGGCTGCTGCGCAGATAGCTTCCGGCCGTCACCCCCTGATTGGCACGGAACACGTCGCCACCGAAGGGGCCGCGTACATACTGACTCGGACGATACCGGTCGTCGCCGTACCCCAGCTCGGCGCGCAGCAGTGCCCGTCGGCGACCGATCTGTCGCACGGCCGCGAACGCGGCGCTGCTTCGCGACACGTAGTCGTACGGATCGAGTGAGAAGAGCGCGCCGATGCTGTTTCCCGAGTCGAGCGGCACGCGGAAGTCGTTCGTGATATCCATCGAACGCCCCCCGCGCGCCTCGAGCATCCACGGACCTCGCGTGCGGGTGACTGCGAGGCGACCACGCACGGTTTGCTCGGCCCACGCGTAGCCGGCGTTCGCACGCACCACCACGCCAGGGGCCGCGTCGCGCAGCGCGAGCTTGAGGCCGGCGCCGGTATAGGCACCTTCGACGCGATTGAAGTGAAACACGTCCGCCGCGCGCGGAGCCACGAAATCGAGCCGCGGCACGCCGGTCGGACGCAGGCGGTCGGGGGCAAACGCGTTGAAGTCGTCGCTGTGCAGCCCTTCGGAGATCGCGCCGATGGTCGCGCGCCACCCACCGAAACGCGCGAGCGAATCGGACGGCGCATACGTCAGGCGCCGACGCGCATTGGCGCGCAGCGAGTCCGCGATGGCCAGCGTTTCCGGAGCGAGCGTGGTGTCATTGACCTGCATGTCGGCAAACTTGGACACGATGCGTACCACCGCGCGGCCGTCGCCCAGCAGCGGTGACATCGCCTGCAGCTCCAGGCGCTGACGTGCCGGCAGCCAGTACCGGCCGAGTCGTTCGCCATTCTCATAGTCGATGAACGCAATGGCGTCGGCGAGCGCCCCCAGTACACCGCGTTTGGGACCGTTCACGCGCACGAAGGTGCCGCGCAGACGCACCAGCGTGGCGCGGTCGGCGTCGAGCTGCATCTCCCCGTCGAACAGCACCACATCCTGCGCGAGATCGGCGCGCGGCTGCACGCGCAACTGCGCGATGTGAATCACGCGGTCACCGGCGCGGATGGTGACGACGGTGTCGCCGCCGCTGTACGTGTAGTACGCCTCGCGATCGGTGGCGAGCGGATGCACCGCCGGAATGGTGTCGGCACCATCGCTGCGCACGCCGGCCCGCGACGCGCGCATGCCGGGGCCGGCCATGCGACGGCGTGACGTACTGTCACCACTTCCCTCGCGACGCACCCGCAGGCGGTTGCCATACAGCGACGGGTTGAGCCAACCGGTGCGGAAGATCGTCAGCATCGACACATTCGCGCCGATCTGCTGGTTCCGGTATCCCGTCACATGCTGCTCGTACGCCCCTGTCCGATTCCAGCGCAGTGTACTGGCCACCTGCTCCACCGCCGCGATCGCCTCGGTGCCTTCCTCGCGACGCAGCAGGATGGAGATCTCCGTTTCGGCAGTCGCCCGATACGAGATGAGATCCGGTGGCAGCGCGTTGTTCTGACTCGCGCGCGCGACCAATGCGCGCAACGCTGGGGGAAGAGCGGGCGCCGGTGACTGGGCGCCCAGTGGCAATCCGCTGCCGAGCAGCACAGCGCCGCCCAGCGCAATGCTGGTCAGCACAAGGAAGAGAGGTCGACGCATACGCGGCCTCTACGCCTGGCCCCTGGTCAAAGTTGCATCGCCGCCGCGCGGTTGCGTGCGGTTACCCCTTGAGCGCGGCCAGCGCCTCCTCGGCCACGCTCCATGCGTGCATGGCCTCGTCGAGCGCCTCCCGCTCGTCGTCGAGCTGCTTACCCCACTGCGTGGCCTTCTGAATGCCGGCGGGCGTGTCGTACAGGCTCGGGTCCTCGAGCTTCGCCGTCAGCTCAGCGATCGATGTTTCGAGCGTGCTCACCCGCAGCTCGGCGTCGGCGAGTGCCTTCTCGGCGGTGCGGAGCAGCCGACGCAGGTCACCCGACGGCGCGCCGGCCGCCTTCTGCCGGACGGCATCGGCCCGTTCACGCTCCCGGGCCTGCCGCTCGGCCTCACGCTGCGCGTCGACCTTTGCCTGCTGCGCCTCCGCTACCTGCCGCTCGGCGCGAAGCTGTTCCCATTCCACGAACGGCCCGGGGAAGACGCGGAGCTGTTGACCACGAAGCTCCCACACTTGCGTCGCCAGGCCGCGGAGCACGGCGCGATCATGGCTCACCAGCAAGACGGTCCCCTCGTACTCGTCGATCGCATCCTCCAACGCCTCGATGCTTTCGACGTCGAGGTGATTGGTGGGCTCGTCCATGATGAGCAGGTTGTTCGTCGCCAACGTCAGGAGCGCCATGGCGACGCGGGCGCGCTCGCCACCGGAGAGGGTGCCGATGGTGCGCTGCACCTCGTCGCCGCTGAACCCGTAGCGTCCAAGATGCCCCTGCACCTGCCGACGCTCCCAGAGCGGGCGCTCATCGGCGATCGCGTCGTAGATCGTCTTGTCGAGCGGCAGATGGGCAAGATCCTGGCGATAGTAGGCGACCGTCGTGCTCTGCCCCACCTTCACCTCGCCGGCCAGCGGCGCGTGCTCGCCGAGGAGCGTCTTGATGAGCGTACTCTTGCCGGCGCCGTTGGGGCCCACCAGCGCCACGACCTCTCCGCGCTCCAGGACGACCGTGACGTCACGGATCAGCGCGCGCGGGCCACTCGGCGATGGGACGCCCACGACCACATCCTTGGCCTCGAGCACGCGATCGCCGCTGCGCGTCCCCGACTCGAGACGCAACGCCATCACCGCCTCGCCCCCGATGGGCGCCGAGAGCCGCGGCATCCGGGCCAGCAGCTTGCGGCGCCCCTTCGCCTGCCGGGTATTCTGCCCGGCGAGATTGCGCGCGATGTAATCCATCTCCGACGCGATCTTTGCCTGCTGCTTGTCGAACTGGCGCTGCTGCGTGAGTCGACGCTCCTCGCGCTGCTGCACGAAGCTCTGGTAGCCGCCCGTGTAGAAAAACGCCGATCCGCCCTCGAAGTGCAGCACATGATCGGCGAAGGCATTCAGAAACGCGCGATCATGCGAGATGCAGAGAATCGTGCGCTCGCTCTCGGCGAGATGCTGCTCGAGCCACGCCGTGGTCTCGAGGTCGAGATGGTTGGTGGGCTCGTCGAGAATGAGCAGGTCGGCCGGTGTCGCCAGCTGCCGCGCGAGCGCGACGCGCCCGCGCTCGCCGCCCGAGAGCGTCCCGATGCTGGTGACGCGCGCCGCAGCCGGGTCGAAGCCCATACCCTGCAGCATGGCATCGACGCGCGCGGCCATCTCGTAGCCGCCCTCGTGCTGAAAGCGCTCGAGATCCCGACCGTATTTTGCCATCGCGGCTTCGCTATGATCGGTCTCGAGGCGCCTGGACTGTTCGGCAAGCGACTGCTCGAGCTGTCGCAGTGCGCCGAATCCATCGGCCACGATGTCCCACACCGGCATGTGCTCGGGGAAGCGCCGATGCTGGTCCATGAGCGCGACCCGAAGCGTCGGCATGCGCGCCACCGTGCCCCGGGTGGGTTGGACCTCCCCGGTAATGAGGCGGACGAGCGTGGTCTTTCCGGTGCCGTTGCGTCCGACCACCGCCCATCGATCACCGGGCGCGATGGTCATCGTGACATCGCGGAAGATTTCGGTTGCCCCGAACTCCACGCCCACGTTGCCGATGGAAATGAGCGTCATGCGAAGGCCGTCATGCGTGAACCGTCTTGCTGAACCGTCATGCGTTGCGTGTCGTCATGCGCGCAGTGTAATCGACCGGCAGGTCGGTCTGCGCCCGCTCGGTCGGCGCCCACTCCGCCGCGAGCGTGGCCGACGCCTCGCGCAATGCCATGCGTTCGGGCGTGCCCCACTGATGCACCCGGCGCACCATCCGCCAGGCAGTGAACCAGCGTTGCCAACCCACGGCGAGGTCGCCAAAGCGTGGCAGCACCAGCAACGCGGGAAGCACCCACAGCGGTGACCAGCCGGCGGACGCCAGCGCGACGGCCGCCCCGATACCCAGCAGCAGATACCAAAGCACGGCGATGAAGAGCCCCGGAATGAAGCGCAGCGCCACCACATCACTGCGTTCCTTGGCCGCCCGGTTGGCTACCAGGCGGATGGCGGCGAACAGCGGTCCGTGAACCACCCAGCCCAGAAGCGCCGCCGGCAATCCCATCCAGATGACCATGGTCGGCACCGGAGCGGCCTGCGGGTGGACGTCCAAGGCGAAGAGCAGTCGTGCGTGATCCAGTGAGGAGGTCGGGATGCCGCCAGCCTTCCGTACCGCGTCAGCGAGCAGGCCGCTGGCGATTTGGCAGCGAACGGCCGCGGGCGCGTCCGAGCTGGCGAGCGCGGTCGCCTTGGCCACCAGTGCCGGACCAGCCGAGCTCGGATCGCGGGGCGCGAGGCGTCCAGCCATGGCTGCCACCAGATGATCACGTCGCTCGGCCACGTCCCAGGTCGGTGCGTTCCGCGTGACCGCGGCGACGGCCTCGTGCATGGCGCGCGTGAGTCCACCGGCGCCCCGCTCGCGCTCGTCCGGCGTGGCGGCAAGCCACGCGCGCACGGAGAATG
>JBDHVK010000175.1:0-7567 GCA_039809645.1 Gemmatimonas sp.
CCTGCCGCTGTTCCTGATGGCCGCCTTCGTCGGGCTGGTGGACGGCCTGGTGCGCCGGGACATCCGCCGCTTCGGCGCGGGACGCGAGTCGGGGTTCATCTATCACCGCGCCAGGGCCAGCTTGATCCCGCTGGCCGTGCTGCCGTGGGTGACTTACCTGGCACTGCCGGTCAGCGTGAACCCGCTGCTGATCCTGCTGCCCAGCGCCGCACTGCTCGGCGTGGCGGTGTGCATCGCGGCGGCGACGTTCAAGAAGTATCTGTGACCTGGGTACTTGGCTGCGATTGAGTATGCGCCGTCAAGTGCGTAGCGACATGTGGATCAGTTTGAACATGTCTCTGCTGTGCGTAGCAGCCACTCAATCTGCCGCCGCGCAGTGGAAATGACTTGACCAAAAATCCGAGCCTCGACATGCGGTTCACGATTGTCTGTAGGAAAGTCGGGAGATCGACTGCCGCCGACGAGCAGAACCTGAATCGGAGAACCGAGATACTTTGCCAGTTCGTGCCTGTAGCCAATCGCCTGCACGTAATCATCATGATTCAGTGCATGGCTAGGCCGTTTGAACTCGATCAACAGGTACTGTCCGCCGAGGTTCTCGTTGAGAAGCAGGTCGGGGCGCTTGTCGGCCTTGTCACCTGTGTAGGTCTTGCCGAGGACATCTTCCACTTGTCGCCGCAACGTACTGTTCGAGCTGAATAGCGAGTATTCGGGGCCAAATACCCACAAGTTTCGCTCCAGAGCTTTGTGCAAGACGGCTTCCGTCGTGGCGGCATCACGGGCGAGGGCGTCCAGTTGATCAAGGAAGACCTGACGAGCCGTCGCTTGCTGTACAAGGAAGGCCATCTCCGCCAAGCCAAATTCATCCAGGCGCTCAGCTACCCCTGCGACATCGCCCGGCGTTGCTTCCGCGATATGCTCCAGGAGGATACGGTAGTCGGAACGCTCCATCGCTTCCAACAGTACATTTACGACCGGTTCGACTTTGCTCTCCGGCTCGCCGTAATACTTGTCGAGAATCTTCTTGATCGCGCGGTCGGCGAATACGCGCTTGTGCTCTGGCAGAGCCGACAAGCGCGTGAGGATCGCTCTCTGCAAACGAGCCTGCGCCAACTGAATTTCGCGCCGGTACTGCTGCTCATAGGCTTCTCGCAAGATGGGCTGGACGTAGCCTTCAACCTCTTTCAGAAGCTCGCTGTTCTCGACCGCCGCATCCCAGCCCGCCGTGATGTGGTCGCGCAGTCCATCTGCTTCGATCTCGCCGTAGAGCTTTCGCAGCAGCTTGGATGGAAAGTCATCTCGTTGATCCAGGCCGAAGAACCCAGGCCGCCCAACGGCCTTGCCGTCCACACGCAGAGTGATGCCTGGCTGACGCAACCCGGACTTGCCGTCGCTGATGGAGAAACGCAGCTTTACCTTGCCGGCACTTGGAAGCTCCTCTTCCTGCTCCGAGTAGCTACCGGATACATCATCGACGTCGAGCCGCTTGCCGTCGATCGTGATTGCAAAGTCATCCTGTCGCCCGTAGTCCTGCAAAAGGATCTGGCGCAGCCGATTGGCATCCGGATAAGCCAGGCCCTGATGCAGATCGCTCAGCGTAATTGTCGTGCCATGCAGTTCCGGCCCACAAGGCTCGCTCTGCAGGCCAATATTCAACTGTTCAATGTCTTCGACTTGGGACAGATCGTCCAGCCGCAAGGTGATACGGCACAATCGACCGCGCGCACGGGTTTCAAGCGTCATCACCGCTGCGGCCATGAGCCCGGCGAACTTGCCGATACCCTTGCGCCCCTTGACCAAACGATTCTTTCCGCTTGTGCGGTCGCCGCGCCGCGAACGCCGGTCTGATGCGATGGACAAGTAGTGACGGCGCAGCTCCTCCTCCGTCATGCCGGTGCCGTCATCCTGGATGACTATAGGGTCACCGCTCAGGGGTTTCGGGAGCGCGATGGCTACCCGCTCCGCGTCGGCATCCCATGCGTTGTCCACGAGTTCCTTCAGCGCTCGCTCGGACGAGGAGTACTCCTGACTCAACAACGTCGCGAGACGGGAATCGACCTGGAAGCGCAGATGAGCACGGCTCATATCGGAATCTCCATCTGGCAACAGCGGGAACTCAATTACGCCTTGACCTCAAAGCGCAGGTAGTCCGCGAGCCGTTTCGACTCGCTGACTTCGTCATGGGGCACCAGCAGGTACTTCCAGGGTTTGGTGCCTACGCTCGAAGCGTGATCAGATGCGTGCTTGCACCAGCGCATGGCGGCAGCGGCCTTGGCCTGAACCTCCTGTGTGTTGATGTCGGCACGTGCCTTCGTCTCCACCATGAAGATGGTCGCGTCCGTCTCGGCCACGAAGTCGGGGATGTATTCCGGCTGCTCGGTGCCGAGCTTGTAGTAGATCTGGAACTGCCCCTTCGCGGGCTTGAGCCACTTCGTCGCGTCGCGCTCCAGGATGATGGCGAAGCGCCGTTCGGTATCCGAGTCGAACTTCTGCAGCGGGTACAGACAACGCGCGAAGCCACCGAAGAGCATCTGCTTGATGCGACTGGTCTCGGTCACGGTCTCCCGGAAGTGGTGGGCCGTCTGGCCTGCCGTGGCGGTGTAGTTGCACGGCTTGAGTTCAGTGAAGCCGCGACTGACCTGCACCTCGTACTCGGTCGCCTCTTCCCAGAAGTGGGCCATCATCTGCGCGTGGATCTCCCGTGCGATCAGGCGGCGGTCACGATCGAGGACGCTGATGGCTTCGTCCTCGGACAGATAACCGCGCAGGTGCTGCACCATCTGGCCTGCGAGGTCGTAGAGGAGATCGGCGTGGGTGAAGTAGTCGATGTCGTCGAAGTCCACCAGCGCGTGGACGATGTAGTCCTCCGGGCGCTGCTCCTTGAGCCCGACCTCGGCGGCCAGGGTGAACTGCTCGTTGGTGCGCAGCATCTGCCCGACGATCTCGCGCTGCCCCGGCTGAAGATGGAGCTGGCTCACATCCAGCTTGAAGGCCTGGAAGCCCGTCGTGACCTCGCCAGTCGGCACCACCGCGATGCGCGGGATGTCGATGGTCTGATGCACCACGATCTCGGTGGTCTTCGCCACCACGGCGGACAAGTCGAGTGCGGGGACTGATTCATCCGCGCCTGCCAGCAATTCGCCTTGCAGCGGCTTCAACCGCTCCGCCACCTCCGCGAGGATTTCCTTCTGCACTTCGGGTTTCAGCAGCGCGCTGCTGGTGGGCACCAGATCGCGCTTGACCTCGTACTTTCCGATGACGTCCATGACCACGCGCGCGGCCTGCTTCTCTGCCTCCGTGGTGAACACCGGTTTGGGCGCGGGGACTTCTGCTCCACTGTCAGTGGCTGAAGCCCCTGTGATCACGACCGGTGCTTCCGTCAAACCGAGACGCGCCGCCGCACCGGACTCGACCTGCACGCTGACCTTCTTGTCGTCGGCGCTGGGCGCATCGAGGATAACCTGCTTAAGGCGAATCGGCGAGTCGCCGCGGTTGGCCTCGTCGATGATCTCCTGGAACTTGTCGTGCGCAACGATGTTCAAGCGGTCCACCGACGCGACGCCCGTGCGTTTGCCGTAGGGCAGTCGCAGGCCGCGCCCGATGGACTGCTCGATCAGCGTGCGGGCATTAGCCGCGCGCAGCGGAACGATCGTATAGAGGTTGGTCACGTCCCAGCCTTCCTTGAGCATGTTGACGTGAATCACGATCTCGGTCGGCTCGTCCACGCTCTCCACGGCTAGCAGGCGCGTGATCATCTCTTCTTCCTCCGCGCCGGTACGGCTGGAATCGACCTGAATCACCTTGCCCTGGTAGCGCCCCTCGTAGAAGGCTTCCGACTCCAGAAGCGCCAGGAGTTGCCCCGCGTGCGTGGTATCGCGAGCGATGACGAGCATGAAGGGCTTGACCGGCTTGACATCGTTCTCGCGGGCGTAGGTGAGCAGCTCGACCTTCGTCGTCTCGTGCAGACGCACGCCGTCTTCCAGCTTGGTCTTCTCGATCTCCTCGGGCGTGTGCGCTTTGGCGTCGAAGTTGCGCTGCGTGACTACGGCAGGCTCCTTGACGAAGCCATCCTCCATCGCCCGCGCCAGCGGGTAGTCCATCACCACGTTCTTGAACGGCACCGGCCCGCGACTGGACTCGACGAACGGCGTCGCCGTCACTTCCAGGCCGAACAGCGGCTGGAGCTCGTTGATAGAGCGCACGCCGGCGCTGGCCCGGTAACGGTGCGATTCGTCCATCAGCAGCACAAGGTCAGGCAGGTTCGCGAGATGGTTGAAGTAGCTGTCGCCCAGCACTTCCTTCATGCGCTTGATGCGCGGCTCCTTGCCCCCGCGCACCTCGGAGTTGATCTTGGAGATGTTGAAGATGTTGATGCGCACGTCGTGAGCGAAGCCCATCGACTGCTCATCCACCGCCGCGCCGGTCTGGTCGTAGTTGTCGCCGGTAATGATCAGCGGTGGCTGCTGCGCGAACTCGGCGATCCCCTTGAACACGTACTTCGGTGTGTTGCGCGTGAAGTCCGTGATGAGCTTGCTGTAGATCGTCAGGTTGGGCGCGAGCACGAAGAAGTTGTTGATACCGTGCGCCAGATGCAGGTAGGCGATGAACGCCCCCATCAGGCGGGTCTTGCCCACGCCCGTGGCCAGCGCGAAGCACAGCGACGGGAACTCGCGCTCGAAGTCCTCCAGCGTGCTGAACTCTGCCTTCAGCGTGGAGAGAATCGCCGAGACATCGCGCTCGTGGCCCAAGAGTTCGGGCGCGGCATCAAGTGCGCGACCCAGCTTGATTAGCGATTCCGCCTGGGGCGGACGAAGGGACAGACGACCGGTAACGGCGTGCAGGACGCGGGCGTTCATTATTCGTTCTCCCTAGACAGGCCGCCCTGTCCCGCGTTGGCGAGGGCCGCTTTTCCGCTCTTGGTGTTCTTGACGCAATTGCTGGGGGCCGCAGGCTCGGCCTGCTCAATCTCCGCCATTGGCAGGTTGCTCACATTAAGGCTGTAGTCGTCACGCCCCCAATGGCAGCGGGCCAGCACCATCTTCGGGATCTTCTTCAGCGTCAGGTTCGGCCAACGCTCCGCCGCTTTGGCCGCCGTGACTCCGTGGAAAGCGGCGCAGCACACCAGCAGGCTCCGCTCCGGGCCGACTTCATCGGCCAGGGCTTGCAGTTGCTCAGCGGAAAGGTTCTGCGTGGTGACATACATGAAATCGCGCTCGCTGGAGTGGCCGTGCTGCCACCAGTGCGTTTCCGAGGGCGTGTAGTTGAAGCCTTCCAGCTTGGCCAGCGCCTCGGCCAGTTGCGCAGCGTTGTATTCTGGATTGATGACCGGGTTGCCCCAGCGGTCGTTGACGATCAGGGTGGACGCAAGCCGGTAGTAGCGGAAGCCGCCGCCACCTTGCCAGTTCATTGCGGTGGTGATGCCAGCGGGGTCTTCGCTGTCGATTACCTTCTTCAGCCGCGGAATGATGTGCGTATGGCAGTGCTCGCCCAACTCGACCATGATCCAGCGGCGGCCCATCTTGTGGGCGACAGCACCGGTGGTTCCAGAGCCGGCAAAAGAGTCGAGAACCAAATCTCGCTCGTTCGAGGCAATGCTTAGGATCCGCTCGATCAACTCTTCCGGTTTTGGATTATCAAAGCCATTGCCATCAAATAGCGCGTTTGAGTGCCGTTTCGCAGTGTCATTCGTGCCGACATCATCTGCATACCAGATAGTTTCGGGCGTTAGGCCGGCATCCTCACTCTCTTTCAGAAACTTCTTCTGCCGGGGCACATTACTCCCGTTGGCGCCGAAATAAATCCGACCATCTGCTATTAACTCCTTCAGTCGCTGCTCAGTGAAACGCCAACAGTTCCCAGCTGGCGGATCAATTGCGCGACCACTCGGGGTGACGATTCGGTAGAACTGCGATGCAGTCGCATGCCCGGCCTGAGCTGTGATTGCCACCGACTGCCAGGGGCCTCGCGGGTCATTGTCTGGGTTTCGATACCTAGCAAGCACTTCTTCATTAACGGGAACCGGATTGCGAGAAGCCTCAAAGGTCGCCTTGTCCCTTGCGTAAACGGCAATGTAGTCGTGCTTGAAGGAGAAGGCGCGCCTATTCTCGCGACTCTTTCGCTTCTCCCAGATAATCGTGCAAACGAAATTTCCCCGACCAAAGACCTCATCGCAAAGGACCCGCAAGTAGGGGTACTCGTTGTCGTCAATGCTTATCCAAACTGAGCCATCAGATGTCAGAAGGCGACGCAGAAGTTCCAGCCGGTCACGCATTAGCCCCAGCCAGATCGAATGCTCCAGACCATCATCGTAATACTCGAATGCCGACCCGGTGTTATACGGTGGATCAATGTAGATGCACTTCACCTCACCGGTGAACTCCTGCTCCAAGGCCTTCAGCGCCAGCAGGTTGTCACCGAAGATCAGCCGATTGTCGAAGATGTCGTTGTCCGACACGCGATGCTTGGCGTGATATGACTTCGCTGGATCTTCGAGCAGGATGCGTGGCTCCAACTTGGGCCGCTTCTCCTTGCCGATCCAGGTAAGTTCTAGTTTTTGTTTGCTCATGACATCGCTCTCATAGTTGTGGCGCGCGGTTCGACAAGTAGTCGATCAGGCGCTTGCGCGGATACGCGTCCGCTGCATTCTGAATATTGCGTAGTGGCGCTATGGCCGGATCGGCACCCAGCGCGAAATGTGCTTCCATCAGGTCGGCCAGGAAGGCGGCGACGTTGCCCTGGTTACGGAAGTAAGCCAGCGGCCCCTCAAGAATGAGTCGTTGTTGGCCGAGGTCGAAAGCCTGCTGCCGGACCTGATCGAGCGGCTGGCTGATCAGCGCGGGAATCGCTGCCGGGTCGATGACGGCTGCCGTGCCGATGCGGCTGCGCAGGCGCTTCATCATGACGGCTGTGATGACGTGTACGCCGTGACGGTAGATCAGGCGTTCCTGGCTGCGCGCTGGGGCCTTCTGCTCGTAATCCACCACCAGGGTGCGGATGGCGCGGTGGCACAGGACCGCATTGACCAGCGTCACGCCCGGTAGCGCGGCAGTGAACAGCGCCTGGTACTCGGCGGAGTCGGGGTTGGCGAGCCGCACCGGTTCGCTCTTGAGCCACACGGCGTAGCGTGGGTCGTTCTGTTGCGAGGCCATTGCCCGCAGAGCCTCATCGAGCGTGATGGCCTTGGGGCCGGTTGCGAGGGCCTCGGGGCGATAGTGGTAATCGAAGCCGAGGTGGGCGATCTCCTGCCGCAGCCGCTCCTGGTTCTCGTCCAGCGAGGCGAAGTTCGCGGTCTGTACCGGGTTCTGGTGGTTGCGAGCCTTGGTCACGCTCTTCCCAAACTGGCCGTCCGCCGATGCCTTGATCAAAGTGAGCATCACCCTGGCCTCGTCGATGCTCTTGCCCGGATGCTGGCGCACGAACTCGGCAGCCGACGCCACCGTCTGCGCGCCGTTGATGATGGACAAGCCGCGCACCTTGAACTTCTTGACGCCATTCTTGTTGGCCTTCGGCTCGATCAGGTCGCAGACGGCCGTGACGCCATTGTTCAGGTAGAAGAAGTCCGCCGGGG
>JBDHVK010000176.1:0-7499 GCA_039809645.1 Gemmatimonas sp.
ACGGCGGACGGCGGACGGCGGACGATGTATGCTGCCGTCATCACGCGCCGTCAAGACAATTCAACCACCCTTTCGCCAGTCTTTATGCGCTGGGACAACCCGTTGCCCACCATGACAACTTTTTGCCCACCATGACTAGGTACTTCTCCGGTTTCCATCCCACGATAGCCCGGATCCGCCCGATCAACATTGATCAGGCGGCTCTGGGATGACTGCAATCATGCCCCCTTCAATGATTGCGCAGTAATGCCCTCCTGAACCCATTCCTTACATGCGGAAGCCACTCGCTCCTCTCGAGGCCCTGCAGGCCGACGCCGCCGGTGCGGCGGCGCGCCAGGTGGATCTGGACGCCGCGCTCGCCGACTGGGTCGCGGCCGCGCAGCTCTCCTGTGAACTCGCCGCGCGCTACGGCGCGCTCGCGGAACCGCCGGCAGCGCTCACCGGCCTGCTCGAACGCGATGCGCTGCTGCGCACCGTGCACGCACGCCCCACCATGGTGCACGATGGCGCCGCGCCACCGCACACCGCACTCGGCACCACTGCGGAGCGGTTGCGCGTGCTCGCCGAGGACATGGAGCAGCACGGTTGCTTCGAGCTCGCACTCACCACCGTGTCGGCGGTCTGCCGGCTCACCGCCCGCACCGATGCCACGGCGCACGCGCTCGCGACGCTCCATCTGGGGCGCATCGCGCGCCAGATGAATGCCCTCGAAGCGGCCGAGGATGCGTATGCCTCGGCCATTGCGAGGGCTCTTCATCTAGGGGAGCCTCCCATCGCGGCGCGCGGCTACATCGGGCTGGCCCTGGTGGCGGACATGCGCGGGAATCTGCCCGCGGCGGCCGAGCACTACCGCGAAGCGCTGAAGCAGTCCGTCCCGCGCGGCGGAGCGTACCGGCAGGCGCTGCAGGGGCTCATGTCGTTGGCGGTGACTCGCAACGACCTCGGTGAGGCGCTGGTGCTGGGCTGGACGATCTACGACGCCAGCGCGGACGACCCGCATACGCGATTCGGCGCCTTGAGCGAACTGAGCCTGGTGGCACTCAAGGCGGGTTTCCCACGCGAAGCGCGGGCCGGATACCGCTCGTTGCTCTCAACGGACGCTCCGGCGAGACTGCGCCTTCCCGCGCTGAGCGGGGTCGTCCGCGCCTCCGCCTGGCTGGGGGACAGCGAAGCCGTTGTCACCGACGGCGAGGAAATTCGACGAGAGGTGGCGCGAGGCAATACTATGCACATGTCGACCATGGCGTTTGTGCATCTCGCCGAAGCGCAGCATCGCGTTGGCCTGCACGACGAGGCGCGCGCGACGCTGACACATGCCCGATCGCTCGCCGCACGATTCGGGTTCCATGAGTATGCCTTCGCCGCCGACGCGCTGGAGCAGACGTGGGCCGACGCGACCGTCGGCACCACTCCGCTTCCCTCGCTCTCCACCGATCGCCAGGATGTCGTGCACGCCATCGAACGGTTCGCCGAGCTGATTCCGGCGTAGGATCAACCCCAGGGCCGCTGATCACGATGCGTCGTATCACTTCCCGTCCCACCACTGATCGGATCATCCGCAGCGGTCGGCATGTGGCACGCCGCCACGAGGGGCGCGGTGACGACAAGGGCAAGCAGGAGCAGACGGCGACGCAGCATCGGTAGGGACTCCGTTGAGGGGTTGCCCTACGATGCCGCGCGTCGGCTGCAGGTACCGCATCACCATGGGCAAACGGTATTCATGGTGGGCAACGAGTTTTTTTCTCGGGGCGCCGAGCCCCTCCCCAGAGTCCTTCGCGTGCACGCTGCGTTTTCCATCGGGTTGCTCTCGTCCGCCACCGACGCCGCCGCTCGCCTTTCGGCGGCGGCGCGTGAC
This sequence comes from Gemmatimonas sp., assembly GCA_039809645.1. Taxonomy (GTDB): domain Bacteria; phylum Gemmatimonadota; class Gemmatimonadetes; order Gemmatimonadales; family Gemmatimonadaceae; genus Gemmatimonas. Next base: position 1,856 of record JBDHVK010000176.1, read on the forward strand.
CGGGCGGTCGTGGTCCCGTGCAGCAGCGTGGAAGAGCTCACGGCCGCCATCACGGCCGGCACGGTGGCCCTGACCGTGGTGGAACTGCGCGGCAATCGCGCCGCGGACATGTGCCGCGCCATTCGCCAGCTGCAGACGCTCTTTCCGGAGCAACCGGTGGTGGCGTGGACCGATCTGCGCGATCTCCCCACTGCCACGCTCCTCGAAATGGCCGCGCTGCGCGTCGCCGATGTCATTCGTGGCGACGAGGAGTACCTGCCGATGGCACTCTCGCGCGCCATCGGGGCCGCGCTGCAACGCACCGTCTCGCGGCGCATCGCCCAGGCCGTCGGCGACTGCTTTCCGCGACGCCTTGTCCCGGTCTTCGAATACGTGCTCGAGCATGTGAACGATCAACTCGATCGCGATCAGCTCGCCGCCGTCTTCGGCATCTCTCGGCGCACGCTGCACAACCGCCTCACCGAGGCCGGACTACCCCCGACCCGCGCCTTCCTGACCTGGTGCAAGCTGTTCGTGGCCGTCGCCCTGCTCGAACAGCCGGGGTACACCCTCGACTCCGTCGCCGGTCAGCTGGACTACAGCGACGGCAGCGTGCTCGCCAATCTGCTCCGACGCTACGTCGGCACCGGCATCAGCGGCCTGCGCCCGCACGGCGCGCTCGCCGTGGCCGCCCGGGTCTTCCGCGAGCAGGTCGAGGCCGCGCGGAATGGCGTCGCACCCGCCCTGGAGCCCTGACCCGACGGCGATCGAGCGGCGCGGCCCGTTTCATGGTTTCCTTGCCGCCCGCCCCCCCGCCCGGTTAGCTTCTCCCGTCTGACGTTGGCGGCACCCCTCGGGGCGCAGCGCCCGTCGGGCGGATCGCCGCGGCAGCAGTTGCCCCGGACTGGCCGCATTGCGCGCGTAGCTCAGTTGGATAGAGCGTCTGCCTCCGGAGCAGAAGGTCGCAGGTTCGAGTCCTGCCGCGCGCATGGCCTGGCCCTCAGGTCAGGCCACCGTCGGCCGAACTGGCCCCTCGTTCAATCGCCTAGTGCACGTCGCCGAGCTCAAGCGGAAAACTGTTCCGGAACTCCTGGCGCTGGCTGAGTCCTTGCAACTCACCAGCGTCAATGGGCTCAAGAAGCAGGAGCTCATTTTCCGCATCGAGCAGGCCCTCCTCGACGCCGAGACCACGCTCTACGGCGAAGGGGTGCTCGAAGTCCTCCCCGAAGGCTACGGCTTTCTCCGGGCCCAGGACTTCAACTACCTGCACGGCCCCGACGACATCTACGTCTCCCCCTCCCAGGTCAAGCGCTTCGATCTCCGCACCGGCGACACGGTGATGGGCGAAGTGCGCCCCCCCAAGGAATGGGAACGGTACCTCGCGCTCCTCAAGGTGGAGCGCATCAACGGTGGTGACCCCGAGCAGTCCAAATTGCGCAGCGCCTTCGACAACCTGACCGCCAAGTACCCCGACGAGCGTCTTCACCTCGAACGGAAGAACGGCGAAGTCGCCACTCGCGTGTGCGACATCATCGCGCCCCTCGGCAAGGGCCAGCGCGCCCTCATCGTCGCCCCGCCCAAGGGGGGCAAGACGATCCTGCTGCAGCAACTGGCCAACGCGATCCTCGAGAATCACCCCGAGGTCACGGTCATTGTGCTGCTCATCGACGAGCGCCCGGAAGAAGTCACAGACATGCAGGCCAGCTGCCCCGGCGCCGAGGTGATCTGCTCGACGTTCGATGAAAAGGCCGAGCGCCATGTGCAGGTGGCCGACATGGTCATCGAGAAGGCCAAGCGCATGGTCGAATCGGGCAAGGATGTCGTGATTCTCCTCGATTCCATCACGCGCCTCGCCCGCGCCCACAACGCCGTGGCCCCGCAGGGCGGCAAGCTCATGTCCGGCGGCATGGAAGCCACCGCCATGCAGAAGCCCAAGGCGTTCTTCGGCGCCGCGCGCAATCTCGTGGAAGGCGGCTCGCTCACCATCGTCGCGACGGCGCTGATTGAGACCAACTCGCGCATGGACGAGCTGATCTTCGAGGAGTTCAAGGGCACCGGCAACATGGAGCTCGTGCTCGATCGCAAGCTCGCCGAGAAGCGCATCTTCCCCGCCATCGACATCAACAAGTCCGGCACGCGGCGCGAGGAGCTGCTGCTCACGCAGAAGGAACAGCAGCGCGTCTTCCTGCTGCGCACCTTCCTGGCCGACATGCCGAGCGACGAGGCGATGCTCTTCCTGCTCAAGCGCATGGAGCGCGCCCAGAACAACGTGGAGTTCTTCGAACAGATGACCGAAGCGTGAGCAGCTCCGCCGGTCGCCTCCTCGCGGTCGACTGGGGCGACAAGCGCATTGGCCTCGCGGTGAGTGACGAACTCGGCATGCTCGCCTCGCCGGTCGGCATTATCGCGCGGCGCGCCGGCAAGCGCCCACCCATCGCCGAGCTGATGCGGCAAGCCGAGTCGCTCGGCGCCACGGGCTACATCTTCGGTCTCCCGCTCGATCCGGCCGGCGCCGAGACTGACCGCACGCGCGAAGTCCGCGAGGTCGCGGCCAAGCTCGCCGAACGTCAGCCCCTTCCGGTCCGGCTCGTCGACGAGCGCTTCACCACCTCGGCCGCCCTCCGCAGCATCCGCGAACAAGGTGGCAGCACCCGCGGCCGCAAAGGCGACGTCGACGCGATGGCGGCGTGCGTCCTGCTGGAGAGTGTCCTCAGAGCCTCGACTCAGGGCGTCGAGCTCGGCGAGCCGGTTTCGGGCGCTTCGAACGCGCCGTCGCTGGACAAGAGTATGTAGTACCCGATCTGCGGAGGGGCGGAGTATCGGAGCAACGGAGTTTCGCGTGTGACCACGACCGCTGTTCTCCGTTGCCCCGTTGCTCCGCCCCTCCGCATATCAGGCACCTTTCAACCATAGCACCGCGATTCGTCAGCATGCCCCGCAAACGCTCCAATCGACGACTCTTCACGCTCGCCGCGGCTGCCGCGGCGGTGGTGCTTGGCGCGTGGGTGTTTCGCGAGGTGGGTGGCAGCGCCAGCCCCACGGACCGGCCGGCGCGGGTGATCATTCCGAAGGGCGCGAGCATGAAGGCCGCTGCCGACTCACTGGCGGCGCACCGCGTGATCGGCTCCACGCGCCTCTTCCGGTGGTTCGCGTCGCTCAGCGGCAGCGCCACCACAATCAAGCCGGGCACGTATCAGTTCGCCGCGGGCGCCGGCTATCGCGATGTGCTCGATGCGCTCGTGACCGGGCGCGGCATCATGCGAACGGTGGTGATCCCCGAAGGATTCGATCTGCGCGATATCGTCCCCGCGGTTGCCAAGGCGTTGGACGTGCCCGAGGACTCGGTGGAAGCGGCGGTGGCCGACAGTGCGTGGCGGAAGGAACTCGACATCCCCACACCCACGCTCGAGGGCTATCTGTTTCCCGCGACGTACAGCTTCACCGATGGCACCACGGCGCGAGAAGCGGTGAATGCCATGGTCGAGCGGTTCATCGACGTGTGGAAGCCCGAGTGGAACGCGCGCCTGCAGGCCATGAGCATCTCGCGCCATGTGGCCATGACCATGGCCGCCATCGTGGAGAAGGAGGCGCGCAAGCCCGAAGAGCGCCCCATCATCGCGGCGGTGTACTGGAACCGGGTGAAGAAGGGGATGCGCCTGCAGGCCGATCCCACGGTGCAGTATGCGCTGCCGAGGCATGTGGCGCGCGTGCTGTACAAGGATCTCGAAGTCGACTCCAAGTACAACACGTACAAGAATGCGGGGCTGCCACCCGGCCCCATTGCGTCGCCCGGCGAAGCCAGCATTGCCGCCGCGCTCGCGCCGGCCGACGTGCCCTATCTGTATTTCGTGGCGAAGGGCGACGGTGGACACGAGTTCACCACCACGTTCGACGACCACACCAAGGCGATTCGCGCGATCAAGGCCGAGGCGCGCAAGAAAGCCGCACCGTGAGCCCGTCGCTCTCGCTGCTGGTGGCCACCTACAACTGGCCCGAAGCGCTCGCGCTGGTGCTGCAGCATATTCGCGCGCAAACCGTGAAGCCGCTGGAAGTGCTCATCGCCGACGATGGCTCGGGCCCTGCCACGGCGGAACTCATCGCGCGCGAAGCGACGTCGTTCCCGGTGCCGCTGGTGCACTGCTGGCACGAAGACCGCGGCTTTCGTGCGGGGGCGATTCGCAATCAGGCCATCGCGCGGGCGCGCGGTGAACTGCTGCTGCAGATCGACGGCGATATCCTGCTGCATCCGGCGTCGGTTGCCGCCCATCTGGCGTACGCGCGCCGCGGCACGTTCGTCCAGGGGTCGCGCGCGTTGCTGAGCGAATCGCTCACCGCCCGGCTGCTCGCGGGCGAACGGGTGCCGCTGACGCCCTTCACCGCCGGCCTCGAGCGGCGCGTCAACGCCTTGCACTGGCCCTGGCTCGCGCCGCTGAGTGGCGGAACGCGCGACACCGTGGAGCGCATTCGCGGCTGCCACATCGCGTTCTGGCGCGACGACCTCGTGCGCGTGAACGGCTACGACGAAGCGTACGAGGGCTGGGGTCGCGAGGACAGCGACCTCACCCTGCGGCTCGGTCACGCCGGCGTGGTGCGCCGCAATCTCAAGTTCGCCGCGGTGGCGTATCACCTGTGGCACAAGCCGGCGTCGCGTCATGCGTGGGATCGCAACGACGCTCGGCTCACCGAGGCGCGGCGCGCGCGCGTCGTGCGCGCCGAGCGTGGCCTCGATCAGTACCTCGAACCGGCACGACATGTCTGACAGCTCGATCGGCGTCGCGATCGTCTCGCGGCGCGGCGCACAGCGCCTGCGTCGCGGGCATCCCTGGATCTTCAAGAGCGATGTCGAGCGGCGGCCATCGGCGCCCGCCGGTGTCGTCCGCATGCAGGATCCGAGCGGTGCGCCACTGGGCTGGGCCCTGTGGAGCCCGCGGTCCGAAATCTCGCTCCGGCACATCGAACGCGATGCATCGCGCCCGATCGATGCCGACTGGTGGCACGCGAAGCTGCGCACGGCCATCGCCCGCCGCGCCCCGTTGGCCGCCGTCGCCAACGCGTATCGACTGGTGCACGGCGAAGGCGACGGGCTGCCGTCGCTTGTCGTCGACCGCTACGGCGACGCACTGGTCGTGCAGATCCTCTCGGCGGGCGTCGATGCCCACACCGACGTCATTGTCTCAGCGCTTCGCGAACTCACCGGATGCACCGGCATCCTCGCCCGCAACGATCCCGCGGCGCGTGGCCGCGAGGGGCTTTCGCGCGAGGTGACGCTGCTCTACGGCGACGTGCCGCGGACGATCGAAGTGCTCGAGCACGGGGTGCGCTATCTGGCCGCGCCGTGGGATGGGCAGAAGACCGGCGCGTTTCTGGACCAGCGCGAAAACCGGGTTCTCATCGGCAACATGGCGCGCGGGCAGGCGCTCGACTGCTTCGCCTATCACGGCTCGTTCGCGCTGCATCTGGCCCGGCACGCGGACCATGTGTGTGCGCTCGACGTGAGTGCGCCGGCGCTGGCGCGCGTCGACGAACATGCCAGGATGAACGGCCTTTCCAACATCGAGTCAGTGGAAGGTGATGCGTTCGACATCCTGCGGGCGTGGTACAAGGCCGGTCGGCGGTTCGATACGATCGTGGTCGATCCACCGGCCTTCGCGAAGACCCGCGGCGC
>JBDHVK010000177.1:0-7495 GCA_039809645.1 Gemmatimonas sp.
CCTAGCGTCTTTCTCGGCCTGTTGTTGAAAGCTAGGGCGACCGCTTGCAACTCCCGCTCACTCCATCGAGAGAGATCAGTGCCCTTGGGGAAGTATTGGCGCAGCAGCCCGTTCGTGTTCTCGTTGGTACCGCGTTGCCACGGACTATGTGGGTCGGCAAAGTAGACCTTCACTCCAGACTCGATGGTGAAGCGCGCGTGATCGGATAGCTCTTTGCCGCGATCCCACGTCAGTGACTGCCACAACGAGGCCGGTAGCGTGGTCACGGTTCGCTTGAGCGCGTTGGCCATCGTGATGGCCCCGTAGCCTGCCAGCGCCGGCCCATTCTTCGTCCGGGGCGTCAGCCCGTAGCCGGTCTCGCGCGGCAGATGTACGAGCATCGTGAAGCGGCTTGATCGTTCGACCAGCGTCCCAATGGCCGACCGGTCGAGACCGATCAGCAAGTCCCCCTCCCAGTGCCCTGGCACCGCGCGATCCGCTGCCTCCGCCGGACGGTTGGCGATCATGACCTCGTCACTCACGTGAGCCCAAGCTTTGGCCTGGGACCTCGCGCGTGGCGTGCGTAAGGCACGCCCGGTGCGCAGGTAACTGACCAGCTCTCGCTTGAGGGCACCCCGCCCCTGAATGTAGAGCGCTTGGTAGATCGCTTCGTGGGAAATGCGCATGGACCGATCATCCGGGAAGTCCACCCGAAGGCGGTTGGCAATCTGCTCTGGTGACCAACCATTGACCCAGCGGCGATCACCGCGGTGCGGCTTGTTCCGACCGATGAACGGGGCTTGCTGGGGGCCGTCGACCACACGGCCCCGGGCATCGTGGATGGTCCCCGCCAAGTGTTGCTGGACATAGTCGCGCAGCCGAGGATTCGTCACCAGCTTGGCGGGCTTGGGCCGTTTCGCGACAAGCTCCGACTTCCACTGCGCGACGGACGCGCGATACTCCAGCTTGCCGCCACGAGTCGCCGCGTTGCGTTTCACTTCCCGGGAGACCGTGGAGGGACTGCGGCCAATGCGTCGCGCGATCTCTCGCACGCCGACCTCCTGGGCGCGCAGCAACGCGATCTCTTCGCGCTCCGCGAACGACAGATAACGGCCAACAATCGGTTTCGCCATCATCAAGGGCATTCCTCCGCGATGCCGGAACCACCGAGTGCCGACGGCCGGCGACACCCCCACCACTTCAGCGGCCTTTTCGCTGGTGATTCCCGTCGCAATCTGCGCCCAGAATTGACGCTCCACTCCGCGCCGAAGCGAGGGAGCCCCCGGAGAGCGCATGGCCTCCCGACCGGTTAATGCCTGCATCCATCCTGCGGGTCGCCCCATAAACACCTCGTGGTTGAGGGTGTTGCGACGACCGATTGAATCCGCCTTGCACGCCCTGATCGGAGTGGATGAGGGTCGCCCGGGGCCGGCGCTGCTTCACGGCTGATGCCAGCGCGTTCAAGACCAGCTCGCGGTGGATCGTCGGTCCCGCGGACCACCCGACCACCTTTCGGGAGAATAGGTCAATCACGACCGCGAGGTAAAGCCACCCCTGCCACGTCCGGATGTACGTGATGTCCGTCGCCCAAGCCGCGTTCGCCTTCGTCGGCGAGAATTGGCGCTTGAGCAGATTGGGCGTTAGTACCGCCGGCTTGCCGACCTCCCAACGGCGCGTGCGATAGCCATGGAGCGCACGAAGTCCGTTCTACCGCATTAGTCGAGCAACACGATGCTTGCTGCACGTCTCGCCTGCCTCACGCAGATCGAGGAACACGCGCGGTGCCCCATAGATGCCCTAGCTCGCTTTGAACGACGCGCGGATCAACCGGAGTAATCGCGCGTCTTTCACCGCCCGTGCCGACAGGGGACACTTCAGCCACTGGTAGTACCCACTGGGGGCGACGCCGAGCTCTCGGCACATGACCTCGGTGGGGAACTGGTTCCGATGAGCCTTGATGAACTCGTACTTCCGCCGAACGTGATCAGTTCTGAGCTTCGCTGCCACGGGCGCATCCTCTGGTTGAGGCGCTTGACGTTAGCACCCTCCACGAAAGTCTGGTAACTCCAGGCATTCCGCAGCATCATCCCTAGCATGCAGGCTGCCGCGCGGATCGGCAACATCCGGCCAGTCAACTGGATTCGAGCGAGGCCGGTCGCCGCGCCGCTGACGTTATGCTGCGGATATATCTGCAGAATGCCGGAGCGCGCCGAGAACGTCGCGCTACCGTTCCCTTCGACGTCTCTACAAAGCAAGACAGCCGGCCCGCGCCCAAGCGCGAACCGGCTGCCCCACATTCCCCCACAGTTATCCAAACCCGCCCTATCTCACTAGCTTCTTGTACTTGATCCGATGCGGCTGGTCCGCATCCGGCCCCTTCCGGCGCTTGAGATCTTCGATGTACGCGCCGTAGTTGCCCTCGAACCACACCACTTCCGAGTCGCCCTCGAACGCGAGGATGTGCGTCGCCACGCGATCGAGGAACCAGCGATCGTGGGAGATGATCACCGCGCAGCCGGAGAAGTCGAGCACCGCTTCTTCCAGCGCGCGCAACGTATCGACGTCGAGGTCGTTCGTCGGTTCGTCGAGCAGCAGCAGGTTGCCCCCCTGCATCACCGTCTTGGCGAGATGCAGACGATTGCGCTCACCACCCGACATGTTCGCCACCAGCTTCTGCTGGTCGGCGCCCTTGAAGTTGAAGCTCGCCGCGTACGCGCGGCTGTTGATTTCGCGCTTGCCGAAGAGAATGCTCTCCTTGCCACCCGAGATCTCTTCCCAGAGCGTACGCTTCCCCTCAAGCGTGCGGTGCTGGTCCTGATACGAGATGCTCACCGTGGGGCCCACGAACAGCTCGCCTGCATCGGGCTTCTCGAGCCCGTTGATCATGCGGAAGAGCGTCGTCTTGCCGGCGCCGTTCGGGCCGATGATGCCCACGATACCGGCGCGCGGCAAATCGAAGTTGAGATTCTCGAAGAGCAGGTTGTCGCCGAACGACTTCTTGAGCCCCTTCGCGCGCACCACATCGTTGCCGAGGCGTGGCGCTGGCGGGATGATGATTTCGTTCTGCATCACCCGGTCGTTCTGCGCTTCGCTCGCGAGATCTTCGTAGGCCTGCAAGCGCGCCTTGTTCTTGGCCTGCCGCGCGCGCGGCGCCATGCGCACCCACTCGAGCTCGCGCTGCAGCGTCTTCTGCCGCGCACTCGCCTGCTTCTCTTCCAGCGCCATGCGCTGCTGCTTCTGCTCGAGCCAGCCCGAGTAGTTCCCCTCGTACGGCACACCCTTGCCGCGATCGAGCTCGAGGATCCACTTGGCCACGTTGTCGAGGAAGTAGCGATCGTGCGTGATCGCCACGACCGTGCCGGGGAAGCGCTCGAGATGATGCTCGAGCCACGCCACCGATTCGGCGTCGAGGTGATTCGTGGGCTCGTCGAGCAGCAGCATGTCCGGCTCCTCGAGCAGGATCTTGCACAGCGCCACGCGACGCTTTTCACCACCCGACAGGTTGGTCACCGGCGACTCGCCCGGCGGCAGCCGCAGCGCGTCCATCGCCACGTCGATCTTGTTGTCGAGATTCCAGAGATCGTGCTGGTCGATGTACTCCTGCAGCTTTCCCTGGCGGTCCATCAGCGCATCGAAGTCCGCATCGGGCTCGGCGAACTTGAGCGAAATTTCGTTGTAGTCGTTGAGCGCGTCGCGCTGCGCCTTGACGGCCAGCTCCACATTGCCGCGCACGTCGAGCGTGGGGTCGAGTTCCGGCTCCTGCGGCAGGTAGCCGATGCGCGTGCCCTTGTGCGCCCACGCCTCGCCCTGAAACTCGGTGTCGATGCCGGCCATGATGCGCAGCAGCGACGACTTACCGGCGCCGTTCGGACCGAGCACGCCGATCTTGGCGCCCGGGTAGAACGACAGCCAAATGTCATCCAGAATGATGCGCGAAGGTGGAACCACCTTGCGCAAACCTTTCATCACGTAAATGAACTGCGGTGCCATAAATGGGGCCTTTGGCGAGGACGCGGAGTGTTTGGAACAGCTTCAATCGCTTCCGCGGAGGGACGCGGAGGCAGTCGGGGGAATCTAGCGGGGCGGCAAAGGCCTCCCAGCTATCGGAAAGTTGCGGGACGGCTCGGCGTGCATATTGGCGGCACGCGTCCCGCCCGCCACCTCATTGCCGCTGCCCATGCTGTTGCCCCTGTTGGCTGCGATCACGCTCACCGTGTCGTCGGCGACGAGCCGCGCGGTGAGTCTTGCCTGGACGGGCACCACCGGTCCGGTCACACTCGAGCGGAAGCCGGCGGGCACCGCCTGGGCCGTGGAGCCGCCGGGCATGACGACGCTCGCCACCGTGCCGACGGCCAGCTACATCGATGCGCGCATCGACGCCTACGCGACCTATACCTATCGGGTGAAGGCCGGCGCGGTGCTCTCGAACGAAGTCACGGTGGGGCCGCCGCCGACGGGGTTCAGTCAGGTGCACCCGATGCCCGCCAAGCTCCGCGAAACCAGTCTGGGCGCGTTCGCCGCGATGACGCGACTCACCTTCGATGCGAATGGTGATCCGTTCGTCGCCTACGTGACCACCGACCCGAACGGTGACGGAGATCCGGGTGATGGCCAACTCTGGACGATCAGCTGGAACCGCGCCCGATATCAGTGGAACGACGGCGTGAAGGTCGCCGATGTCGGCGCCGTGACCGTGAGCGGGAGCAACATCCCGTTCAGCCTCGCGCGCGACAGCAGCGCGGGCGCATTCGGCCTGCTCTTCATCGTCGGTGACGCCCACGAGCTCCGTTTCGCCACCTCGGCGGATGGCGTCACGTGGTCCGGCAGCGTCGTGCGCAAGACGAACGACGAAGCGGCCGCGATGGCCGCACCGGCGCTCGCCATGGCGGCGGGACGCGTGCATGTCGCCTACACCGCCGGCAGCGACACGCTGCTTTATCAGACGCGCGCGCTGACCGATGCGCCCACGACATGGTGGAGCACGAGCATGCCGCATCCGGGCGACGCCAAACGCTTCTCGCCGAGCTGCGTGAACGTGGTGCTCGACCCGGCCAACGTGCCCGCGCTCGGCTTCTGCACGCCGCCGGAAGACGGCTACAACACCACTGCGTGGTTTGCACCGGTGGGCGGCACGGCGGCCAAGATCATGGACACCAACGGCAAGCAGACCGACGATCCGTCGCTCGCCCTCGCGCAGCGGGGCAGCACGGTGGTGGCGGTATTCGGCGCTGCCCGCGACGAACGGTTCTTCGCCGATCATCACTTTTGGGCGAGCGTCTCGCGCAATGCGGGCGCCAGCTGGAGCGCGCCGGCGGCGGTGGCCGATGACGGAGGCCATTCGATGGCCACACCGCTGACGGTCGGCGCGCACGCCAACAACACGTTCAGCGCCGCCGCCGTCGTGAACGGTGGTACCGAGGGCAAGAACCGATGCGGCCAGCCCAAGCTCGCCCGCAGCGGCACCGGCGAGGCGTGGGTCACCTGCGGCGCCGGCACCAGCGGCTTCCCCGATACCAGCAATCCTGGGGCGGCCACGCTGGGCATCGCCGGCAATGACAAGCTGTACATCGTCTTTCGAACCACCGCCGCCGCCCTCGGCGCACCGGCCGGCCTGGTGCTCTGGCGCGAACGCTAGCCGGCAACGGCGCCTCCCCCCGACGCTCAGGGGTTTCCCGACGCGGATGCCCCGGTAGGTGCCCGATACTCTCGGAGGTAGCCACGACCGTCCATCCGGACGGTCGATCCTCGAGCCCCTCGGGCCATGACCCGCCTCAAGACCCCCAGTGCCGCCCATCCGGGCGTCCGCCCCGCCGACGCCGGCGATACCGCGCCCACCCTGACGCGCCCCGGCATCGAGGAATTCACCGTCGGCGAAGCAATCGTGGCCGCACAGACGGCCAAGAGCACAGCGGTGCAGGACATCATCGCCCGCGCGCCCAAGCAGAACATCGCGCAGCTCATCGACTCGCTCGATGCCATCATGGCCGGCGCGTCGCCCGACGATATCGCGGCCCTGCGCGACGCCATCCTCGCCCGTGGCCGGCGCGCCGATGGCACCCGCTCGGAGCACGCCGACCTCGAGCTCGCCGACGACTGGCGGAGCGGCGGCTATCCCTACCGCAACCTCATGTCGCGGAAGGCCTACGAGAAGCAGAAGTACGGACTGCAGGTCGAGCTGCTCAAGCTGCAGCAGTGGGTGAAGGCCACCGGCCAGAAGGTCGTGATCCTCTTCGAGGGGCGCGATGCCGCCGGCAAGGGCGGCGCGATCAAACGGTTCATGGAGCACCTGAACCCCCGCGGGGCGCGCGTCGTGGCGCTCGAAAAGCCGAGCGACGTGGAACGCGGGCAGTGGTACTTCCAGCGCTACGTCGCCCACCTCCCGACCGCCGGCGAGATCGTCATGTTCGACCGGTCGTGGTACAATCGCGCCGGCGTCGAACGCGTGATGAAGTTCTGCTCCGACGAGGAGTACGGCGAGTACATGCGGCAGGCCCCGGAGTTCGAGCGCAATCTCGTCCGGAGCGGGGTGCACCTCATCAAGTTCTGGTTCTCGGTGAGCCGCGAGGAGCAGAAGCGCCGCTTCAAGGAGCGGAAGTCCCATCCGCTTAAGCAGTGGAAGCTCTCCCCGGTGGACCTCGCGTCGATCGACAAGTGGACGAGCTACACGAAGGCCAAGGAGGCGATGTTCTTCTATACCGACACCGCCGACGCGCCCTGGACCGTGATCAAGAGCGACTGTAAGAAGCGCGCCCGCCTCAATGCGATGCGCTACGTGCTCCACAAGCTCCCGTACTCGAACAAGAGCGCCGACGCCATCGGCGCCCTCGACCCGCTCCTCGTGGGTCGCGCCAGCGTCGTGTACGAGCGTGGTGAGCACCAGCAGATGATCCCGGTGATCTGATCGAGGTCCCCCCCGACGCCAAAGGGAACGCCGCAGCGCTGGAGCGCATATCTTCCCCAGCGATGCAAATCGACATCACCGCCCAGCTCTCGCAGAGCCCTGCCGCCGCGATTCCGCTGCTCTTCGGAGCCGGCGTTCTCACGAGCCTCACGCCCTGCGTCTATCCGATGATCCCCATTACGGCGGCGATCGTTGGCGGACAGTCGTCAGTATCCGGTCAGCAAGGCGACGCTGTCGTGTCACGGTGGCGACCCCTCGCCCTCTCGCTCGTCTACGTGCTCGGACTGGCCACCGTCTACGCCGGACTCGGACTCCTCGCCGGACTCACCGGCACGATGTTCGGCACGGTCTCGGCCAACCCGTGGGCCTTCTTCACCATGGCCAACCTGCTGCTCATCGCAGCCTTGGCCATGCTCGACGTGCTCCCCGTGCGCGTCCCCGCCAGCATCATGCAGCGTGCGGCCAACGCCGGAACCGGCGGCCGCACCGCTGGCGCCTTCATCATGGGCGCCGCCTCCGGGCTGGTCGCCGCCCCCTGCTCCGCCCCGGTCATGGCCGCCGTCCTCACCTGGGTCTCGACGACCCATTCGGCCGGTCTGGGGTTCCTCTACCTGT
>JBDHVK010000178.1:0-7489 GCA_039809645.1 Gemmatimonas sp.
TCCTGATGCGTGCCGATGAAGGCTTCGGCGGCGCCATCCGGATATGGGTGGGGAATCGTGGCCGTGGTGGCCGCCACCTGGCGATCGCCGGCCAGTCGCTGCAGCGCCGGCGCATCGTCGAGGCGATACGGGCGCAGGCGCAGGCGCGCCGTCTCCAGCACCGGACGCGGTGCCGCCGTCAGCTGCGCGAAGCGCGCCTCGAACTCAACACGGGCGTCACTCACGCGAGAGAACGAGCCGGCGATAGTCGCGGAACATCCGCGCCCGCCAGTGCACGATCATGCCGAACGCAAGCAGGTAGAAGAGCGCCGCGGTCTGCAGCGGCGATATCAGGTGCCCGATTTCCTCGTGCAGCAGGAGACGGAGGGCGAGCAGGCCAAGCAGAATGGCGAGAAAGGCCCGCGAGCGCTGCATGTACACCACACCGTCGCGACGCTCGAGCTTGGACGAGTGCACCAACGGCCAGGCGAGCACGAGCAGCCCCGTCAGAAAGGCCGCAACGGCCCACCACCAGGGGACGCGCGCCATCGGGGCGAAGAACATTCCGAATCCCGTGCTCATCGCAAACGGCGGAATGAGGATGCTCTTCTCGGTGACCGGCACCCGCGTTTCCCGAACGCGCCACGCGAGCAGCGCCGCGCCTCCGAAGATCGGTCCGATGCGCAGGACCGGCTTCAGCACGGGTTCGTAGGAGAGGTAGAGATCCTGAAGGTTCACGCTCGGAGCTTGGCGGAACCAACGCGCATGATCAAGGGAGAAATCCCTGACGGCGCGCGTCGCCAGGTGCCGCTCCCCACGGTGTGTGTGTCACACCGCCGCCGTTGAGCGGGTATCCCCAGATATGACCTCACGCCCCGCACTCCTGATCGCTGCGCTCCTGAGCGCCGGCTGCACCGCCAGCACCGGTACCGAGCCCTCGCGCCTCGGCACGTCCCTCCCGTTCAAGGTGGGAACGAGCTACGACCTCCCCGCCGGCGGCGCGCTCTCCGTCAGTTTGCTCGCCGTCGAGAACGACTCCCGCTGTCCGGCCAGCGTCCAGTGCGTGACCGCGGGCTCCGCCACGATCACGCTCGGTGTGCAGCTGGGCACGGGGCCGACCGTTCCCGCGTCAGTGAGCCTCGGCGCGACGAACAACACCGTCGCCACGGGCACGTTGCGCGCGACCTTCGACTCGCTGACGCCCTACCCGGCCGTGCCCGGGCCACTCAAGCCGCAGAGCGCGTATACCGCGTGGCTCACCTTCCGGCCTGCGCCATAGCGCAGTCAGGCCGCGCGACGACGTTCGGCCTCTCGTGAGCGCTTGAGGAGACGGTGCACCGTGTCGCCCGTGATGAGGCGCACGCCGCGCTGGTGGGTGAGGTACGCCCAGATCCAGGTGACGAACACCGAGAGGCGGTTCTTGGCACCCGCGAGATAGAGGATGTGCACGAACAGCCAGGTGAGCCACGCAAAGGTGCCGCTCAGCTTGCGGCCGGCGAGCACCGCGACGGCGCGATGCCGTCCGATCGTGGCCAGATCACCCTTGTTGAAGTATCTGAACGTCTCGCGCGGCTTTCCCGCCAGTTCGCGCACGACGTTCTTGCCGACGAGATGCCCCATCTGATTCGCGGCCGGTGCGACCGCCGGCACCGGCTTGCCATCGTCGGTGAAGGTGGCGGCGGCGTCGCCGATCACGAAAACATTCGGCTGCCCCTTCACGCTCAGGTCCGGCTCCACGAGTGCACGTCCCGCGCGATCGACCGGTCCGCCGAGCATGCGTACCAGCGGCGACGCCTGGTTGCCCGCGCCCCAGAAGACCGTGTGCGCCGGAATGCGCACCCCGTTAGCCACCACGCCCCCTTCGTCGACATCGGTCACGATGGTGTTCGTCATGACCGTCACGCCCAGCTGCTCGAGTGCGCGCTGCGCCTTGGCCGAAAGCTCCTCGGGGAATGTGGGGAGCACGCGCGGGCCGCCCTCGACGAGCAGCACGCGCGCCTTCGCCGGATCAATGCGCCGGAACTCCCCCTGAATCGAGCGCGT
Source organism: Gemmatimonas sp. (assembly GCA_039809645.1). Lineage (GTDB taxonomy): Bacteria > Gemmatimonadota > Gemmatimonadetes > Gemmatimonadales > Gemmatimonadaceae > Gemmatimonas. The sequence continues at coordinate 2,023 of JBDHVK010000178.1, forward strand.
CACTTCCGGCACCATCCCCGCGAGCTCCACCCCCGTGGGGCCCGCGCCCACGATCACGAACGTCAGCAGCGCATCGCGCTCCCCTTCGGCGCTGGCGCGCTCGGCCGCTTCGAACGACAGCAGAAAACGCCGGCGCATCTCGAGCGCGTCCTCGAGGCTCTTGAGCCCCGGCGCATGCTGCTCCCACTCGTCATGACCGAAGTAGGCGTGGCGCGCCCCCGCGGCCACGACCAGATAGTCGTACGTGAGCGTGGTCGTCCCGCCGTCGAGCGAGACCGTCTGATTGAGCGCGTCGATGCCGTCGACGTCGGCCATCACCACGGTGACGTTGGACTGATCGCGCAATACCCACCGAATGGGCACCGCGATATCGGCCGGGTGGAGCACCGCCGTGGCCACCTGATACAGGAGCGGCTGAAAGAGGTGATGGTTGGTGCGATCGAGCAGCGTGATGCGCACCGGTGCGTCCGCAAGCTCCCGCGCGACCGACAGGCCGCCAAAACCGCCACCGATGATCACGACATGCGGACGCGGATCAGCCGTGAAGCTTCCGGTGACGGTCAGTCGGGGGGGCCGCGGCAGCGGCCCAGTATTCGGTGTGGTGCCAGGCATCGGAACTCCGGTTCACAGGTCTCTCGTCTCTACCACTGAAGCTTGTGAAAAGTTTCACAAACTCGACGATTCCCCACCATCCGAAGTATCGGCGGTCCCTGTAGGGCTATGCCCTACAACACCTTACCCGCCGTCCATGTTACCGCCGTCCATGTTACCGCCGTCCCAGCTTCCGCAGTCCAGCTTCCGCCCCCCCCCACCGCCGTCCAGCTTCCGCCCCCTACCGCAGTCGCAGCCGCCACGTCTCCGGATCTTCCAGTCCCAACAGCCACACCGAGTACCCCCGCAACCCGAAGCGCCTCACCAGTCTCAACTTCTCGGCGAACGCCCGGGCATCCTCGATCCACGCGTGCTCGAAGACGCCATCGCGTTCCCACATCGCGTACCATGCCTTCTGCCTCGCATCCCACGTGGCCTTCACGCCCGCCGCCCGCAGAATCCCCATGAGCTGCGGGTACCCGATGTCCTCCCCCCGCGGTCGCGCGTCTCCCGTCCGCGCCGTATAGCCCGGGTACCAGTAGTCCGAGTACCCCGCGAGCCCGAGTGAGAGTTTGGCCGGCGGCACCCCCTGCGCGAGGACGTATTCGAGCCCCGCCAGCATCCACGGGTACCCTGCCACCGGGCCCGGTGTGGATCCGCCCGTGTGCTGCGCATACGTCATGTAGCTCAGAAAGTCGAGCGACTCGGCGAGCGCCTTGTAGTCGTAGGCCGCCCGCCAGTAGTCGTGCATCCAGCTGTGATACGGCAGCGGCCCGGGCGGCCGTCCCGTGGTCGGGACCACCGCCGCACTCAGTGTGCAGCGTGCCGCGTGCACACTGTCGGCCGCTTCCCGTGCCAGCGCCGTGAAGGCGTCGCGGTCGCTCACGTGCAGGTTCTCGAAGTCGAGCTGAATCCCCCACACCTGCGTCTCGCGACAGAGTTCGGCGAGGCTGTGCGCCGTTGTCGTTCGCGCCACCGGGTCCACCGCGATGCGATGCAACGTCGCAAGGTCGAACCCGGGGTTCATGACCAGCGGCATGAGCTTGACGCCCTGCGCTCGCGCGATCTGGACGAGGCGTGGCGACATGCCGCCGCGGATCACGCCCGTGCTGTCGACGCGGTACACCTGCGGCGCGATGATGTCGATCTGCGCCGCGTGCGCCGCAAAATCCTCGATCGCCGCCGAGTCGTTGCGGATGTACCAGATCGATTCCAACGGCGCAGCGCCTGGCGCGCGCGCCCCGGCGACCGGGGCGGCCAGGCCGCCGAACAACAGGGCGAGATGCGGTATCATGCGCCAACATCACCGCTGGCACCGCGCCTCGCTATCCCCCGCGTGTCGCGCTACACTCAGAGATGCGTGTCTCTGAACTCATGCGCCCCCATGTGCGCACCATCGCCGCCCACGCCACCGTGGCGGAAGCCGTCCAGACGCTGGCCGACGCCCACGTGTCCGGTCTCCCTGTGGTCGGTCGCGACGGCCGGGTGCTCGGGGTCATCTCCACGACCGACATTCTCGAGGCGGAGGCCGAGCACGATGATCGGCGCGCCCGGACCAACCTCTTCGAGAACACGTCCGTCGAGGAGCTGATGTCGTCGCCGCCGCTCACCACGACACCTGACGCCGACGTGCGCGACGCGGCGCGCGCGATGCTCGAACATGGCGTGCACCGCCTGTTCGTCGTGCGAGGTGACGAACTGGTGGGCGTCCTGTCCCAGACCGATATCACGCGGGCCATCGGCACCGGCGCGCTCTAGCCCACGCGCGCAGAAACTGCGCCCCGGCGGTATCGTAGGGGCGCCTATGCTTACGGTTATCTGGTCGGCGGCAGCGGTCGGCGTTGGGGCGCTTCGCGAAAATCCCCTGCGCACGCTGCTCTCCACGCTTGGCGTCATCATTGGCGTCGCCTCATTGGTCGCGGTGCTTTCTCTCGGCGATGCCCTGCAGGCATTCGCGCGCGCCGAGATCGATCGACAGAGCGACGTCCAGTCGATCTCGGTCGAAGCCCGCACCTGGCATGTCGTGGACGGACAGTGGCAACCAGTTCGCAATGTGCTGCGCCTGACGACCGAGGATTTCGATCAGCTGTCCGCGGCGATTCCGGAGACCAAAGGCGCGTGGATGAGTCGCGGCGGGAGCGCGCGGGTCGCGGCGCGTCGCACATCGCGTGAGCGGACCGCGAGCATTCAGGCGGTGAGCGCCGGCATCGGGGTGACCGGCCGCCCCCGACTGGCCGCCGGACGCCTCTTCACCGATCGGGAGGACCGCGCCAACACGCCGGTGGTGATCCTCTCCTGGAAGCTGGCCGAGGAGCTCGCCAATGGTCGACCGGCCACCGCGATGATCGGCGAAGAAGTCCGGGTCGGCAGCCTTCCGCGCGAGGTGATCGGCATCTTCGAACGCACGCCGGGTGAGCGCGGCTATGCCGCGCGCATCCCGCTGGCCGGCGCGGCCTCCACGATCCCGCAGGCGATGAACAACCCGGCCACGATCACCCTCCGTGCCCGCTCGGTCGATGACGTCGACGCGCTCAAGTCTTCCATTCAGGATTGGCTGGCGCGCCGCTATCGCGGCTGGGAGGATCGTGTCGAGCTGGTGGTCGCCGAGGAGATGCTGGCGGAGGTGAACAAGGGCTTCTTCATCCTCAAGCTCTTTCTGGGCGCGCTCGCCGGGATCTCGATGCTGGTGGGCGGCATCGGCATCATGAACATCATGCTCGCGAGCGTCACGGAGCGCACGCGCGAGATCGGTATCCGGAAGGCGATCGGCGCGAACCGGCGCGACATCCGTCTGCAGTTTCTCACGGAAGCCGTCGCCATCTCGTTCGTGGGAAGTGGCGCCGGTGCGATCGTCGGCGTGATCATCGCCGCCATCGCCGTCGCGATCATGCGCAGCATGGCGGGCGTGGATGGTCTCGGCATCTCGCTCACACCGGCCACGCTGTTGCTCTCGGCGGGCATTGCCGTGGCGGTCGGCCTCGTGTTCGGCACCTATCCGGCGCGTCGCGCGAGCCGTCTCAGTCCGATCGACGCGATCCGGCACGAATAGGCGGGCTCTTCCCCTCTCGCGGTCCCGCCCGGATGTTTGCGGCACCATGCGTACTCTCTTTCTGGCCTCCTTCGCCACTGCGTTCGCGCTGGTGGCGGGGCTCGCGACCGTGTGGCCGCCGGTCCTGTGGACTCTTCTGCTCCTGTTGCCGCTCTTCGGATTGGGCATGGCGGACATGCTGCAGGTGCGCCACGCGGTGCGGCGCAACTTCCCGGTCATCGGGCATATGCGCTATGTCCTCGAGGCGATCCGCCCCGAGATCAACCAGTACTTCGTCGAGTCGAACAGCGACGGCAAGCCGTTCAGCCGCAACGATCGGTCGGTGATCTACCAGCGGGCGAAGGGGGAGCTCGACACGCTCCCCTTTGGCACGCAGCGCGACGTGTACGCGACCGGCTATGAATGGATCAATCATTCGCTCGCGCCGGTGCATCCCGATGAGTCGCGACAGCGTGTCGTGGTGGGCGGGCCCGATTGTACGCAGCCCTATTCGGCGAGCATGCTCAACGTGTCGGGCATGTCCTACGGTTCGCTCTCCAAGAACGCCATCCTTGCACTCAACACCGGTGCCCGGCTGGGTGGCTTTGCACACAACACCGGCGAGGGTGGTCTGAGTCCGTATCACCTCGAACCGGGCGGCGACGTGATCTGGCAGATCGGCACCGGCTACTTCAGCGCGCGTGACCGCTCGGGCGCCTTCAGCGAGACGGAGTTCGCGAAGCGCGCCACGCTGCCGAACGTGAAGATGATCGAAGTAAAGCTGTCGCAGGGCGCGAAACCGGGGCACGGCGGCATTCTGCCGGCGTCCAAGCTCACCGACGAGATCATCGCCATTCGCGGCGTCGAACCCGGCCACGACGTGGTATCGCCCCCCGCCCACACGGCGTTCCGCACGCCGCTCGAAATGGTGCACTTCCTCAAGCGCCTGCGTGATGCGAGCGGCGGCAAGCCGGTGGGCTTCAAGCTGTGTGTCGGCAAGCGCCACGAGTTTCTGGGGATCGTCAAGGCGATGCTCCAGACCGGTATCACCCCCGACTTCATCACGGTCGACGGCGGCGAAGGCGGCACCGGCGCCGCCCCCCTCGAGTTCAGCGACTTCGTGGGGACGCCGCTCAACGAGGGATTGAGCTTCGTGCACAATGCGCTGGTGGCCACCGAGCTGCGTGATCGCATCAAGCTCATCGCGAGCGGCAAGATCACCACCGGCTTCACGATGGCCACGAAGGTCGCGCTCGGCGCCGACATGTGCAACGCCGCGCGCGCGATGATGTTCGCCATCGGCTGCATCCAGGCGCTCCGGTGCAACAGCAACCACTGCCCCACTGGCGTCGCCACCCAGCACCCCGGTCTCGTCAACGGCCTCCACGTGGGCGACAAGAGCCAGCGCGTCGCGCGCTACCAGCGCGAAACGGTCCACAGCTTCTTCGACGTCCTCGGCGCCGCCGGTCTGCAATCCCCCAGTGAACTCAAGCCGTGGTTCATCATGCGGCGCACGAGCCCCACCGAGATCAAGAGCTACGCCGACATCTATCCGCACCTCGAGCCGGGCCAGCTGCTCCGCTCAGCGGAGGGGACGGGGATGGCGCGCGCGTGGGGGTTGGCGAGTGTGGAGCGGTTTAACTGACGGAACTGCGTATACGTGGGGCGCATACGGGGGGCGCATACGGGGGGCGCATACGGGGGGCGCATACGGGGGGCGCATACGGGGGGCGCATACGTGGGGCGCATACGTGGGGCGCATACGTGGGGCGCATACGTGGGGCGCATACGTGGGGCGCATACGTGGGGCGCATACGTGGGGCGCATACGTGGGGCGCATACGTGGGG
>JBDHVK010000179.1:0-7420 GCA_039809645.1 Gemmatimonas sp.
ATGCGCCCCAATCGCGCGCGCGCACCCGGCACCACCTGCACCTCCACCTCGGCCGTGCGTTCCCGCGTGTTGGTGGTGTAGGCGATCAGCGCCTCGGCCTGCGGCCACCCCTGATTTCGCAGACGTCGCAGCAGGGTGTCGCGCCCGGCTTCCAGCGCGCCGCGATCGAACAGCCCGCCCACCGTGATCGGGAAGTCTCGCGTCGCGACGCGCAGTTCCGGCGCGCCGTCCACACCGCGCAACGAGAAGGCGGTCACGCGCATCGGCTCACCTTCGCGAATGCGAAACGTGATCTCGATCACACCCGGCTTCACCGCCGCCACCGTGGTGTCGACCTGCACGTCCGGAAATCCGCGGCGCCGGTAGAGCGTTTCCAGGCGCCGCACGTCGCGCGCGAACTCCACCGGATCGAGACAGCGCCGCTCGCCGAGCAGCGGCAGGCCGGCAAACGAACTCGGCGTCGTCGCCACCGTGGCGGCCAGTGCGGCGGCCGTGTACGCCTGATTCCCCTGAAAGTGCAGGGCGCGTACCTCCCGGTCGCCGCGTTCGCAGGAGAGATCCTGCGCGGTCGCCGAACGCGCGCTCAAGCTGCTGAGGAGCGCGACAACACCAGCCAGGGTGCGGCGGAGACGGGGGCGGATTTGGAGGGAAATACGGCAGCCGAGATGGACGGATTAACGCACGTTCTATAGCCTACAAAGCTCACGCGTTTTCCACACCCAGTCAACCACGCATGCGACGCACCGCACCGCTCGTTTTCACTTCGCTGATGACCCTTGGTTGCCTCGCCGCCTGTACGGCGTCGGAGCAGAGTCCGGTGCGGCACACGCTCGTGGATTCACGCGACTGGAGCGATCCGGTTTCGCTCGATCCGGCGAAGGCGCCCGACGTCCCGTCCGGCCGGGCGGTGGCGTATCTGTTCGACGGTCTCACCCGCTTCACGCCGGGTGGTCAGGTGGAGCCGGGTCTCGCCACGAGCTGGGACGTTGCCGGCGACGGCCTCACGTACACCTTCCACCTGCGTCGCGGCGTGACGTTTCACGACGGCACGCCGCTCACCGCGCAGCATGTGGTGAGCAGCTTCCGGCGCGTGCTCGACCCAGCCACCAAGGCGGGCACGGTGTGGCCGCTCTTCCCGATCAGCGGTGCGCGGGCGATGGCCGACGGCAAGAGCGACAAGCTTGGTCTCCTGGCCCCCGACGACAGCACCGTCCTGATCACGCTCGAGCAGCCACTCGCGATCTTTCCGAAGCTGCTCGCGATGCCGGTGGCCAGCATCGTGCCGCCGAAAGCCGGCACCGACTTCAGCGAGAAGCCGATCGGCACCGGCCCGTGGAAGCTGGTGGAGTGGAAGCACGACGACTACCTGAAGTTTGCGAAGAACCCGAGCTACTTCGGCGGCGCGCCGAGCTTCGACACCCTCATGGCGCGTATCATCCCCGAGCCGAGCACCGCGGTGGCGGAGTTCGAGAGCGGCACGGTGGACATCCTGTACATCCCCGAAGACCAGACCAAGGCGTGGGAGAACACGGATGACCGCAAGGCGAAGCTCGTCAGTGCCCCCGCGCTGCGTCTCTGGTATCTGGGCGTCAACAACACGCGCGGGCCGCTCAAGGACGTACGTGTCCGTCAGGCGATTGCGCACGCCATCGACGTGCCGACACTGCTGCAGCAGCTCCTGGCCGGTCGCGGCACCGTCGCCAACGGCGTGATTCCCCCATCGCTCGACGGTGCCGACAAGACGCGCGCCCCACTCGCCTACGACACCGCAGCCGCCCGCAAGCTGCTGGCGGACGCCGGCTACGCCAAGGGCGTGGACCTCGAGCTGTGGAGTTCGCAGACGGCACCATGGCCCCGCCTCGCGCAAACGCTGCAGGCCTACCTCGGTGCGGTGGGCATCCGCTTGAAGCTCGTGCAACGCGACGCGCCCTCCATGCGTGCGGCCGCACGCGCCGGACAGACGGACCTGGTCGTCAAGGACTGGTACGCGGACTATCCGGACGCCGAGAACTTCCTCTACCCGCTGCTGCACAGTGCGAACGCAGGACCGGGAGGCAACGTGTCATTCTACCGGAACCCCGCGTTCGACAAGCTGGTGGACGAGGCACGACGCGAGTCGGATGCCTCGAAGCGTGCGGCGCTCTACCGAATGTCGGACTCACTCGCCTATGGCGATGTGGGACTTGTTCCGTTGTTCTTCTATAACGAGGTGTATGCGGTGCAGCCGTGGGTCTCGGGCTTCGAGGTGCCGGTGATTTTCAATGGGCAGCGGTGGACTCGCGTGACGCTGGGAGGGAAGTAGAGGGCCCTCAGAGGACTGCGGAAGCTGGACTGCGGAAGCTTGGACTGCGGTAAGATGGACGGCGGGGACTGCGGGAGACTGCGGGAGAGTGCTAGAGACTGCGGGCTTGGGGTTGCGTTGAAATGATCTTTGCTGCGTTCGAACGGTTAACGCTCGCTTGGCGTGGGGTGTTAACCGTTTCGCATGACAGACGTACGCAAACTGCATGTATACGAGGCGGCCGAGGCGTTGGCGGCGCTCGCCGAAGACGCGGCCGAACGACTGGACGCTTCACGCGTTCCAGGGCTTCGCTCGCAGCTGCGTCGCGCTGCGGAATCGATTCCGGCGAATCTCGCCGAGGGCGCCGGCCAGGGGAGCGATCCCCAATTTCTGCGTGGCGTCAACCTCGCGATCGGATCGACCAACGAGCTGGGCGTCCATTTCAAGCGCGCGCGCACAAGAGCAGCGCTCGATCCCATTTCGGTCCACAAGTGTGAAGCAAGGCGAATAGCCGTCTCAAAGATGCTGCTCAGCCTGAAGCGGTCCATCGAAGAGCGAATCGCGCGCCGGGAAAACGAGGAACGAAACAGACGACACCCGCCGTCCCCGCAGTCCCCGTAGTCCATCTTGCCGCAGTGTGCGCTTCCGCAGTCCAGCTTCCGCTCCCAGCCGCGAAGCGCCAGCTTGAAGCGTGCTCCCACTCCTGGCTCGCCGCCTCCTCCTCAGCGTCCCGACCCTGGCCGGCGTCCTCGCCGTCTCCTTTCTCCTGCTCTACGTCGCGCCCGGCGACCCGGTGCAGGCCATGGTCGGCGAGCGCGCCGACGCCGCGACGATCGCGCGTCTCCGCGCCCAGCTCCATCTCGACGACCCCCTGCCCAAGCAGTTCGCCTACTATGCCGGTGGCGTCCTGAAGGGCGACCTGGGTCGCAGCTACATCACCAATCGTCCCATCGCCCAGGATATCGCCGAGCGATTCCCGCGCACGCTGCTGCTGGCGGGTGCCGCGATGTTGCTGGCCACCATCAGCGGGATCACGATCGGTGTGCTCGCCGCGGTCAAACCGAACGGCTGGTTCGATCGCCTCGCGCTGGTCACCACGTACCTCGGCATCTCCTTCCCGGTGTACTGGATCGGCCTCCTGCTGATCGTGCTCTTTGCCGTCACGCTCCGCTGGCTCCCCGCGTCAGGATTCGGGCGCCCCGAGTTTCTCGTCCTTCCCGCCCTCGCGCTGGGCTCACGCTCCATCGCCTATCTCGCCCGCGTCACGCGCGGCGCCATGCTCGAGGTGATGGGCGCCGATTTCGTGCGCACCGCGCGCGCCAAGGGCCTCGCGGAACGCGTCGTCATCACGCGCCACGCGCTGCGCAACGCGCTGATTCCCGTCGTCACCGTCATCGGACTGGACTTCGGCGCCTACCTCACCGGCTCCATCCTCACCGAAACCATCTTCAGCTGGCCCGGCATCGGGCGCTATGTGGTGATGGCCATCTCGCGCCGCGACCTCCCCGCCGTCCAGGGCACCGTGCTGTTCCTGTCGGTGGTGTTCGTGCTGGTGAATCTGCTGACGGACGTGGCGTACCAGCGGGTGGATCCGAGAGTGCGGGCGTAGGGGGTTCGGTACTGCGGAAGCTTTGACTGCGGAAGCCTGAACACTGGCAAAATGAACGGCGGGTACAACGGCGACCGCGGTCCCCGCGGTACCCGCCGTTCATTTTGCCACCGTTCTGGCTTCCGCCGTTACAGCTTCCGCCCCCCGCGCAGTTCAAACGCGCCAGCCGATTCGTGTATCTTCCCGGCATGAAGATCTACACGAGAACCGGCGACGAAGGCGCCACCGCTCTCTTCGGTGGCGGTCGCGTTGGCAAGGATCACCCGCGGGTCGAAGCGTACGGCGATGTCGATGAGCTCAATGCGTCGCTTGGCCTCGCGCGTTCGATCGATATGATGCCGCGCATCGATGAAGTGCTCGTGCCCATTCAGCGCGACCTCTTTGCCATCGGGGCGCTGCTGGCGACACCGGATCATGAGAAGATGCGGGAGCAGCTCTCCAAGGCGCGCATCGATGACGGGCGCATTGCGGAGCTCGAGCGCTACATCGACGGCTGTGAGGCCGAACTCGAGCCGCTGCGCTCCTTCATCATTCCCGGTGGCACCCCCAAGGCGGCGGCACTGCACGTCGCGCGCACGGTGTGCCGCCGCGCGGAGCGGCGCGTGGTGCACCTCACCGCGGAAGTCGAGCTGCCACATCTCGTGGTGATCTACCTCAATCGCCTTTCCGACCTGCTCTTCATGCTCGCGCGCGTCGCGAACAAGCGCGCGGGTGCCGGCGAAGTGACCTGGTAGCCCCGTGACCGACGCGCTCGACCTGCCGCTGCCGTATCCCATCCGCTGTCATCGCGGCGCGCTGGCAGCGCTGGCCGCGGTCGTCGAGCAGGTCGCGCCGGCGTATCGCGTGGCCGTCATCACCGATGACACCGTCGCCGCGCACCTCGGCGATCGCGTCCTCGCCCACTTTGGTGGCAGGACGGCGAAGCAGTTCACGATCTCGCCCGGTGAACACGAGAAGACTCGCGCCCGATGGGCCGAGCTCACCGACGCGCTCATCGACTGGGGCGCGGGTCGCGACACCACCGTGGTCGCACTCGGCGGCGGCGTCGTGGGCGACCTCGCCGGATTCGTCGCCTCGACCTACATGCGCGGGCTGCCGGTCGTGCAGGTGCCGACCACGCTCCTCGCCATGGTCGACGCCTCGGTGGGCGGAAAGACCGCCGTCGATACCCCCGCCGGGAAGAACCTCGTCGGCGCGTTTCACAATCCGGCCGCGGTGATCATCGACCCCGATGTCCTGGGCACCCTGCCCGTCTCCCAGTTGCGGAGCGGGCTCGCCGAGATGCTGAAACACGGCATCATCGCCGATCGCGCGTACTTCGATACGCTGCTCCAGGCGCTGCCGTCGCTCCTCAGCGAGGGCGCCGCCGCCGAGGCGCTTCCCCGTCTCATCGCCGGCAGCGTCCGGATCAAGGCCGAAGTCGTCGCCGAGGACACGCGGGAGGGAGGCCTCCGCCAGATCCTCAATTTCGGCCACACCATCGCCCACGCCGTCGAGAAGCTGCTGAACTATCAGATGCTGCACGGTGACGCCGTCGCGATGGGGATGATCGCCGAGGCGAAGATCGCCGAGGGCATCGGGCTCGCCGCCCCCGGTCTCTCGACCGCCGTGGATGACGCCGTCCAGCGCGCCGGGCTCCCCCGGAATCTTCCACCGCAACTCTCGCTGGATGCGATCATCGCCGAAACGCACGGCGACAAGAAGGCTCGGGCCGGTGCGGCGCGGTACGCGCTCCCGCGCGCGATCGGCGAGATGGAAGCCGCCGAAGGCCGGTGGTCCGTTCCGGTCGCCGACCTCGACGTTCGGAACGCGCTGATCTAGTCGGCGGGCCCGGCGTCCGGTACCAGTCCAGGTGCCGAACGTGCTACGGCTGAGCGTTGCGTCCCAGCAACAAGTGCGCACTGTCTTCATGAATGCCCTCACAGAACTGAGGCATTCGGCATCACATAAATGCTCTTCTGGCGCAAAACTGACCGAAAAGTGTCGCTATAGGTCAAAGCCAGAAGATTTTTATTGACCGTCCAGAACCCGACCATTATCGTGGCGCTCCGATCGACCAGCCTGCTCCTTCCTCGGGCTGATCCAAGCACACGTACGGCGAGGGCGTATGCAGGCTGCTGCGACCAGAACCTCTGAGACCCGCGCGAAGGGTTTCTTCCGTTCCGCTCCTTCCACCGCCTTCGATCAGTACTTACACGACATCCAGAAGCTGCCGCTCATTACGGATGCCGCCGAGGAACGCCGTCTGGCCCGTCTCGCCCAGAAGGGTGATGAAGCGGCCGCGGAGCGACTGGTAACCGCGAACCTCCGGTTCGTCATCAGCTACGTCAAGAAGTATCAGGGGCACGGCCTCGACCTCTCCGAACTCGTCGCCATCGGCAACGAAGGGCTGCTCAAGGCGGTGCGGAAGTTCGATCCCGACCAGGGCGTCAAATTCATTTCGTACGCCGTATGGTGGGTCCGTCAGGCGGTGCTGAAGGCGCTGGCCGAGCAGACGCGCTCCGTGCGCATCCCGCTCAACCAGAACTCGCAGCTCATCCGCATGGCGCGCGGCGAGATGGTGCTCAATCAGGTGCTCAACCGCGAGCCCACCGACGAGGAGCTCTCCAAGCTGCTGCAGGAGCCGCTCGAGCAGGTGCGCGCCGCGCGTCAGATCACCAGCACCGAGGTCTCCCTCGACGCCCCGATCGACCGTCAGGATCGCGAAGCCTCCACCCTCGGCGAGCGCTTCGCCGGCGAGACGCACGCCGACATCGAAGACGGCACCGACTTCCGGCTCATGCGCGAGTTCATCGATCGCGTCTTCCGGAAGTACCTCACGCCGCGCGAGCGCAAGATTCTCTATCTGTATTACGGGCTCGACGAGGGCGCGGAAGCAATGACCCTCGAGCGCATTGGCGCACTCATGGGTGTGACGCGCGAGCGCATCCGCCAGATTCGCGAGCGCGCCTTCGAGAAGCTCCGCGAGTCGCCCGACGGTCACGCGCTGGCCGGCTTCTGGGGCGCGGCCTGATCCGAATCGCACACCGCACGAATCTCCCTGTGTTGTGAGTTTTTCCTCAACGGAATAGGTTGGGAACGGGTACTCGAAGAAACGTCGGGTACCCGTTCGTCGTTTGATGCGAAACGCGTCAGGAGGGTTCAGTGCCCCGTGTGCTATTGATCGACGATGAGAGCGGCATTCGATTCGCCCTGCGGCGCTTCTTCGAGCGCGCGCAATGGAGCGTTGTGGAAGCCGCCGACGGCATCGAAGCCCAGGGGCACCTCGCCGCCATTGCGGCGCAGACGGTCGAGCACGTGGATCTCGTCTTGCTCGACCTCCACCTCCCCGGCATCAGTGGCAGCCAGCTCCTCACCGACCTGCGCCGTTCCCACCCCGCCCTCGCTGCCCGCGTGATCCTGACCACCGGCGATGCCGTGGCCGACGCGGAACCCGGCACCCCACTCGCGGATCACCCGCATGTGCTGCAGAAGCCGTTCGACCTTGGGACGCTCAAGGCGAAGGTGGCGGAGATATGCGGGTGACAAGC
>JBDHVK010000180.1:0-7402 GCA_039809645.1 Gemmatimonas sp.
GCCGGGTTTGGCCGCCGCCGATCCGGCCGCCGCCGCCGCGGCCGCCGCGGCGCTGTCCGGCCCCTTCGCATCGGTCCCGGCCGCACTGTTGATCAGCGTCCCCATCAGGCCGCCCTGCTTGCTGTCCACCCAGGTCTGCACCTTGTGCAGGGCGGCGGGCACCTGTCGCTGCAGCTCCTTCCCCTGCTCGATCAGGGTCGGCGCTGTCCAGGTCAGCACGCCGATAATCGCGCCCAGCCCCCCGAACATGATGAGCGCTGCCCCGATCCCCCGACGGATCTTGAACCGCTCCAGATAGTCGGCGCCGCGCCCCACGGCGAGCCCGAACAGGGTCGCCAGGAAGACCAGGAACACCAGCGAGCTCACCGACCAGAGCAGCTGCAGGCCAAACCACACGGCCAGCGCCACCAGGGCGGCCCGGGCCAGATCGGCACTCCGCCAACCGCGCCGCTCGGGCGGCAACTCCTCCGGGAGGAGCGATTCGTCGATGGTGGTCATGTGCTCGAAACTAGCGCCCGGATATACTTTTCAGGGACCCATGCCAGCTTCCGCGCCACTGTATCTCGACACGGCCGACGCCGTCGATCGCTTCCTGTCCGGCCTCAACGGTGTCCGGGCGCTCGCGCTCGACACCGAGGGCGCGAGCTTTCATCGCTTCGTCGATCGCATCTATCTGCTGCAGCTCTCCACGGCCACGCACGAAGCCGTGATCGATCCGCTGCCGATCGGCACGCCAGCGAAGCTCGGCGTGCTGCTCGAAGATCCCACGGTGGAAGTCGTGCTGCACGACGCCGACTACGACTTGCGGCTGCTGCATCAGGATTACGGGTGGCGTGTCACACATCTCTTCGACACGCGCGTCGCGGCGCAGCTGCTTGGCATTCGCGCGTTCGGTCTCGCCGCGTTGCTGGAGCAATTCTTCGGCCTCAAGCTGGACAAGAAGCATCAGCGTGCCGACTGGAGCATGCGCCCGCTCACCGCCGACATGCTCGACTACGCGGCGCAGGATACGCGTCATCTGCTCGGGTTGCGTGATCGATTGTCTCGCGAACTCGAGCAGAAGGGACGTCTGCACTGGGCGCAGGAAGAGTTCACGCGTGCGGAAGGGACGCGCTGGGATCCCGAGGGCGCGGAGCAGGCCTTCCTGCGCATGAAAGGCGCGCGGGATCTCACCCGCCGCGAACTGGCGCGTCTGCGCGAACTCGTCGCGTGGCGCGATGCCATCGCCGCCGAACTCGATCGCGCGACGTTCCGCGTGGCGGGCAACGAAGTGCTGCTCGATCTCGCGCGGCTCGCGCCGACGTCACGCGAGGCGCTCTTCGCGGTGAAGGGGTTTCCGCGCGGCATGTCCGAGCCACGGGCGAGCGAAGCGTTGCAGGCCATCGTGCGGGGCAATGCCGTCGCCGAAGCCGACCTGCCGCGCTTTCCGAAGGCCGCGCGCTGGGATCGCGACCCGGATTTCGACGAGCGTGTGTCCAAGCTCAAGACGGTTCGCGACGTGGTGGCCACGCGGCTCGATCTTGATCCGGGGGTGCTCTGCTCACGCGACCGCATGGAAGCGGTCGCCCGCAAGAAGCCCCGCCACGTGGACGAGTTCGAGGCGATCCCCGAACTGCGGAAGTGGCAAGTGGAAGTGCTCGGGGCCGCTTTCGTGAAAGCCCTCGGCGGTGGCGGTGCCTCCGCCGCCATGTCCGCGCCGGCTCCGGCGCCCACCGACGACTCGCCCTACAAGGACTGAGTCGGGAGCCACCGGCGCCAGACCGGGCGGGGCGCGTCCGCCACACGGCGGGCTCGCGTGTGGCGCGCTCGCCACGTTGTCTTGCGGTCGCCGCAGGTCCTGATCGGCGAGCCAGGCCGCAGGAACATCATAACGCGTTTCCGGGCAAGCGTTTGCGGCGGCCCGACCGTCGGCCGGTACGGGCCACCGGCGCGGCATAAACGGTGCGAGAAGGACGGTTGACCCTCGGTTGACTCCGCCTTCCGCTCCACTGCCGCATGCGAAACGAGCCCATCGCCACCCGCGTCTCCCGGCACCTCAGTGATGCCCTGCAGCGTCGGTACTATCTGGTGGCACTCACGGGGATGCTCGTGGACCTCGCCACCAAGGCGTTCGCCGTGCGGAGCCTCGGTGAGACCGGCGTCGTGTCGGTGACCGATCGCCTGACGTTCCTGCTGGTCTGGAATACCGGCGCGGCCGGCGGCGTGTCGATGGGGCCGTTCACGGCGCAGCTCAACGTGCTGATGACGTCGCTGGCGGTCCTGCTCGTGGTGTCCGTGGTGCGAGCCATTGCCAGCATCGACCCGCGGGCCATCTACGCGCTCGGCATGGTGACCGGCGGGGCGCTCGGGAACCTCGCGAGCATTCTCGGGGGGCACGAAGGTGTGGCCGACTTCATCGGCATCCACCTGTGGGGTGAGACCACGATCGTGGCCAACGTGGCCGATCTGATGCTCTGGGGCGGAGCGTTGATGCTGGTCCCCATCGCGGCGACGTTGATCAGCCGCGTGCGCGCCGAGCGCGCCGACGTGGCCGTCCTGCCGGAAACGGTCGCCTGACCGTCCGCGTCATGAGCGGCCACAACCGCTCATGACGGACTCGTATCAGAAGCCCATGTAGGCGCGGACCCGCGGCTCGATCCGCTCCGGCGTCCAGGGCGGTGACCAGACGAGATTCATCTGGACGTCGCCCACACCCGGCAGGCCGCGCAGCTGCTGCTCCGCCTCGCCCATGATCTCCGGGCCCGAGGGACATCCGGGCGAGGTGAGGCTCATGTCGACCTTCACCGTGCTCCCCTCGACCTGCACGTCATAGACGAGCCCGAGGTCCACGATGTTCAGGTTGAGCTCCGGATCCTTGACCCGTCGAAGCGCGAGGCGAGCCTGATCGACCGATACCGCCCCGGATTCGGGCGCCGGCCCGGCTTCAGGGGCGGCGATGGTATGGGGAGTCTGTTCGTCGGACATACGGGAAACATAGCGCGGCGTGCAACTCAGCCGTGCCCCAGACCCGCGCCTCAGCCCTTCTTTTTCTTGACCGGCGGCTTCTTGGCCGGCGCCTTCTTGACCGTGGCCTTGGTGACCGAGGCCTTGGCGACCGGCGCCTTCTTGGCGCTGCTCGACTTGCTGACCGGCTTCTTGCTCACGGGCTTCCGGGCAGCCGCCTTCTTCGCCGCCGCCCGCTTGGCCGCCGCCGCGCGGCGCCGGGCCGCGGCACTGGTGGCGCGCCGCGAACGGAGTGGCCGGTTCCAGTCCTCGGCGACATCGGCGCGGAACGCGGCCGGCATCGCGCGGACGCCCTGCGGGTCGTCCATCACGGCAAGAACTGCCGCATCGGCCAGGTCGTTGCGCACGTCGGCGATGACCTTGCTCGGCCGGCGCGCCCGCGCCGCATGCACGCGGTTCGTCAGCAGGATCACGAACATCTGGCGATCGGGGTCGATCCAGAGCGACGTCCCGGTGAAGCCCGTGTGGCCGAACGCGCGCTCCGACATGTACTGCCCGCAGCCGGCACCGCCGTCGCAGGTATCCCATCCCAGCGCGCGATGTCCCGCCGCGCGGCGCGTGAACAGCTGCACCGTGGAGTCGGCCACGATGCGCACGCCATTGTAGACGCCACCGTCGAGCAACATCTGGGCGAACACCGAGAGATCGCTCGCGGTGCTGAAGAGCCCCGCGTGCCCCGCCACGCCGCCCAGCGCGTAGGCGTTCTCGTCGTGCACTTCGCCACGCAACGGATAGCCCCGCGGCGGCGCGATTTCGGTGGGCGCCGTGCGCGCCACATCGCTGCCGTCCACGCGGTAGTGCGTGTCGTTCATGCCCAGCCGACGGAACACGCGCGTTTGCAGGAACGTATCGAGCGACTCGCCGCTCACCGCTTCGGCGACGAAGCCGAGCAGGTCGGCGCCGAGATCGGAGTATTCGTAACAGGCGCCCGGCGTGCACTGCACCGGCGATGACAGCACCGCGGCGCGCGCCTCGGCGGGCGTGCTCGCGATGCGCCACAGTTCGCGGCCGGCGGGGAGGCCACCGCGATGCGTGAGCAGGTGTCGCACGGTAACCTGGTCGCGCAGCCCGCCCGTGAAGCCCGGCACATAGCGATTGACGGGGGCCTCGAGATCGATCTTGCCTTCGTCGTAGAGCACCATGATGGCGGTGGTCGTGGCCACCACCTTCGTCAGCGATGCGAGATCGTAGAGGCTCTCCTGAGCGCTGACCCGGCTCCGCCCCGTCCAATCGAGGGTGCCGATACCGCGCTGCCAGACGGAATAGCCCTTTCGTCCCACAACCAGCGCGGCGCCGGGGAAACCGCCGGCGTCGACGCCGCGCTGCACCACGCGATCGATCGTCCCCAGGCGCTCGGCCGACATGCCCACGGCCGCCGGCTCCCGCTCGGGCAGACCAGCCCCGCGCGGAACGGCGACGTGCGTGACGTCAGCAGCAGCAATGACCAGCGCGGTGAGCAGGAACACCGGGAGAAACCGTCCGTAGGGAGGATCCAGAGGCATTTACGACAGGCGGCACCGCCCGTCAAGCGCTATACCCCGTTCATTCTCCTACGATCGGCGCACGGCGATGGCAACAGCCAGTGACATTCGACCCAAGTACCGGCCGCCGCGCTCGCGACTGCAGGCAACCAGGCAACCCTCGGCGGGGCGCGCGTGACAGATTTGGTGAACCCCATGGAGACCGACGCCGCCATCGTTCGCCGGGCGATCGAGGGGGATGAGCGCGCCATGCGGCTGCTGTGGAATCAGCATGCGCCGCACGTGGACGCGGTCGTTCGCCGACTCGCCGGAGATCCCGACCTCGCCGAGGATATCGCGCAGGAGGTCTGGATCCAGATCTTCCGTGCCCTCCCGTCGTGGCGGGGGGACGCGAAGTTCAGCACGTGGATTCATCGCGTCGCGATCAACCGCACGCTGAACGCGCTGCGGCGGGTGAAGCGACTGGCGGCCACCGAGACCGGCATCGAGGAAGATTCGGCGGTGGTCGAGCAAGACGCGGAGCGCAGCATGCTGGCGCGCACCATCGAGGACGCCGCCCGCAAGCTGTCGCCCGGTGCGCGCACGGTGTTCCTGCTCCACGACGTTGAAGGGTACACGCACGAAGAGATCGCCGCCGAGCTGGGGATCACGCCGGGCGGCTCCAAATCGCAGCTGTTCAAGGCGCGGGCGAAGTTGCGCCGGTTGCTTGCCCCGCTGGTCGACACGTTTTCCACCGGTATGGAT
Source organism: Gemmatimonas sp. (assembly GCA_039809645.1). Lineage (GTDB taxonomy): Bacteria > Gemmatimonadota > Gemmatimonadetes > Gemmatimonadales > Gemmatimonadaceae > Gemmatimonas. Next base: position 5,229 of record JBDHVK010000180.1, read on the forward strand.
CGTAGCTATGCAGCACCTTGATACCACGCGGCTCGCCGCGTTCGATCATGATCCGCTGACCCTCGACGAGCTCGCGCATCTCGCGAGCTGCGCCGCCTGTCGCGCCGAGCGCGACGCGGTGGCGCAGCTGGTGACGCACGCGGGTGGTGTGGTCACGCAGGATCTCGCCGCCGATGCGCCGCGGTTGGTGGCGTGGGATTCGCTCGCGCGGAGTCTGCGCGACGAAGGCTTGCTGACGACGGGCGAGCACGCCGCGCCCGATGCGCCTGCGGTGGCGCCTGCGGTGGCGGCTGCGCGGCCGGCGTCGCCGGTTCGCGTGGAGACGCCGGTCTCGAGTCAGCGTTGGTTCCAGCGTGTGCGGCAGGTCGCCGCCGCGCTGGCGTTGGTCGCTGGCGGCGCCATGATGGGGCGCCTCAGCAGCGGCGCGGAGCTCGCGACCGGTCCGGCGGCACAGGCGGGCACCATGGCGCGCGCCGTGGGCTTCGGGGACACCGACTTCGCGTCGGTCGACCAGGCCACGCAGGTGCTCAATCAGGCGCAGCGTGACTACGAACGCGCGTCGGTGTGGCTGGCCGCGAACGATCCCACGATTCGCGATTCGGACGTGTATCGGGCGCGCCTTGCTGCGCTCGACCAGATGATGGCCGCCAGTCGCGCGGCCTTGCGAGAAGCACCGCAGGATCCGGTGCTCAACCACTACTACTTGTCCGCCTATTCGGCGCGCGAAGCCACGCTGCAGGCGTTGAGCGGCGCGTTGCCGGTGGACAAGGTGATCGAGCGGTACTGATATGCGTGCTGTGTGGCGAAACGGTGTTGGCGTGATGGTCTGCGCGGTGGCGGCGCCGCTGTGGCAGGCGGTCGAGGCGCAAACCACCTCAGCGCGCACATCGGTGCGCGTGCGCGCGTCGGCGACGACCAATGCGTGCGAGGAGCTGGCATCCTCGCCGTCGGCGTTGGCGCAGGCGCCGGAGGGATTGGCGCTGCTGCGGCTCAAGCGGGAGCTCGAGGGGGCGATGCAGACGCTCGCCGTCCATCAGCAGCTGCAGGAAGCGCAGGTGCGCCAGCTGTCGCAGGTGCAGCGCGGCGTGGACTCGGCGATGCAGGTGGTGGTGCGGTACTTCGGCAAGAACGGGGCGCCGGACGAGGAGGTCACTCTACGCCGTGGTGACTCGCTGCGTGTGACCGTGACCGGCCGACCGGTGGATCCGCGTGCGCTGTTCCTCACGATGGACTCCTCGATGCGTGTGGTGGCACCGGTGCTCGCGCGTGGTGCGATCACCGTGGTCGATGGCCTGGTGCGCTCGCTGCAGCCGCAGGTGGCCGCGCTGACTGGCGTCGCCGAGGCGCAACTCGCCGACCGGGCTGCGGCCGGTTACTTCGGTGTCTCGCTGTCTGGCGCACAGCTCCGCCTCGTCACGCCGGACGGAGTGACGATCAGTCATTGCGAATATCCGCTGGTGGAGTCGGTCGACGCCGGTTCGCCGGCGGAGAAGGCTGGCCTGATCGCGGGCGATACCGTGCTGGCGTACAACGGGCGCGATGTGACGCAGCAGGCGATCAACTACAGCGAGATGCTGGTGCCGGGCAGCACGGTGCGCGTGCGCGTCCGCAAGAGCGGTCGGCCGCGCGAGCTGGCCGTGGTGGTGGGACAGCGTCGCGAGGAGCCGCGCCTGATGATGATGGTGCGCACGCCGCAGGCACGGCTTCCGCAGGCGCCGCCCGCGCCCCCGATGCCGCTGATGAGTGGCACCGGCGTGGCGGTGCTGGCGGGCGCGCAGTTCTCCACGATCGATGAGGACTTTGCGGCGACGCTCGAACTGGAAGCCGGCGTGCTCGTGCTGCGGGTGCCTCCCGGGACACCCGCCGCGGACGCGGGGCTCCGCGCCGGCGAGGTAGTCGTCCGCGTGAATGGTCAGCGCGTGCGCGACGTCGCGGCGTTGCGGCGGGCGATCGCGGGTGGCGGCGAAGTGAAGCTCAGTCTGCAGTCGCGCACGGGCGAGCGCGTGGTGGTCCTGCGCGGACGCTGACCCCTTTCTCGGGGACTAGCGGAGGGAGCCGGCGGGCATCGAGTAGAGCAGCCGCACGGTCGCCTTGTCGGCTTCGCTGAGTTCGCGCACCCGCACGCGAGCCGCCATGATGTTCTCGCTGTCGCTGGCGTGATCGAGCCCGAGCAG
>JBDHVK010000181.1:0-7366 GCA_039809645.1 Gemmatimonas sp.
GCTCGTGGCCGGCCGCGCGCTGCCCGAGGCGGGACAGGTCGTCGCCCGCCTTGCGCCCGCGCTCGATCTGACCGCGCGCGCGCTCGCCGCGGGGCAGCGACTGGGCGACGCGGAGATCCAGGCGTTTCAGGAGCCGCTGGTGCCGGCGCTCGCGTACAGCGCGGTGGCGGGCGCGGGATGGCTGTGGACGGCGGCGCATGAGGGGGCGATTCGGCGTCTGTGGGAGCGGCCGTATCGGGGCGATGGGGCGCGTACGTGAAGCGCATACGTGGGGCGCATACGTGAAGCGTATACGTGAAGCGCACATGTGAAGCGCATACGTGAGGCGCATACGTGAGGCGCATACGTGAGGCGCATACGTGAAGCGTATACGTGGGGCGCATGCGTGAAGCGCAGACGTGACGCGCATACGGGGGGCGCATACGTGAGGCGCATACGTGAAGCGCAGACGTGAAGCGCAGACGTGAAGCGCAGACGTGAAGCGCATACGTCGGGCGTTAGGTTGGGGGTTCTGACTTTCGGCGACGCTCGCTTTCCTCGTGTGCCTGGGATTCGCTCAGGTGACGCATGAGCGCGTTGAGCATCTTGCAGATCGTGCCCAGACGTTGCTCCAGGCGGCGAACCTCCTGCACGGGGAGCAACTCTGCATAGCGTGCGATCCGAAGATGTGTGCCAGTTTCGCTCGCCGATCCCAGCGCGATTCTGAGCTGACGATGGTAGTTGGCCGCCGTTCCAAGCTTGCTCGCCTCGGCGATGTTCGCCGCAATCGAGCTCGCCGATCGCGTCAGCTGCGCCGCGAGCTCCTTGGCGTGTTTCTGGTCGAGCTGTTCGGAGAGACGAATGACGTCCGCCGCGAAGTGCTCAGCGGCATCGAGCACGCGAAGTGGGCCAGAAGGTGACATGGAAGCAGGGTAAGGCCATCGCCTGTCGACTGCGTCACCAATCGAACGCGCATTGTCGCAAAAAAACGCGCCCGCCCTTCACGCCCCAAGAATGCGCCGTTCGTATGCGCCGTTCGTATGCGCCGTCCGTATGCGCCGTCCGTATGCGCCGTCCGTATGCGCCGTTCGTATGCGCTCAACGTGTGCGCCCCCCGTATGCGCCCCACATATGCGCCCCACATATGCGCCCCACGTATGCGCCCCACGTATGCGCCCCACGTATGCGCCCAACGCATGCGCAGTTCTCTCAAAGTCTCAAGCGTCGTCAAGCTCTCGATCTCAACAACTCACCTCTGAAATCCGGATGGGCAATCGAGGCGAGCAGGCCGGCGCGCTCGCGCACCGTCCGCCCTCGCAGATCAACCGCCCCGTACTCCGTCACCACCCACTGGACGTGTCCGCGGGTGGTCACAACGCCCGCGCCCGGCCGAAGCTCGCGCACGATCCTCGACACCGTGCCGCCCACCGCCGTGGAGGGGAGCGCAATGATCGCCTTGCCACCCACCGAGAGCGCCGCCCCGCGCACGAAATCCATCTGCCCGCCAATACCGCTGTAGATCCGGTGCCCGATCGAATCCGCACACACCTGCCCGGACAGGTCGATCTCGAGCGCCGAGTTGATGGCGGTGACGCGCGGGTTTTCGCGGATCAGCGCGGTGTCGTTGGTGCGATCGCAGGGATGCAGTTCCACGGCGTGATTGTCGTGGACGAAGTCGAAGAGCGCCGGTGAGCCCGTCACGAACGACGCGACCGTGCGGCCGCGATGCACGGTCTTGTGCTGGTTCGTGACGACGCCTCCCTCGATGAGCGGAATGAGGCCGTCGCTGAACATCTCGCTGTGCACGCCGAGACCGACCTTGTTGCCCAGCAGAGCGAGCGTGGCTTCGGGAATCGCCCCCACGCCGACCTGCAGGGTCGCGCCGTCGTCCACCAGCGCAGCGACCCGCTCGCCAATCGCCCGCTCGATCGGTCCCACCTCCACCGGTGCGTGAGGAATGAGGGCGCGGTCGGTCGTGACGAACGCCGTGACCCGGGAGAGCGGCACCACGTTGTTGCCGCAGGTGCGCGGCATCCGGGTGTTCACCTCGGCGAGCACGAGCGGCGCGACTTCCACCGCGGCCAGCGCCGCGTCGACCGACACCCCAAGGGTGTAGTGCCCATGACCGTCGGGATGCGACAGCTGAACGATCGCGGCATCGAGTGGGATGGCCCCGGACCGGAACAGCCCGGGGACGTCGCTCAGGAAGACCGGCACATAGTCGGCCCGTCCGTCCGCGATCGGCTGCCGCATCGCCGGCCCGGTGAAGAGCGACACCGAGCGCAGGTGGGGGGCCCGGGCGATCGCCTCGGCGCCGGCGCCGGACAGATGCAGGCTGTAGACCGTCACCCCCTCCAGATCCGTCCGGGCGGCCAAGGCCTCCAGCAGGGGGGTGGGGGTGGCGGAAGCCCCATGAATGAAGACCCGCATCCCATTGCGGATCCGTCCCACAACCGCCTCAGCAGCTTCAGCCGTACGCATACAGGGAATCTGAAAAGCGCTGCCAGATCGCGCCGTCAGGCAATCGGGGGCTGGCCCCCGACCGTTTCCTGCACGATTTTGGGGGGATGCCTCAGAAATGGGGCCGAAGCAGACTCATCCATATAACCCGGACTCCCCGTGCTCGAGCAGTACGCTCTCGTCCTTGCCCTTGCCTGCGCGGCGATCGCCATTGTGTACGGCATCGTGTCGGCCCGCTGGATCATTGGCCAGCCTGCCGGCAACGAACGCATGCAGCAGATCGCTGGCGCGATTCAGGAAGGCGCCGATGCCTACCTGAAGCGTCAGTACACCACCATCGCCATGGTCGGCGTGGTCCTCTTCCTCGCCGTCGGCCTCGGGCTCGGCAGCTGGATGACCGCGATCGGCTTCGCGATCGGCGCGATTCTCTCGGGCGTCGCCGGCTTCATCGGCATGTTCGTGTCGGTCCGCGCCAACTCGCGCACGGCTCAGGCCGCGCAGAGCGGGCTCAACGCCGCGCTCAACATCAGCTTCAAGGGGGGCGCGATCACCGGCATGCTGGTCGTCGGGCTCGGTCTCCTGGGCGTCGCCGGCTTCTATATGGTCGCGATCGGCGGGCAGACGGGCGAGGAGGCGGTGAAGCATGCGCTCGAGCCGATGGTCGGTCTTGCGTTCGGCTCCTCGCTCATCTCGATCTTCGCGCGACTCGGCGGCGGCATCTTCACGAAGGGCGCCGACGTCGGCGCCGACCTCGTGGGCAAGGTCGAAGCGGGCATTCCGGAAGACGATCCGCGCAACCCGGCGGTGATCGCCGACAACGTTGGTGACAACGTCGGCGACTGCGCCGGCATGGCGGCCGACCTGTTCGAGACGTACGCGGTGACGATCATCGCCGCCATGCTCGTGGCCGGTCTGGGTTTCGCGACCTACGGCAACACCGGGGTGCTCTACCCGCTCGTGCTCGGCGCCGTGTCCATTCCGGCCTCCATCATCGGCACGTTCTTCGTGAGCGTGAAGCCGGGTGGCAAGATCATGAACGCGCTCTATCGCGGCCTGATCGTCTCGGGCGTGCTCGCGGCGGGCGCTTTCTTCGCGGTCACGCAGGTGATGTTCCCCGCCGAGCAGGCCACGAACCTGTTCATCTGCGCGATGATCGGTCTCGCCCTCACGGCGGCGCTGGTCGTGATCACCGAGTACTACACCGCGACCGAGTACGGCCCGGTGCGCCAGATCGCGAAGGCGTCGGAGACGGGGCACGGCACGAATGTCATCGCCGGCCTTGCGGTGTCGATGCGCTCGACCGCCGCGCCGGTGCTCGTGGTGGCCGCGGCCATCTATGGATGCTTTGCCCTCAACGGCCTGTACGGCGTGGCCATCGCCGCCACGTCGATGCTGTCGATGGCCGGCATGATCGTCGCGCTCGACGCGTACGGCCCGATCACCGACAACGCCGGTGGCATCGCCGAGATGAGCCATCTCGGCCCCGAGATCCGCAAGACGACCGACGCGCTCGACGCCGTCGGCAACACCACCAAGGCCGTGACCAAGGGGTACGCGATCGGCTCGGCCGGCCTCGCAGCGCTCGTGCTCTTCGCCGACTACTCGAGCAAGCTCGGCGCGCACCTTGGCAGCGCGGTGAACTTCTCGATCGACGATCCGAAGGTCGTGATCGGCCTCCTCATCGGCGGCATGATTCCGTACCTGTTCGGCGCCTCGGCGATGCAGGCCGTGGGTCGTGCGGCCGGCGCGGTCGTCGAGGAAGTTCGTCGTCAGTTCAAGGAACTGCCGGGGATCATGAAGGGCACGCAGAAGCCGCAGTACGACAGGGCGGTGGACCTCCTCACGAAGGCCGCGATCCGCGAGATGATTCTCCCGTCGCTGTTGCCGCTTGTGATTCCGGCCATCGTGGGCCTCGTGCTGGGCGGCGCCGCGCTCGGTGGACTGCTGATGGGCACGATCGTGACGGGCCTCTTCGTGGCCATCTCGATGTGCACCGGTGGTGGTGCATGGGACAATGCGAAGAAGTACATCGAAGAGGGTCACCACGGCGGCAAGGGCAGCGATGCCCACAAGGCCGCGGTCACCGGCGACACGGTGGGCGATCCGTACAAGGATACGGCCGGCCCGGCGATCAACCCGCTGATCAAGATCATCAACATCGTGGCCCTGCTCCTGATTCCGCTGCTTTCCAAGGCCTGATCTCTTGAGCACTCCTGCTGCTTCGACTTCGACAGCAACATCACCGCGCGGACCAGAGCTGGTTCGCGCGGTTGGTGTTTGGGCCCTCGCGGCCAGCATCTTCAACGTCACCGTCGGCGGCGGCATTTTCCGTTTGCCCGCCGGTGCCGCCGCTGCGGCCGGTCCAGCGGCGCCCTTCGTCTATCTGATCTGTGCCGCCGTGTTCGGCTGCGTCGTACTCTGCTTCGCCGAGGCCGGGAGCCGCGTGGCCATGACGGGCGGGCCGTACGCGTACGTGGAGGCGGTGTTCGGCCGCTATGTCGGTTCGATGGCGGGCGTGTTGCTCTGGATGCTGGGCACCACGGCCGTGGCAGGTGTGTCGAGTGCCTTCGCCGAGGGATTGGGCGCGCTGGTTGGCATGCCGAGCATTCGCGTGCCGGTGCTGGTGGCGCTCTTCACGTTGCTTGCACTCGTGAACATGCGCGGCATCGAACAGGGGACGCGCGTGGTGGTGATCGCAAGCGTGGCCAAGCTGCTGCCGCTGGTGCTGTTCGTGGCGATCGGCGCCTTCTTCGTGCAGCCGGCCAATCTCGCCATTCATGAAATGCCGTCGGCGTCGAGTCTCGCGCGCGCGGCCATCGTCCTCACGTTCGCGTTCAGCGGCGTGGAGACGGCGTTGGTGCCGAGCGGTGAGGTGAAAGATCCGGCGCGCACTGTACCGAAGGCGCTGGCGATCGCGATGACGGGCGTGACGCTGCTCTATCTGCTCGTGCATCTTGTGGCGGCCGGCACGCTCGGCCCGTCGCTCGCGACCGCCACCACGGCGCCGCTCGCGATGGCGGCCGAAGGGTTCATGGGCGCTCCGGGGCGCGTGCTGCTGCTGGTGGGGGCGAGCATCTCGATGTTCGGCTACGTGAGCGGCATGACGCTGGCGGTGCCGCGTGCGCTCTATCGATTTGCCGAAGACGGACTGCTGCCGAAGATCGTGGGCTCGGTGCATCCGACGTATCGCACGCCGCATGTGGCCATTCTGATTCAGACGACGCTGGTGTGCGCCCTCGCGGTGTTCAACTCGTTCGAACAGCTCGCCGTGATCTCGAATCTCGCCGCGCTGCTGCTGTACGCCGGATGCGCTGCGGCCACGATCGTGCTGCGGCAGCGTGGGATCCGTCAACCCGGCGCGACGCCGTTTGCGGTGCCGGGTGGGCCGGTCGTGCCGGTGATCACCATTGGCCTGATCGGTTGGTTGCTCACGAGCATCACCAAGGCGGAGTGGACAGTACTGGTGGTGACGCTGGTGGTCGCGAGCGGGCTGTATGTCGTGGCGGCACGGACGGGACGGCGGGCGGATTAGGGCTGCGACAGTGGAGGGGCAGCCTCGGGCCGCGACAACTGAGACGACTGAACGGCGACAACGGACGAGGATCTTCGGGGAGGGCAGATGATCGCCCCACGAAGATCCTCGTCTGTTGTCTCCCACCTCGTTCGTTGTCGCGAAGTCGAGTTATCGCCAAGCCCAGCTGTCGCGAAGCCTCAATTGCACTCGCTCGGCTCCCACGACCTGGACCAAGGCGGCACGATCGAACTCCACCAGCATCGGCGGTCGCGACGGCACCGTGACCTCGAGTGTGCGCCACGCACCGTTCGACATGGTACCGATGCGCAGCTGGGCACCCGGTTCCTGCAGCGTCATGATCTGCGAGATGCGATCGTGCCACGCCTCCGCATCACGCAACGACGGCACGTCATCGGCGCCCCCGGCGCGCACCAACGCGCGCGGCGCGAACTCGAGTTGCCACGTGCCAGGCACCACGTGCTGTCTTTCGCCCGCACCGAACACGACCTCACCCGGCCACGTGAAACGGGGAGCACGCGCGTAGTCGTGCTCCCCGATCAACACTGGCCGCGGCTTGCGCGTCTCGTCGCTCACTTCTTGGTATCAGCGGCCTTCAGGAACTCGCGCGCATCCTTGACGCTCTGCTCCGTCGCATCCCACTGCGTGACGTGGGCCGCATCCTTGTACATGATGAACCTGGCGCCGGGAATCAGCTTGGCGTGGCGCTCAATGAGCTTCGGCCCGAGCTCGTCGAACTCGCCGGTCGTCATGAGCACCGGCACCTTGATGTTGGGGAGATCCTTCACCGTGTTGTAGTTCCGGAGCGCGCCGACGATCATCGTTTCGTTCTCGCCCTGGAAGTAGCGGTACTGCTCGGCGCCCATGAGCTGCATGGTGGAATCCACATCGGCCTGAATGGGATGCCGCCACACGTTCACCGAGTAGAACTCGTCCACGGCCTTCTTGTACGCCGGCGACTCGAGATTCTTGTCGACGTTGTACTGCGCGAACGCCTTCTGCGCGTCCGGCGAGAGCTTGGCCACGGCGGCGTTGATCTCCTTTTCCGCCGCGAGGATGTCGAACGCCTCGCCGCTGAAGATGATGCCCGCCACCTTGTCCGGGTGCGCCTTGTAGTACTCGATCGCGACGATCGTGCCCCATGAATTGCCGTTGAGGAAGATCTTGTCGTACTTCAGCGTGCGCCTGAGCGAGTCGAGCTCCTCGACGTACCGCGGGATCTTCATGAGCGTCGTGTCGGTCATGCGATCCGACTTGCCGGTGCCCAGCTGGTCGTAGCGGACCACCGGGCGATCCACCCCGAGCGCCTCCATGGGCTTCATGTAGAAGCTGCCCATGCCGGGCCCACCGTGAATCAACACGACGGGCGTGCCCGTGCCGGTGCCACTCACCTTG
>JBDHVK010000182.1:0-7336 GCA_039809645.1 Gemmatimonas sp.
TCGAATCGCGCGGTGACTTGGCTGGCGGCTGGGCAGCGGCCGTTACCGCCGGCGACAGTCCCATCAGCATCCACACGACCCGCGCGCGCATCGTTGTTTACCGAGTGCCGATCGTGAAAGGGACGCTCGCCACCTTGTCGCCCCAGGCGAGTTCGATACTGCCGCGCGTGGCGCCCTGCGCCTTCACAGTGATGGTCATGGTCTCCACGAAGCCCGGCGCGTCGGCCAGCGTCATGGCGACCTTGCCGAGGTCCTGGCTGGCATCGTACTGCGTGCCCCACTGGCCGGTACCCTTGTTCACGATGAGCATGGTGCCGCTCTTCGTATGCTGAATCCACAGGGTGTACATCCCCGGCGGGAGTGTGAGGGTGCCGATGGTGAGCGGGCGCGTGGTGAAGAGGTGCGTCGCGTCGTTGGCGCCCATGCGCCACACACTGTCGAACGGCACCAGCACGCCGCCCCACACGCTGCGCTCGCGGACCTGCGGGCGGCCATAGTCCACGATCACCATGCCGCCAGGGCCGAACGCCGCGCGCGCATCTTCGCGGAGCGAGAGCACCCCGGTGGGCTTCATGGCCTTGGCAATGGCATCGAAATCCACCGCGCCGCCGCGCGAGGCGATGACCTTGTTGGTGGTACCGCTGCCATCGACCGAGAGCAGGCGCTGCTGCGCGTCGTGCCGCAGCACCATCGCGTAGGCGCCACCGCGGAACCGGACGGAATCGCCGCTCAGCGCGGTGAAACCCGTAAAGCCCTGATTGCCGGCGCTGCCGACGGCCGGGACGGAATCCACCGGCTGCTTCTTCGCGCGCGCCAGCGCGAGCAGTTCGGTCGGACCGTAGATGAACGTCGGCCAGTTCACGAGACCGCCCTTCGTGGCGAAGGCGCGACGCTGCGTGCTGTCGGCAAACACGATCTCGCGCACGATGGAGTCCGCGGTGATCGTGAAACGCGTCGTGCTGGGCGCCGGCGCGGCGCTGCCGTCCTGATTGAGCCGCTGCAGCAACGCCGCGGTCGGGCGGCCATCCTTGCCGAGCGTGATGGCGTAGCGATAGCGCGCGATGGCGGGGCCGTTGCGCTGCACCATGTCGCCCGCCAGCGAGGTGGCCGTGCGCGTGTACTGCTCGACGGCGGCGGTGTCCTTGCCAAGGCGGTAGATGAACGAGGCCGGCTGGGCCACCAGCACGCTGGGCAACAGCAGGGAGACGACCGGGAGCAGGCGCATGGGAGGCTCGGGAACAGGGCGATGGTGCGGAGGGAGAGATAGCTGACCGAGGGTCAACCTACGGTGAACGGCCGTCGCCGCCACCCTGCCGGTGGCCCTGACCGTCGGAAAATCCGGCCCGGAGAATCCAGCGCGCACGTCACGCTGGCTACGTTTCAGCATGATTCAGAGCCCGTTACGACGCGCAGGTCGCCTGGCACTTGCCGCCGTCCTGCTGGGTGCCTGCGCCCGCGGCGCCGATAGCGATTCAGCGGCAGATGCCGAAAGTGCGTTCCGGGGGGTCACGCTCCCGACGCCGATGGCGCGTCCGACATTCTCCCTGACGTCCACCGATGGGAGGCCGTTCGACTTCGCGCGCGAGACGGGCGGCACACTCACCCTGCTCACCTTCGGCTACACGCACTGTCCCGACGTCTGCCCGGTGCACCTCGCCAATCTGGCCGCCGTGCTGCGGGACCTGAGCGCCGAGGATCGCGCGCGCGTGCGGGTGGTGTTCGTGTCGGTCGACCCGGGGCGCGATTCGGCGGCCGTGATTCGGCGGTTCCTCGACCAGTTCGATCGGGAGTTCATCGGGCTGCGGGGCACGGCCGACGAGGTCAACACCATCCAGATGGCGCTGAACCTGCCGCCGGCCACGGTCACCACGAACAGCGCCGGACAAATCGAAGTGGGGCACGCCTCGCAGGTCATCGCGTTCACGCCCGACGACAGCGCCCACGTGATCTATCCGTTCGGCACCCGACAGGGCGACTGGGCGCATGACGTGCCGCAACTGCTGCACGGCGCGTTCGCCGGTGCGCGCACAACGGCCTCGTCCCGTGCCACCGCCGCGGCGAGTGGCCCGACGGTATCGGCAGGCGCGCTGCGTATCAGCAATGCGGTCGTGCCAGCGGCCGCGCCGGGGATCGAGCGCGCGGCGTACTTCTCGATCGACAACACGGGCAACGCGCCCGACGTGCTCCTGAGCATCGCGGCCCCGGGGAGCGCCGAGTGGGCCATGCTGCATGCGACGGTCACCGACTCGGCGGGGCGCACGCAGATGACCATGCTCGACAGCCTGGTGATTCCCGCCGGCACCACGGTCACGCTCGCGCCTGGGGTGCGCCACGTGATGTTGGCGCCGTCGGCTACCGCCTCGCGCAACGGCGACGCGATCGCGCTGCAGCTCACCTTTCGGCGGGCCGGTGTGGTCACGGTGCCCGCGCGTATCGTGCCGCCGGGCGCAGTGGCGCCGTGAGCGCCATTCAGTGGTGGTGTGCCGCACGCCCCGAACCGTGGTCGTGGCAGTGGCAACCGTTTCCGGGTGTGTGGCTGGTCGTGGCGACCATCGCGACCGTACTCGCCCTCGTGCAGCGCACGGGGCCGCTCCCCACGTGGCGCCGCGTCCTGTCGTGGGCGGCCGTACTGGGCATCTGGGCCACGCTGGACTGGCCGGCCGGTCCACTCGGCGCCGGGTACCTGGCCGCGGTGCATGCCGGGCAGTTTCTGATGCTCGCCATGATCGTGCCGCTGCCGTTGCTGCTGGGTGTGCCCGATGCGGCGTGGGCGCGACTCGAGGCGGCGCGTACGCGCGGTGCGCTCGCCCCGCGTGCGGCCGCCGCCGTCACGCGACCGGCGGTGGCGGCGCTCCTGCTCGCCGGCGTCATGGTACTCACGCATCTCCCGCCGGTGACGGACACCCTCATGGCGACGCCGCGCGGGGCCTTCACGATCGACATGAGCTGGCTACTCTCGGGGCTGTGCTTCGCCTGGCCACTCGTGGTGCCCGTGCCGGCACGACCGTCGTTCACCACGCTGCCGCGCATTGCCTACCTCTTTGCCGGCACGGTGGCGCACGTCTTCATCGGCATGTGGTTCCTGGTCGCCGAGTATCCGCTGTATGCCACGTACGAACTCGCGCCCCCCTTCCCCACCCTGACGCCCCGCGCCGACCAGCAGGTGGCCGGCGCGGTCATGTTGCTCATCGGCACGCCGCTCGTGATTGCGGCCGTGAGCGTGCTGTTCTTCAAGCAGATGGGGCGCGACGCCGGCGAGTGATCAGGGCACGATCCCGCTGGGCTTCCTGACCACCGTCACCGTGATGGTAGACGGGAACTTCGTGGAGTGATGCACCACGTTGTTCGCGACCACGCCCGTGATTTCGTCGTAGTTGTTCCCACCGGTGTTCAGATTGCGATCGAAGCGCGGGAAGTTGCTGCTCGAGATCTCGATGCGCAGCCGGTGCCCCTGCTTGAAGTAGTTGCTCGTGTTGAGCGGCTGCAGCGTGACCTTGTACGTCTCGCCGGGTTTCATGAAGACCGGCGGCTTGTCGTAGCCCTCGCGGTAGCGCATGCGCTGGATGGACTCATCCAGGTTGTAGGCGCGCCCATCCGGGTACACATCGAGAATCTTCACGGTGAAGTCGGTGTCCTTGGCATCGGAGCCCACATAGAGCGTGGGGATGATCGGTCCACTCAGCTCCATGCCGTCCTTGAACGGCTCCGACGTGTACACCAGGATGTCCGGTCGATCCTCCTTCGCACTCTGATCGAGCGAGCCCGCCACCACCGCGTTGCCCTGGCAGCACACATTGCCGCCGTGCGACATGACCGGGTTCATCGGGTCGTAGCTGAAGCGGTCGGGCTTGTCGGCTTTCTGCGGGGTGAGCGTGAGTACGCCGTCACCATTCTTCGTGTTGGCCTTGCCGCCGCTGCCGAGATGGAACGTCATCGCCTCGGCGCCCTTGGGCGGCCACACGTCCGACGAGCGCCACTCGTTCGCGCCCATCACGAAGTAGCGCACCTTGGGCATCGTATCGATGGCCGAGGTCGCGTTCCCCTTCAGGAACTTGTCAAAGAAGGCGTACATGATCTCGTTGTAGCCCAATCGGGCGTCGCCCATGTCGCGCTCGCCCACTACCGTGTGCTCACTGGCGCGCGTGTACGCGCAGTGGCCAACCGGTGCGATGATCGCCCACTGCTGATTGGCGGCCGCACCCTTGGCCGTTTTCCGCACGTGGTTGTACATCGCGAGATTGGGGCCCACGGACACGTCGTACCAGGACATGAACCACAGGCCGGGGATGTCGATCGGCATGCTTTCGTGCCACAGCCCGCCGCGATACCACGCCGGATCATTCGGCGTACGCTTGATCATCGCGCCACCGGTTGGCACGGGCATGGAGTCGGCGAAGATGCCGTGCGGGCCATCCAGCGCCTTGATGATGTCCTGCTCGGGCAGGTGCCAGAACGCCTTCGCCCAATCGACGGGGGGCAGCCGCTGCGCGAGATCGAACGACCTGGAGACGCGAATGAGATCGGCCTGGGACGTGTTCGCCGGAAACATCGGCCGCACCTGATTCTGCTCGCCCATCAGCCAGTCGATGAAGAGCATCTGCACCGCGCCGCCGCGGTACCAGTTCCCCATCTCGTAGTACGGGCCCACCTTTCCCACACCGGCGCCAAAGCCCTGCACGTTCATCGCCGCGAACGCGGGATTTCCCAGCGAGGCCACCGCAGGCTGCCACTCGGCGGTCGACGAACAACCCGTCGTGCCGATCCTGCCGTTGGACCACGGCTGCGCACTCAGGTACTTGAGCTCATCGTCACCATCGGACAGCGGCGCGCCGAGGATGTCGTAGTTCCCCTCGGCGAAGAAGTGCCCGCGCTCCTGCATGTCGACCCACGCGTAGCCGCGCTTGATGGCGGCGAGAATGGTGGACATGTCGCGTGGCACACCGTTCTGCACATCCCAGTAGTTGAAGTTGTACGGCGTCCGCACCCAGATCGCCGGCACCTTGTCGGCGCCCTTGGGCACATAGATGTCCGCCGGGATGCGCACGCCGTCGCGCATGGGGATCATCACCTTGCGATTCACCACCGCCAGTTGCTGCAGTTCGTTTTCCGCAGCCCAGCGTTTGGCCTTGACGCTGTCGGGCATAGGGCCGCCGGGCTGCGCGGATACCGCCGGTGACATCAGGAGCAGGGCAACGCTCAGGAGTGCGGCGCCGCGGAGGGCGCGCGGTACGGACGTGCGCATGGGCAGGCTCACGGGAAGGAGTGGTGCGCCGAGTATAGGGCGCCTGCCGGAGACCGACGAGCGGAGAAACCCGTACGAACATCCGCCGCGGATTTCGCATCCGCAGGTCCGACTGAAGGGACCACGCCCCTTCCCTCACCCCCTGAATTCATTTTGAGTTCGGCATGCTCGAGGCGTTCACGCTGTATCTCCGACTGGGGTTCCATCACATCACGGACCTCGCCGGGTACGACCACATCCTGTTCGTGGCGGCCCTCAGCATTCCATTCACGGCGCGGGACTGGCGACGGCTCGCCCTGCTGGTGACGGCGTTCACGGTAGGACACAGCATTACGCTCGCACTGGCGTCGCTCCGGCTGGTGGCCGTGTCCTCGGCCGTGGTGGAGGCGCTCATTCCCGTCACGATCGTGGCCACCGCCGCGCTTTCGTGGCGCGACGGCACCGGCGATGCCGTCGCCGGCAGCGCACCGCTGCGCGTCGGCCGCTACCTGCTGGCCGTCGGCTTCGGCCTGATTCACGGGCTTGGTTTCTCGACCTATCTTCGCGCCTTGCTCGGCGATGAAGACTCCATCGCGTTGCCCCTATTCGCCTTCAACGTGGGGCTCGAGGTGGGGCAGCTCCTCATCCTCACCGTCGTCCTCGCCATCGGAGCGGCGCTGGTCCCCGCCATCCTTCCGCGGCGTCGCTGGGTCCAAACGATCGTGGGCGTGACCGGTGGTCTCGCGCTCATGCTGCTCGGTCAGCGTCTTCGGGCGACCTGATCATCCCTCTCCTCCCTGTCTATGTCTTCCTCACTTCGCATGGTGGTCGCAGCCCTGCTGCTCGCACCGGCCACGTTGCCGGCGCAGCAGTGGCTCAATGCCGAGCCGGGTACCAAGACCAATCGCTCCTCGTTCCGCGCGCTCGACGAGTGGCCGTCGCCCAACGATTTCCGTGATGCGTCGGGGTCGCCGGGCCCTCGCTACTGGCAGCAGCGGGTGGACTACACCATCCGCGCCACGCTCGACACCACGAGCCACGCCATCACCGGCAGCGAACGGGTCACGTACCACAACAACTCGCCGCAGTCGCTCGGCTACGTCTGGTTTCAGCTCGATCAGAACATCGAGGCGCCGGACAGCCGCGCCAACCTGACCAAGGCGCCGCTCCCCACCACGATCTCGCCCCAAGCGCGGCGCTTCCTGCTGCCGGAGAACGAGTCGGAAGGCGGCTACACCATCAAGCGCGTCTCGCTCGTCACGGCGCCGGGGCAGCCCGCCAAGCCGGCGAAGTACGTCATGAATGGCACGCAGATGCGCGTGAATCTCGACGCGCCGATTCCCACCGGCGGCACCGCCATGGTGGAGATCGAGTGGTCGTTCGTGGTACCCGAAGGTGGCAACAACAGCCGCGGCGTGCGTGAACTCGTGAAGGACGGCTGGATCTACGAAGTGGCGCAGTGGTTCCCGCGCGCCGCGGTGTACGACGACGTGACGGGCTGGCAGAACGACCCGTTCCTGGGACAGGGCGAGTTCTATCTCAACTTCGGCAACTACGATGTGTCCATCACGGTGCCGCACGATCACATCGTGCGCGCCACCGGCACGCTTCAGAATCCGGCCACGGTGCTGACGGCGACGCAGCGCGCGCGTCTTGCCACGGCCATCGCGGGCGATACGGCCGTCTTCATCGTCAAGGCCGACGAAGTGGGCACCGCCGCCGCACGCCCGGCGGGCACGGGCGCACTCACGTGGCGCTTCACCGCCGAGAACGTGCGCGACTTTGCATTCGCCAGCAGCAAGACGTTCGTGTGGGACGCCGCCGGCTTCCGCTACCGCAAGGGCGGGCGCACGATCGAGCTGCACTCGGTGTATCCGCGGCAGGCCATGCCGCTCTGGAACGAGGTCAGCACGAAGGCCATTGCGCAGACCATGAAGACGTATGGCCGCATGGCGTTCGAGTATCCGTATCCGCAGGCGTCCAACGTCAATGGGCAGGTCGGCGGCATGGAGTACCCCATGATCGCCTTCTGCGGCGGCCGACCGGGCGCGAACGGCACCTACACCAAGGCGCAGGAGTACGCGCTGGCCAGCGTGACCATTCACGAGGTGGGGC
>JBDHVK010000183.1:0-7336 GCA_039809645.1 Gemmatimonas sp.
GCCCCACCTCGTGAATGGTCACGCTGGCCAGCGCGTACTCCTGCGCCTTGGTGTAGGTGCCGTTCGCGCCCGGTCGGCCGCCGCAGAAGGCGATCATGGGGTACTCCATGCCGCCGACCTGTCCATTGACGTTGGACGCCTGCGGATACGGATACTCGAACGCCATCCGCCCGTACGTCTTCATGGTCTGTGCGATGGCCTTCGTGCTCACCTCGTTCCAGAGTGGCATGGCCTGGCGCGGATACACCGAGTGCAGCTCGATGGTGCGCCCGCCCTTGCGGTAGCGGAAGCCGGCGGCGTCCCACACGAACGTCTTGCTGCTGGCGAACGCAAAATCGCGCACGTTCTCGGCGGTGAAGCGCCACGTGAGCGCGCCCGTGCCCGCCGGGCGTGCGGCGGCCGTGCCCACTTCGTCGGCCTTCACGATGAAGACAGCCGTATCGCCCGCAATGGCCGTGGCGAGACGCGCGCGCTGCGTCGCCGTCAGCACCGCGGCCGGATTCTGGAGCGTGCCGGTCGCGCGCACGATGTGATCGTGCGGCACCGTGATGGACACATCGTAGTTGCCGAAGTTGAGATAGAACTCGCCCTGACCCAGGAACGGGTCGTTCTGCCAGCCCGTCACGTCGTCGTACACGGCGGCGCGTGGGAACCACTGCGCCACTTCGTAGATCCAGCCGTCCTTCACGAGTTCACGCACGCCGCGGCTGTTGTTGCCACCTTCGGGCACCACGAACGACCACTCGATCTCCACCATGGCGGTGCCGCCGGTGGGAATCGGCGTGTCGAGATTCACGCGCATCTGGGTGCCATTCATGACGTACTTCGCCGGCTTGGCGGGCTGCCCCGGCGCCGTGACGAGCGAGACGCGCTTGATGGTGTAGCCGCCTTCCGACTCGTTCTCCGGCAGCAGGAAGCGCCGCGCCTGGGGCGAGATCGTGGTGGGGAGCGGTGCCTTGGTCAGGTTGGCGCGACTGTCCGGCGCCTCGATGTTCTGATCGAGCTGAAACCAGACGTAGCCGAGCGACTGCGGCGAATTGTTGTGGTACGTGACCCGCTCGCTGCCGGTGATGGCGTGGCTCGTGGTGTCGAGCGTGGCGCGGATGGTGTAGTCCACCCGCTGCTGCCAGTAGCGGGGGCCCGGCGACCCCGACGCATCACGGAAATCGCTGGGCGACGGCCACTCGTCGAGTGCGCGGAACGAGGAGCGATTGGTCTTGGTACCCGGCTCGGCATTGAGCCACTGCTGCGCCGGCAGCGTGGCCGGTGCGAGCAGCAGGGCTGCGACCACCATGCGAAGTGAGGAAGACATAGACAGGGAGGAGAGGGATGATCAGGTCGCCCGAAGACGCTGACCGAGCAGCATGAGCGCGAGACCACCGGTCACGCCCACGATCGTTTGGACCCAGCGACGCCGCGGAAGGATGGCGGGGACCAGCGCCGCTCCGATGGCGAGGACGACGGTGAGGATGAGGAGCTGCCCCACCTCGAGCCCCACGTTGAAGGCGAATAGGGGCAACGCGATGGAGTCTTCATCGCCGAGCAAGGCGCGAAGATAGGTCGAGAAACCAAGCCCGTGAATCAGGCCGAAGCCGACGGCCAGCAGGTAGCGGCCGACGCGCAGCGGTGCGCTGCCGGCGACGGCATCGCCGGTGCCGTCGCGCCACGAAAGCGCGGCGGTGGCCACGATCGTGACGGGAATGAGCGCCTCCACCACGGCCGAGGACACGGCCACCAGCCGGAGCGACGCCAGTGCGAGCGTAATGCTGTGTCCTACCGTGAACGCCGTCACCAGCAGGGCGAGCCGTCGCCAGTCCCGCGCCGTGAATGGAATGCTGAGGGCCGCCACGAACAGGATGTGGTCGTACCCGGCGAGGTCCGTGATGTGATGGAACCCCAGTCGGAGATACAGCGTGAACGCCTCGAGCATGCCGAACTCAAAATGAATTCAGGGGGTGAGGGAAGGGGCGTGGTCCCTTCAGTCGGACCTGCGGATGCGAAATCCGCGGCGGATGTTCGTACGGGTTTCTCCGCTCGTCGGTCTCCGGCAGGCGCCCTATACTCGGCGCACCACTCCTTCCCGTGAGCCTGCCCATGCGCACGTCCGTACCGCGCGCCCTCCGCGGCGCCGCACTCCTGAGCGTTGCCCTGCTCCTGATGTCACCGGCGGTATCCGCGCAGCCCGGCGGCCCTATGCCCGACAGCGTCAAGGCCAAACGCTGGGCTGCGGAAAACGAACTGCAGCAACTGGCGGTGGTGAATCGCAAGGTGATGATCCCCATGCGCGACGGCGTGCGCATCCCGGCGGACATCTATGTGCCCAAGGGCGCCGACAAGGTGCCGGCGATCTGGGTGCGGACGCCGTACAACTTCAACTACTGGGATGTGCAGAACGGTGTGCCACGCGACATGTCCACCATTCTCGCCGCCATCAAGCGCGGCTACGCGTGGGTCGACATGCAGGAGCGCGGGCACTTCTTCGCCGAGGGGAACTACGACATCCTCGGCGCGCCGCTGTCCGATGGTGACGATGAGCTCAAGTACCTGAGTGCGCAGCCGTGGTCCAACGGGCGCATCGGCACGACCGGGTGCTCATCCACCGCCGAGTGGCAGCCTGCGGTGGCCTCGTTGGGGAACCCCGCGTTCGCCGCGATGAACGTGCAGGGCTTTGGCGCCGGTGTAGGCAAGGTGGGCCCGTACTACGAGATGGGGAACTGGTACCGCGGCGGCGCGGTGCAGATGCTCTTCATCGACTGGCTGATGGGCGAGCAGAATCAGGTGCGGCCGATGTTCCCGGCGAACACGTCCCAGGCCGATCTCATTCGCGTCTCCAGGTCGTTCGATCTTGCGCAGCGGCTGCCCCCCGTCGATTGGGCGAAGGCGTTCTGGCACCTGCCCGAGCAGGACATCATCAAGGCGCTCGATGGCCCGCACGGCATCTTCGCCGACTCCATGCCCGTGCCAACCGGTGGCGCGATGATCAAACGCACGCCGAATGATCCGGCGTGGTATCGCGGCGGGCTGTGGCATGAGAGCATGCCGATCGACATCCCCGGCCTCTGGTTCATGTCCTGGTATGATGTGTCCGTGGGCCCCAATCTCGCGATGTACAACCACGTGCGGCAAACGGCCAAGGGTGCGGCGGCCAATCAGCAGTGGGCGATCATCGCACCGGTTGGCCACTGCGCGTACACGCGGGCCAGTGAGCACACGGTAGTGGGCGAGCGCGACATGGGCGACGCCCGATTGGGCTACAACGAGATCATGTACGCCTTCTTCGACAAGTTCCTGAAGGGGAACGCGACCTCGGCCATCGATACGATGCCCAAGGTGCGCTACTTCGTGATGGGCGCGAACGAGTGGCGCTCGTCGGACGTGTGGCCGCCCAAGGGCGCCGAGGCGATGACGTTCCATCTCGGCAGCGGCGGCAAGGCCAACACGAAGAATGGTGACGGCGTACTCACGCTCACCCCGCAGAAAGCCGACAAGCCCGACCGCTTCAGCTACGACCCGATGAACCCGGTCATGTCGCACGGCGGCAATGTGTGCTGCCAGGGCAACGCGGTGGTGGCGGGCTCGCTCGATCAGAGTGCGAAGGAGGATCGACCGGACATCCTGGTGTACACGTCGGAGCCGTTCAAGGACGGCATGGAGCTGAGTGGACCGATCATCCCCACGCTCTATGTGGGCTCCGATGCCAAGGACACCGACTTCACCGTGAAGATTCTCGATGTGTACCCGGATGGGCGCGCCTACAACCTGGATGAGTCCATCCAGCGCATGCGCTACCGCGAGGGCTACGACAAGCCGCCGGTCTTCATGAAACCCGGCGAGACGTACAAGGTCACGCTGCAGCCGCTCAACACGAGCAACTACTTCAAGCAGGGGCACCGGCTGCGCATCGAGATCTCGAGCAGCAACTTCCCGCGCTTCGATCGCAATCTGAACACCGGTGGGAACAACTACGACGAAATCACGGGCGTGGTCGCGAACAACGTGGTGCATCACTCCACGAAGTTCCCGTCTACCATCACGGTGACGGTGGTCAGGAAGCCCAGCGGGATCGTGCCCTGATCACTCGCCGGCGTCGCGCCCCATCTGCTTGAAGAACAGCACGCTCACGGCCGCAATCACGAGCGGCGTGCCGATGAGCAACATGACCGCGCCGGCCACCTGCTGGTCGGCGCGGGGCGTCAGGGTGGGGAAGGGGGGCGCGAGTTCGTACGTGGCATACAGCGGATACTCGGCGACCAGGAACCACATGCCGATGAAGACGTGCGCCACCGTGCCGGCAAAGAGGTAGGCAATGCGCGGCAGCGTGGTGAACGACGGTCGTGCCGGCACGGGCACCACGAGTGGCCAGGCGAAGCACAGCCCCGAGAGTAGCCAGCTCATGTCGATCGTGAAGGCCCCGCGCGGCGTCGCCATGAGGGTGTCCGTCACCGGCGGGAGATGCGTGAGTACCATGACGCCGGCGAGCAGGAGCGCCGCCACCGCCGGTCGCGTGATGGCGGCGGCCACACGCGAGGCGAGCGCACCGCGCGTACGCGCCGCCTCGAGTCGCGCCCAGGCCGCATCGGGCACACCCAGCAACAGGGGGAGCGGCACGATCATGGCGAGCATCAGAAACTGCCCGGCATGCACCGCGGCCAGGTACCCGGCGCCGAGGGGACCAGCCGGCCAGTCCAGCGTGGCCCAGATGCCGAGGACGGCTGCCCACGACAGGGCGCGGCGCCACGTGGGGAGCGGCCCAGTGCGCTGCACGAGGGCGAGTACCGTCGCGATGGTCGCCACGACCAGCCACACACCCGGAAACGGTTGCCACCGCCACGACCACGGCTCGGGGCGTGCGGCACACCACCACTGAATGGCGCTCACGGCGCCACGGAGCCCGGCGGCACGATACGCGCGGGCACCGTGACCACACCGGCCCGCCGAAAGGTGAGCTGCAGCGCGATCGCGTCGCCGTTGCGCGAGGCGGTGGCCGACGGCGCCAACATCACGTGGCGCACCCCAGGCGCGAGCGTGACCGTGGTGCCGGCTGGAATCACCAGACTATCGAGCATGGTCATCTGCGTGCGCCCCGCCGAGTCGGTGACGGTCGCATGCAGCATGGCCCACTCGGCGCTCCCCGGGGCCGCGATGCTCAGGAGCACGTCGGGCGCGTTGCCCGTGTTGTCGATCGAGAAGTACGCCGCGCGCTCGATCCCCGGGGCGGCCGCTGGCACGACGGCATCGCTGATGCGCAGCGTACCCGCTGATACCGTCGGGCCACTCGCCGCGGCGGTGGCACCGGACGAGGGCGTTGTGCGCGCACCGGCGAACGCGCCATGCAGCAGTTGCGGCACGTCATGCGCCCAGTCGCCCTGTCGGGTGCCGAACGGATAGATCACGTGGGCGCTGTCGTCGGGCGTGAACGCGATGACCTGCGAGGCGTGCCCCACTTCGATTTGTCCGGCGCTGTTCGTGGTCACTGTGGCCGGCGGCAGGTTCAGCGCCATCTGGATGGTGTTGACCTCGTCGGCCGTGCCCCGCAGCCCGATGAATTCCCGATCGAACTGGTCGAGGAACCGCCGGATCACGGCCGCCGAATCGCGCCCCGGGTCGACCGAGACGAACACCACCCGCACGCGCGCGCGATCCTCGGCGCTCAGGTCCCGCAGCACCGCGGCCAGATTGGCGAGGTGCACCGGGCAGACGTCGGGACAGTGCGTGTAGCCGAAGGTGAGCAGGGTCAGAGTGCCGCCCGTCTCGCGCGCGAAGTCGAACGGCCTCCCATCGGTGGACGTCAGCGAGAATGTCGGACGCGCCATCGGCGTCGGGAGCGTGACCCCCCGGAACGCACTCTCGGCATCTGCCGATGAATCGCGATCGGCTCCGCGGGCGCAGGCACCCAGCAGGACGGCGGCAAGTGCGAGGCGACCTGCGCGTCGTAACGGGCTCTGAATCATGCTGAAACGTAGCCAGCGTGAGGTGCGCGCTGGATTCTCCAGGCCGGATTTCCCGAAGGTCAGGACCACCGGCAGGGTGGCGGCGACGGCCGTTCACCGTAGGTTGACCCTCGGTCAGCTATCTCTCCCGCCGCACCATCGCCCTGTTCCCGAGCCTCCCATGCGCCTGCTCCCGGTCGTCTCCCTGCTGTTGCCCAGCGTGCTCGTGGCCCAGCCGGCCTCGTTCATCTACCGCCTCGGCAAGGACACCGCCGCTGTCGAGCAGTACACCCGCACGGCTACCTCGATCAGTGGCGACATGGTACAGCGCAACGGCCCCGCCATCGCGCGCTATCGCTACGCCGTCACGCTCGGCAAGGACGGTCGCCCTACGGCGGCCCTGCTGCAGCGGCTCAATCAGGACGGCAGTGCGGCGCCGGCGCCCAGCACGACGCGTTTCACGATCACCGCGGACTCCATTGTGCGCGAGATCGTGTTCGCCGACAGCACACAGCGCCGCACCTTCGCGGCGAAGGGTGCCTACGTGAACTGGCCGACGTTCATCTACGGTCCGACCGAACTGCTCGCGCTGGCGCGCGCGAAGAAGCAGCCGGTGGATTCCGTCCCGGCCGTCGGCAGCGCCGGCAATCAGGGCTTTACGGGTTTCACCGCGCTGAGCGGCGATTCCGTCCGATTCCGCGGTGGCGCCTACGCGATGGTGCTGCGCCACGACGGGCAGCAGCGCCTGCTCTCGGTCGATGGCAGCGGTACCACCAACAAGGTCATCGCCAGTCGCGGCGGCGCAGTGGATTTCGACGCCATTGCCAAGGCCATGAAACCCACCGGGGTGCTCTCGCTCCGCGAAGATGCGCGCGCGGCGTTCGGCCCTGGCGGCATGGTGATCGTGGACTACGGTCGCCCGCAGGTGCGCGAGCGCAGCGTGTGGGGCGGCGTGCTGGTGCCGTTCGACAGCGTGTGGCGCATGGGCGCCAACGACGCGACGCATCTGTTCACCACGCGCCCGCTCGTGATGGGAGACCTGCAGCTCGCGCCGGGCATGTACACGCTCTGGCTGCAGCATACGCGCAGTGGCACGTACCTCATCGTGAACAAGCAGACCGGCCAGTGGGGTACCGGCTACTCGGCCAGCCAGGACCTTGGCAAGGTGGCCATGACGCTGGCCGACGCACCGGGCTTCGTGGAGACCATGACCATGAGTGTGAAGGCGCAGGGCGCCACGCGCGGCAGTATCGAACTCGCCTGGGGCGACAAGGTGGCGAGCGTGCCTTTCACGATCGGCACTCGGTAAACAACGATGCGCGCGCGGGTCGTGTGGATGCTGATGGGACTGTCGCCGGCGGTAACGGCCGCTGCCCAGCCGCCAGCCAAGTCACCGCGCGATTCGA
>JBDHVK010000184.1:0-7290 GCA_039809645.1 Gemmatimonas sp.
TCGCGATCGTGGGCCCGCTGGCCGCAGTGGGCACGCTCCTCGCGCTTGGCCGAAGCGCCTCGCTCGACACCCTGGCGCTGGCTGCCACGTGGGCGGTGTTCGTGCTCTGGCTTCCGTTTGTGCAGCTCACCGCGTTGTCGCTCGCCGTGCATGCGCTGCTCAATCACAAGGTGGCCGCGCACCTGCTGCTGATCACCGGCTGGGTCGTGGCGGTGACGCTCGACCGGCAGGGTGTCAGCGCCTGGTGGGTGCGCTTCGCCGATCCGGCGCCGCTGCTCGACAACGGCGCGATTCCGCTGGCGCTGCATGCACAACGCGGCGCCTACTGGAGTGCCGTAGGCGCCGCGTTGCTGTATGTGTCGTACCGGTGGTGGCCCACCGGCCCATCGCGCGCCGTTACTTCTCGGCGATGATGAGATAGCGGGAGGGCGCCCAGAACTTGGCCGGATCGGTGATGCGGATGCCGTCGCCACGGAACGAGCCGTCCTTCTCCTTCTTCGCGACCTCGATCAGCCCGACGTCGTGGCGCGACACGATCTTGTAGGCGCGATCGCCCTTGGGGAGCGGGATCGTCAGCGTCTGACGACGATCGGCGCCCGTGAACTTCGCCTCGGGGATCGAACGCGCGGGCACGAGCGTCTTGCCAAGCTTCACGATCAGCAGGCCGCGTGAGCCGCCTTCCTCGGTGACAACGCCATCAGCGAGCAGCTGACGACGCGAACCGACGATGTAGAAGACCTTGTTCTCGCGCACGTCCATCGCCTTCACGGTATCGTTCAGCACCGCCTTCTCGGCGACGAGCGTCTCGTTCTGGGTACGGAGCGCGCGGATCTCATCCTGGAACGCGACGATCTCCTTGTCGCGCTGTGCGAGGCGCGAGTTCAGGTCGACAAGCAGCGTCGCGGTGGCCGACGAATCGGCGCGCATCGTCTTGAGCGTATCGAGCAGGGCAGCGACCTGCTTCTGACGGGCCGCCAGCCGCTGACGGAGCTGCGCGAGCCGGTCGAGGATGTCCTTCTGCGCGGCGGCCGCCTCGGTCTTGCCCGATTCGTCGCTCTTGTTCACCGAGACCTTGCTCGACAGTCCCTTGACCTTGCGCAGCTCGGCATCGATCTCGTCGGCGAACTTGGACGCCTCGACGACCTGCGCCATCGCGCGATCCTTGTCGGCGGAGGAGCCCTGGACGAGCCCCTGCAGGGAGTCACGGGCGGCCGTTGCGGTCGCGAGCGCAGCAGCCAGGGAATCGGCGCGGGCGCGGGAAGCCGTGTCGGTGCAGGCGGTGGAGAGCGCGAGGGCCGCGAGGGCCAGCGCGGTGGCACGCGTGCTGAGGAACAGACGCATCGGTTCGGGAGTTGGGGTTGGTTTGCCCGGGGAACGTACCGGGCTCGGCTACCCGCTGAAAGTGCCGCAGATCACACAAATCCCAAATTGGTCCGGGAAAATCTGGTGACTCGCCGTTCCGGGCACCGCTCAGCGCATCCACCCCCGCGCCCGGTACAGCACGATTGCTGCGGCTTCATACACCACGTCCTGCATGGCGAGCCGGCGGTTGCCGGGACGATCGAGGCGTTGAAGATCGTACTCGCGTTCGGCCGCGGGACGGCATTCCACCGACAGGCCCGCCGCCTCGAGCGCCGCGCACGCGCGGCGGGTGTGCATCGGTGAGGTAATGGCGACGACCCGTCGCCATCCGTGCGTACGGGCCAGTGCCGAGAACGCGAGCGCTTCGTCGCGGGTACTGTGCACGTCGCGCACGAAGCGCGGTTCGACGCCGGGAAGTGCGAGCGCCACGAGACTGCGCTGGTCCCGGTCGGAGCCCGGTGTCCGGGCATCATGCTCATCGGCCACCACGGACAGGCCGATCGCGCCGAGCCGTCGTGATTGCGCCACCTGCAGGCCGTAGAGCAGGCGTTCCAGCGCCGCGCCTTGCACGCGCCCCGCCGAGTTCACGCTGCCGGAGAACACGACGATCGCGTCGGCCGGCCCAGCGGCGTCGGCACGTACGAATGTTGGGGCCAGCGCCGCGGCCAACGGGGTATACAGCGTCACGGCGAAAAGTGTGATTTCTGCACCAAGCAGCAACCACAGCCAGGCGCCTACCGACGAGGTGGCGACCGCCGCACCCAGCACGCCGACGGCGAGACGCATGAGGTGCAGCGACACCCCGAGCGACATCCAGATTCCCAGCTCGTCGGCGAACTGCACGATCGCCACCCCAACGGCCGCGCCGCACAGACGGATCAGCCAGACCGGCGCGCGAACACCGACATCGCGCCCCCGTCCCCGCAGGAGCAGATCGCTCACGGCTTGCGCTCCTGTGGATCGTGACAACGCCACTCATTGTTGAAGCGGATCATCGCGGTGGGGTGAGCGTGGCAGGAAACAAAAAAGCCGATACCCAAAGGCATCGGCAGCGCATCGTCAGCGGTGGCGCTTACTGCAACGTGTCGGCGAACGCGAGGACGGAGTCGCGGAACCTGGCGGAAGCGCCATCGACGAAGCGCCGCACGCCCTTCCACTGACGAATGAGCGGGTTGCGGGCGGTGATGGACGTTTCGATGACGCGGCGCTGTGAGGTGCTCGCGTGGACCATCTTGCCGTCGCCCACGTAAATACCCACGTGCGAGATGCGCTTGCCGCGGCCGAAGGTGAGTACATCGCCCGGCTTGAGTGCGGCCAGGTCCTTCGGAACTTCGGTACCGGCCTTGGCCTGCGTGGCGGCGGTGCGCGGCATGACCATGTCGAGCACGCTCATGGCGTAGCGCACCAGACCGCTGCAATCGAGGCCGATGCCGGGCTTGGTGCCGCCGAGCTTGTAGCGCGTACCCACCGATCCGCGGGCCATCGCGACCACGCTGTCGCGCAGACGTTCGGCTGACGCACTGAACGCGGCGAACGGCTTCTTGGGGGCGAGTACTTCCGTCTGCTGGGCCTGCATCGGCGACGCGACGGCCACGAGGGCCGCGGCGAGTACCGGAAGCAGGTGGCGACGGGAAGGATGCACGCGGGAAGCGGGACGAGGTCAACGAATGGGGCAACGCCGAGCGGCGTCTGCCGTCCAAGGACCCCCAAGCTACCCCAACGTCACGCGTCACACCAGAGGCAGCCGTCACTGGCCGGGCAAAGGATTGCCCGATACCGGAAGCGCCCGCCCAACCCGGCGCGGATCAGCGAATTCCGAGGGATTTGTGCGTTTGGACCGACAGCCGCCAGCGTGGATGGGCGAGACAATACGCCAGCGCGGCCCGCGTATTCTCGGCCTGCTCGGCACCATCCATGGGCTGCAGGAGAAAGTGCCGAAAGTCGAGCGACTCGAACCGCTCCGGCCGAGCGAGGGGCTGCGGAAATACCAGCTTCAGTTCGTCACCACGGGTCAGGAGCAGCTCAGCGTTCGCCTTGGGACTGACGCAGATCCAGTCGAGCCCCGCCGGCGCCGACTGCGTACCGTTGGTCTCGACCGCCACCTCGAAGCCGGCGGCGTGGAGCGCGTCGATCGCGGCGGCATCGAGCTGGAGCAGCGGCTCCCCGCCGGTACACACCACGAACGGTCGCACATCGGCGGGGGCATCGACCGGCCAGCGACTCCTCACGAACGCCGCCAACTCGGCCGCAGTGGCGAACTTGCCGCCATCCGGGCCAACCCCCACGAAGTCAGTGTCACAGAAGGTGCAGACGGCCGTCCCACGATCCTGCTCGCGACCGGTCCACAGGTTGCACCCCGAGAAACGGCAGAAGACCGCCGCCCGTCCGGCGTTCACTCCCTCCCCCTGGAGCGTGTAGAAGCACTCCTTGACCGTGTATGCCATGGACTTGCCTAGCGCGCGTAGGCGATCGGATCGCTGGTGCCAGCCTCTTGGAATCCCTTGAGACGTAGCTGGCACGCGTCGCAATGGCCGCAGGCCGTGCCATCCGGGGCTGGATCGTAGCAGCTGGTCGTCAGGCTGTAGTCGACGCCGAGACGCTGTCCAAGGGCGACGATGCCGGCCTTGGTGAGGTGCTGCAGCGGTGCGTGGATCGTGATTCGCCCTGTGCCTTCGACGCCGGCCCGGGTCGCCAGGTTGGCCATGGTCTCGAACGCCGCGACGTACTCGGGGCGGCAGTCGGGATAGCCGGAATAGTCGAGGGCGTTCACTCCAATGAAGATGGCCTGCGCCCCCAGCACCTCGGCCCACGCCAGCGCGAAGGAGAGGAAAATCGTGTTGCGCGCCGGCACGTAGGTGACCGGGATTTCGCTCTCGTGCTCGGCAAGGTCTCGATCCTTGGGGACCGCGGTATCGGATGTGAGCGCCGAACCACCCCACTGCCGCAGGTCGATGTCCACGACCACATGCTGAGCGACCCCCTGCGCCGCAGCGACCCGCCTGGCGGCCTCGATCTCCACGCTGTGCCGCTGCCCGTACCGGAAGGTCATCGCGTACGGCGTGAACCCCTCGCGCTTGGCGACGGCCAACACGGTCGTGGAATCGAGCCCGCCGCTCAGGAGAACCACCGCGGGCTTGGAGGTAGCAACGTTCGACATCTCAGCAAGTTAACGAATTCGTGGTGCCCGATCTGCGTCGCGATGCGGCGAGATCAGGTCCAGCTCAACGGTGCAATGCGAGGACGTCTGTGGGTCAGGTAGTGTCCTCAAAACAGGACGTATCCTGATACTGGGAAACACCTAAATGCATTTATTGTAAAGACTTAGGATGATTCGCCAAGCGCGGCGCGGCGCGTGCTTGTCCATGGGACCGTCTCTTGAACCGGAGTTCAGTCCATGCTGTCGTCCTTTGTTCGCCGCGCCGCCCTTGCCGCCACCTCGGCCGCCCTGTTCACCGTGCCGCTCCAGGCGCAGGCCCCGGTCTCGGCCACGCTCACCCCGTTTGCCGGCTATCTCGTGACCGGCAACTGGTACGACGGGCCGATCGGTACCAGCCTCAAGAACAGCAACGCCCCCATGGCTGGTGTGCAGGGAAGTGTCCCGCTCACCAATGGCATCGCGCTCGTCGGCAATCTCGCGTACGCGAGTGGTGATCTGCGCATCGGGTTGCCGGTGCTCGGAGGTGTCAACGTCGGCAGTACCAAGACCTGGCTGTACGACGCGGGGCTCGAGATCGGCGGCCTTGGGAACCGTGCCAAGGGCATCGCACCGTTCGTGCAGGGTGGGATCGGCGGCATGACCAACGACATCAAGGCCAGCGTCCTCAACACGCGCGCCACGAACGTCGCGTACTCCGCCGGGGTAGGGATCGATATCGGCTTGTCCAAGGGCGTCGCCCTGCGTGCGCAGGCGAAGGACTGGATGAGTCGCTTCAACTCGGAACAAGCGGTTGGCTTTCGTGTCGATGGCAACCTGGCCCATAACTGGGCGCTGACGGCGGGGATGAAACTCTCCTTTTGATCCCGTCGGCGCTTCTGGGGCTAAGTTTCGCCGGACTGTTGGACCACCTCAGAAGACGACCCGTGGATCATCGCATTGCCCAGTCGTTGCGTGGCGCCCGCATGGACGCCACGCGCCGACGTGTCCGTACAACGGCACTCGCGTTCGCGAGTCTCCTCCTGCTTGCGGCGTCGGCCGCACCGACTGCGGCGCAATCCGGCGCGTCCCCCGATTCGACGCGCCCGCAGACGGCGCTCGATCCGCTGCGCGGCACCACCGGGTCGATCAGTTCGATCGGCACGCAGGCACGGCAACAGCAGGACGCGTTCGAGCGCAATCATCGCCTGGGGCTCCGCTTCTACAACGGCGGTGCCGACGCGACCTGCGAGGTGCCCATCGGCCGCATCTGCTATTGGAACAACAACGGCGACGTACCGCCGCCGGCCGAGCGCAATGATGCGAAGATCGAGCGTGAACAGCTGCTCGAGTTTCTCGGACAGGCGCAGGCCGCCGATCCGCGTGACGATTGGGTGAACGGCATGCGCGTGCGCTATGCGATCGAAGCGCAGTTCGCCGACAGCGCCATTCGCGCCGCACGTGCGTGCAAGGGTACCGCCTGGTGGTGCGCCTCGCTCGAGGGGCTCGCGCTGCACAACGCCAATCGGCACAAGGATGCCGCCGAGGCGTTCGCCCGCGCGCTCGCTGCCATGCCCGAGGCGCAGCGGTGCGCGTGGACCGATCTCACCTTGTGGCTCGATCCGGCCATGCAGCCGACCTACAAGGCACTCGGCTGCGCCAACCGCGCCGCCGAGAATGCGAAGATCTTTCGTCTCGGGCAGCCGCTGTGGATGAACAACGGCAATGATCTCGAGAACGAGCTGTATGCGCGGCGCACGATGTCGCGCATTCACTCGCTCGGTCGCATTCCGTACGACTTGCAGTGGGGCGACGACCTGCTCGAGTCGCAGGTGCGCTACGGATGGCCCGCCGCGTGGAGCGTGCAGAACGGCGGCGTTGCCGACCCGCGCCCGCCGCAGGTGATCGGGCACGAGCCGACGCCGAGCTACGACTTCATGCCGACGCTCGAAGCGATTGCCAAGCCGCTGAGCGCCACCGCCGCCGACTGGGATCCCATGCGGAAAAAGGCGCGCATGCGCTACAGCACGCGCTACGCGTCCGGCTTTGGCGTGCTCCCCCATCAGTTCGCGCGCTTCGTGCGTGGCGACACGACGCTCGTGGCCGCCGGATATCGCCTCGTGCGCGATCTCGAGATGGGGAAGGCGCCCTACACGGCCGCCGTCACGCTCGATGCCCTCGACGGCCGCACGCCGATGCAGGCGAGGCGCGACAGCGCTGGCGCAAACGGCGCACTGCTTGTGCCGCTCACCGAGCCCAAAATCGCGAGCCTCGAGGTGCTCGCACCGGCGGGCAAGCGCGCCGCGCGAATCCGCACCACGGTGCAGCCGCTGCCGCGCAGCACGCGGCTCTCGGACTTCCTGCTGCTCGCGCGCGGTGACGCATCGCTCACGCCGTCGCTCGAACGGAACGCGCTGCAGGCCTACGGATCCACCGACATCGACGGCGGCACGCAAATCGGCATTTACTGGGAGATGTACCGCCCGGCGAGCCCGGGCTCGCCGTTGCAGGTGCAGCTTCGTGCGACGAGACTGGGCGCGAGCTTCATGCAGAAATTCGGCGCATCGATCGGGCTGTCGAAGGCGCTGACGCCGGTGTCGATCAAGTACAACGACAACGGCCGGCCGGACGGCGGGCCGGGGCGCTCGCTGCAGATCAACTTCCCGTCGGTGCCGGCGGGTGAGTACCAGCTCACGCTCCTGGTGAGCGGAAGCGGCGTGGTGGATTCCACGTCGCAGGTGATACGCGTGAAGGCGGGGCGGTAGATCGAGCGTCGGGCGCCTGCGGCGCCCGAC
>JBDHVK010000185.1:0-7283 GCA_039809645.1 Gemmatimonas sp.
CGGGCGGACAGGCCCGGAAACTCCACACATGGCTCCGGCTCGACCCTCGGCATCGGGGGCACGGACACGACCACGGCGCAGAGCCAACCCGCCGGTGCGAGTGGCCCTTGTGCGCGATTATCGACCGCCGCGGATGGCACTTTGTCAGGATTTCCCTGTCAAGCCCGCCTGACGTTCCCCCCAATCGGCGATAACTTCCCCCGGCTGGTCCCTCCAATTCTCCGGAAGATGCTCGTCCCAGACAACGAAACGCTCGCCAAGGTCGAAGTCCTGTCCGACCTCGAATCAGATGTCCACGAGCTCATGGAAAGCCATGAGTCGAAGCGTATTCTCTGGTTTCCGTCCGAATTGCTGGCACCCCCGCCGGAGACGGACCCGGATGCGCATGTGAAGGGGCTGCGCGATCGCGCGCGTGGCATCAGTACGCCGGCTCGTGTGGCGATCTGTCTCAACACCCTCACCGAAGAGGGGCTGCCGCACTTCCATCGGCTGCTCGCCACCTATCTGGGCGGCGACACGTTCTGGGCGAAGTGGAACAACCTGTGGACGGCCGAGGAAGATCGCCACGGCGCCATCCTGCACGACTACACACGCGACAGCCAGCTGCTCGACAATCCGCTCTTCGAGCGCATGCAGTTCGAGTACCTCAAGGCGGGGTTCGAGCCGAGCTGGGATCGCGATCCCTATCGCGTGTTCGTCTACACGTCGCTGCAGGAACGGGCCACGCAGGTCAGCCACGCCAACACCGGCAAGCTCGCCGCCGAGTACGAGCCGCTCATCGGCACTGTGCTCTCGAACGTCGCCAAGGAAGAAGCGCGGCACTACGTGTTCTACCGCGAGATCTTCAAGCGCGTGCTCGAGCGCGATCCCAATCGCGCGCTGCTGAGTGCGTCGCTCGTGATGCCGAGCATCGACATGCCCGGCATCAACATGCCGCACTTCCGTGAGATGGCCGACGTGATCCGTCGCGCCGGCATCTACGGCCCGCGCGATTACATCCGCATCGTGGAAGACCTCATCAAGTTCTGGGCGATCGACAAGATCGAGGGACTCAACGAGATGGGGCGCATGGCCCAGGAGAAGATCATGGCCATCACCGCGCGTCTCGAACGCGTCGCCGACATGATGGAGTCGCGGACCAAGGCCAAGACCTTCCAGTTCGCGGTGGCGTTCAACCGCGAATTCGCAATGGAGTAGACACGCATGGCCGACGCGATCACCGAGTTGCGGAGTGCACTTGGCGATCGGTTCGCCATTGAGCGGCTGCTGGGGCAGGGCGGCATGGGGGCGGTCTATCTGGCGCGTGATCGCCAGCTGGACCGCCCCGTTGCGTTGAAGGTCCTCCCCGCCGAGTTCGCGTCGCAGCCGGACCTCCGTGAGCGCTTCCTGCGCGAAACGCGCACGGCCGCAAGCTTCTCGCATCCGAACATCGTGCCGGTGTTCAGCGTGGAGGAGCGCCCCGCGCTGTTGGCCTACACCATGGGGTTCGTGGAGGGGGAGAGCGTCGCCGAGCTCGTGGCGCGAGCCGGACCGATGTCGGTGCGCGAAGTGGTGCGGCTGCTGCAGGACATGGCGTACGCGCTCGCCTACGCTCACGGGCGCGGGGTCATCCACCGCGACATCAAGCCCGACAACATCATGATCGAGCGCGCCACGGGGCGCGCGCTGCTCATGGATTTCGGCATCTCGCGCTCCGTCCACGTCGCGCCCACCAGCGCCGGTGCCACGCGCGCGGGGCTCACCCGCGTGGGTGAAGTCGTGGGTACGCCGGAATACATGAGCCCCGAGCAGGCCTCGGGCGATGTGCTCGACGGTCGGAGCGACCTCTACGCGCTGGGGCTCGTCGCCTGGTTTGCGCTCACGGGACACAGTGCGATGGCGGGCGACACCACCGCCAAGATCCTCGTCCGTCAGCTCACGGAGACGGTCCCCACGGTGACGTCGCTGCGCCCGGATGTGCCGCCGCGTCTTGCGGAGGTCATCGATCGCTGTCTCGCCAAGACACCCGACGACCGGTTCGCCAACGCCGAGGCCATCACCGACGCGCTCGATGTCGAGGCGTTGCGCGGCGTGGAGATCCCGCTGCCGGTGCGACTCTTTGCCGGTGAGCTCACCCAGATCACTGTGGTCACCATTGGCGCGCTACTCCTCGCGCCCGTGCTGCTGCGCCTGCTCCGCAACGCCTACACCGGCAACATCGACATCATTCTGCCGATGGTGCTCTTCGCCGCCGTCGTGTGGGGGCGTCTGGCGCAGACGGTCCACCAGGCACGATTGCTGGTGACCCGGGGCTTCGACGTGCCGGTGCTCATGCGTGGCTTTGCAGCGCTGCGCGACGAGCACGACGCCGAACGACAACAGCTGCGCGCCAATCCCGCCATCGTGGCCAAGCGGCGCCGCCAGGTGATCCTGCTGGGCACGATGTTCGTCCTCACCTTCGCGATGCGCGAGTGGGTCGTGGCCACCATGCGCACCGAACTCCGCCCGGGCTGGTTCGCGGTGTCGCGTCCGGGGGCGATCGTGCTCTACGCCGCGTACACCATGCGCGGGCTCGCGCTTGTCGGCCTTCTCCGGTCGCCGCTGCGCGCCAACCTCGGCGAGCGTCTCTGGAACTGGACCTGGGGCGGCGCGCCCGGCCGGGTGCTCCTGCGACTCATGACCGCAGGTGTCGATCGCGCGAAGGCCAGCGTGACGCTGCCGCCAACGCGCCCGCTCACGATGCCGCCCGCGCCTACGCCCGCGCCCGCGACCGCGACCGCGCCATCGCCGGCGCAACCACTCGCGGCGCCGGCCGCGCCGCCAGCCACGCGGTCGGCATCGCCCGACGCCCTCGCCTCGCTCGAAGCGCGCGTCGCGGCGCTCGAGGCGTGGCGCACTTCGCACTCCTGACCCGCGCGCTATCCGCTGTTCCGCAGCCCGGCCGCGATGCCGTTGATCGTGATGTGAATGCCCCGTCGCACGAAGTCGTCGATCTCGCCGCCGGCGGCCGAGGTCTGCCGGTGCCGCGCCAGCAACGCGATCTGCAGGTGATTGAGCGGGTCCATGTACGGAAACCGAGTGGCCATCGAGCGCGCCAGCAACGGATTGTCGGCGAGCAGCAGCTCCTGCCCCGTGATGGCACGCAGCGCCGAACGCGTGCGCGCCCACTCCGCCTCGATGCGCGTGAATACCGCCGTGCGTAGCGACGCATCCGTCACCAGCTCCGCATAGCGCGACGCCACGCGCAGGTCGCTCTTGGCGAGCACCATGTCCACGTTCGACAGCAGGGTGCGGAAGAACGGCCACGAGTGCCCCATGCGCTGCAGCACCGACAGCGCATCGGGTGACTCGGCGAGCACCGCGTCCACGGCGCTCCCGAAGCCGTACCACCCGGGCAGCATGCAGCGGCATTGCGCCCAGGCAAACACCCACGGAATGGCCCGCAGATCTTCGATGCGCTCGCTCGGCTTCCGGCTCGCCGGGCGACTGCCGATGTTGAGCGTGGCGATCTCGGCGAGCGGCGTACTCTCACGGAAGTAGCGGGTGAAGCCCGGCGTGTCGTACACCAGCGCGCGATACGCCGCGAACGCGTGGGTCGACAGCCGCTCCATGAGCGGATGAAAGATGGTGGCGCGATCGGCCTGATTCTCGTGATCGGTGAACGTGGCCTCGAGCGTCGCCGCCACCAGCAATTCGAGGTTGCGACGCCCAACCTCTGGCGTCGCGTACTTCGACGCGATCACCTCGCCCTGTTCGGTGAGACGGATCTGCCCGCGCACCGCACCCGCCGGCTGGGCGAGAATCGCCTCGTAGCTCGGCCCGCCGCCGCGCCCCACACTCCCACCGCGGCCGTGGAAGAAGCGCAGATGCACACCCGCCTCGCCGAACACCTGCATCAGTGCGAGCTCGGCCTGATAGAGCTCCCACCCGCTCGTCAGGAAGCCGCCGTCCTTGTTGGAGTCGGAGTAGCCGAGCATGACCTCGTGCCTATCCTTGCGGCTGCGCACGAGCGCGCGATACGCGGGAAGGGCAAATGCCGCGCGCATCGTGTCGCCGGCGCGTCGCAGGTCGGCGATGGTCTCGAAGAGCGGAATGATGTCGAGCCCGAGCGCTGGCGTGTCACCGCCGGCCGCCAGCCCCGCTTCCTTGACCAACAGCGCCACCTCGAGCAGGTCGCTCACACCGTCGCACTTGGAAATGATGTAGTGCGGCAGCGCCGCCGCTCCGTAGCGCAGGCGCAGCGTCTGCGCGGCAAAGACGATATCGAGTTCACCCGCCGTCTCCTCGCTGTAGCTGAGATGCGGGGAGTAGAGCGGGCGCGTCCCGGCCACTTCGCGTGCGAGGAGTGCGATCTTCTCGGGCTCCGCGAGCGTGGCATACGACGCGCACACCCCGGCGCGCGCCAGCAGCTCGGCCACGACGCGCTCGTGCACGTCGGAATTCTGCCGCAAGTCGAGCGCGGCGAGATGAAACCCGAACACCTCCACCGCCGTGCGCAACCGCGCGAGCCGACCACTGGCGAGCACCGCGAGATTGGTCTGCACGAGCGCGTCCTGAATGACCGTGAGGTCGGCCAGCAGCGCCGCCGCATCACGATACGGCTCGGCAGCCCCGAGCGCCCCCCGCGTGGGGGGCGGCAGCTCGAACGCCTGCATGGTCGCCGCCACGCGCGCGTACACGCCGCTCAGCGCGCGACGATACGGCTCGTCCATGCGCTGCACGCTCGTGTCGGGAGAGCGGGCAGCGAGCGCCTCCAGGGCCGGCGTGGCGGGATGCAGCATGCGCGAGATCGAAAGCGCCTGCCCGATCGCGTGGATCTCCTGCAGGTAGAAGTCGAAGGCCGCCGCACTTTGCAGTCGCAGCGTTTCGCGCAGGATCTCCGCCGTCACGAACGGATTGCCGTCGCGATCGCCACCGATCCAGCTACCGATGCGCAGGAACGGCCCGAGCGACCAGTCGACGTCGGGGAAACGCTCGCGCAGCACGGTCAGCGTGTTGGCGTGCAAGCGTGGCACTTCGGTGAAGAACGTGCTCCGGAAATTGCCGACACCGTTCTTCACTTCGTCGAGCACGCGCAGCCGTTCCGTGCGCACCAGCCGGGTGTGCCAGAGCGTGAGGACGTGTCGCGTCAGCTGCTCGTCGGTGTCGGCCTGCTCCTCCGGGGTGAGCTGCTGCCGATCGCGCCGCTCGAGCAGGTCGGCGATCTGCTGCATCGCCACCTGCGTGCTCTGTCGCTGCACCTCGGTGGGGTGCGCCGTGAGCACCGGTGAAACGAACGCCTCGGCGAAGAACGCCGCGAGCCGCGCTTGCGCCTCGCGGTCGTCGCCGATGTCGCGCCGCACGGCATCGATTGCGAACGCCAGCGTTCCCTCACGAGCGGGCGACCCGAGGCGTTCATGCGCTCGCCGACGCCGAGCCCGATGCGTGTCCTCAGCGATGTTCGCGAGCTGCAGGAAGTACGCGAACGCGCGCACCACGCTGAGCATCGTATCCGGCGGGAGCGCATCGAGCAGCTCGTGCAGCGCCGCACGATCCTCGGCTTTCCCTTCGCGCGCAAAGCGAATCGCGGCACGCCGCGTCTGCTCCACGACCTGAAAGACCTCGTCGCCCTCCTGCTCCCGCACGGCGTCACCGAGGAGACGTCCAAGCAGCCGGATGTCCTCGCGAAGGGGCTCGTCCTTCTCGTCGCGTGTGGGGGCGGGGTCGAGGATGTCGGTCATACTGCAAGTTGGAGCGGGGGGCGAGCGGCGGAACCCCTCAGACGTCAGGGGGGAGGGAAAGAGGGGGTAGGCATCAGGACCGCTGACGTCGTCGATCTAACGCCGCCCTACTCCCTCCACCACCTGATCCGGAAAGTCTCCGAAGATCCCATCAACGCCGAGCCGGACCATCTCCCGCACTTCGGCGATCGGATCACCACCGTAGCGCTTGGCGAGAAACGTCGGCTCCGGTCGCATGGTCCACACGTGCACGAGCAGCCCCGCCGCGTGGGCATCGCGCACGAGCGTGGTGGGCACGGCGGCCGAGTCTGCTCCGACCAGCATGCGCTGATTCACCCCGATGGCATCGGCGAAGGTCGCGATATCGCGCAGCCGAGCGGGCGTGAGTGTGGCACCGGAGAGCAGGTACACGAGTGGCACCCGTGTCTCACGGCGCAGAGCGCGCAGATTGCCCTCCTCGAAGCTCTGGATGAACACCGCGCCATCGCGCCGGTTGCGGCCGTGTGCCGACAGGGTGCGCAGGAGCGCCGGTTCGAGCGGCCGGCCGATGGCCCGGAAGTACGTGGGGTGCTTGGTCTCGGGGTACACCCCGACCACGCGGCCGCGGGCACGTCCGAGCGAGTCGGCGAGCGCGAGCACCTCCTCGAAGGTGGGCACCGCGTACTGCCCGTCGTACGCGTGCGACCGGAACGCGAGCCGTTCCTTCGCGCGCAGCGTACGCAGTTCAGCGAGCGTGAAGTCTTCGATGAACCAGCCGGTGATGGTATCGCCGTCCACCACCTTGCGCGTCCGGCGCGTCGGGAAGCGGCTGGCCACGTCGGTGGTGCCGCCGATTTCATTTTCGTGTCGCGCCACCAGCACGCCGTCTTTGGTGCTGACGAGGTCGGGCTCGATGTAGTCGGCGCCCATCTGCACCGCGAGCCGATACGCCTCGAGTGTGTGCTCCGGGCGATGCCCACTCGCGCCACGATGGGCGATGACGATTGGTCCCTGCCCTGGCGTGAGGGGGCTCACCTTCGGCGTACACCCGGCCAGCAGCCCTCCCACCATCGCCGCGACGCCCGCAGCGCGCCGTTGACGGACTCCGCGCCCCCCTGTGCTCACCGTGCCTCCGTGCGAGATCCGACCGCCAGCCCCCGAACGTCCCCGAAAGACGCCTCTCCAATCTGCGCCGCCCCCTCGCCCAGGGGCCAAGCGTATTGCGTCACAGGCATGTAGAATTTCCGAACGTATGGTCCCCACTGCCCCCGATGCCCTGCTGGCCGCCATCCGCACGCGCGACCAGGTCACGATCGAGCGGATGCTCCGCGACGATCCCACGATCGCCACCATGCGCGGCCCTGGCGGCGAATCGCTGGTCCTGCACGCCTGCTACGTGGGTGCCGCCGAGCTCGCCCCGATGTTCCTCCGCGGACGCAGCTACGATGCGTGCGAGGCCGCCGCGCTCGGCGAACTCGCCATCCTTCGCGCCGCGATCGAGAACGACGACGATGCCCGCGTACTCCGCAGCAGCGACGGGTGGACGCCGCTTCATCTCGCCGCCTTCTTCGGCCGCGTCGACGCCGTCGCGTTGCTGATCGACCT
>JBDHVK010000186.1:0-7270 GCA_039809645.1 Gemmatimonas sp.
ATAATCGCGCACAAGGGCCACTCGCACCGGCGGGTTGGCTCTGCGCCGTGGTCGTGTCCGTGCCCCCGATGCCGAGGGTCGAGCCGGAGCCATGTGTGGAGTTTCCGGGCCTGTCCGCCCGAACCGCTGAGGTAGGTCGTCATGCTGGTAAACGTGAAAATCGGATCGAAGCTGATTGGTGGCTTTGCGTCCGTGGCTGCCATTGGCGCAGCCCTCGGCATCGTGGGTCTCGTTGCGATGTCCTCCATCAAGAACAGGTCCGACGAAGTCACAAGCCGGACCGTCCCCCAACTCAAGGAAGTTGCGGCGTATTCGGTAGGCCTCGGATCGATCCGTCGGTACGAGATGGGCATGGTGGTCGCATCGCATGCCAACAAGCCCGAACTGGTCAAGGGCTACCAGGCCGATGCGGCCAAGGCACTGGTCGAACAGGTCGAGAAGCCCAAGGCGGCGTTCGACAAGGTGCCGCGCAGCCCGGAGGCCGATTCGCTGTTCCAGCGACTCAAGGAACGCGAAGCGGCGTACCTAGCTGACTACAACCATGTCGTCGACCTGCTCGCGGCCGGCAAGCTGAACGAGGCCACGGACTTTTCGCTCAAAGACTCGCGCGCGGCGTACAACGCGCTGCTGCAGGCGTTCGATTCGCTGAGCGCGCGCGTCGGGCTAACAGCCACCACGCGGTCCGAAGAGATCCAGGCGATGTACTCGCGCGGCGAGTACACGATCATCGCGGCGATCCTGGTGGCGCTGGTGCTCGCGCTGACGCTTGGCATCCTGCTGACCAGGTCGTTGACGACGCCCATTGCCGAAGTGGCGGCACGCGCGGAGCAGCTGCAGTCGGTGTGCATCTCGGCGCTCGACAAGGGGCTCGATGCGCTCACGCACGGCGATACCACGGTGAACGTGATTCCGCAGACCAAGCCGCTCAACTACACGCGCAAGGACGAACTG
This sequence comes from Gemmatimonas sp., assembly GCA_039809645.1. Classification (GTDB taxonomy): domain Bacteria; phylum Gemmatimonadota; class Gemmatimonadetes; order Gemmatimonadales; family Gemmatimonadaceae; genus Gemmatimonas. The sequence continues at coordinate 952 of JBDHVK010000186.1, forward strand.
GGCGATGTGGCGCGTACGGTCGACAACATGATCGGCAAGGCGCAGGCGTCGATCGCCTCCTATACGAAGGTGCGCGAAGTGATCGGCAACCTGGTGAGTGAAACGCTGGTCCTGGCCGAAGCGGGTCGCGAAGGGCGCCTGCAGACGCGTGGTCGGGCCGAGGCGTTCCAGGGGTCCTATCACGAGCTGGTGCAGGGCATCAACGACACGCTCGACGCCGTGATCAACCCGGTGAACGAAGCGGCGCAGGTGCTCGAGAAGGTGGCGGCGCGTGACCTGACGGTTCGCGTGACCGGCCAGTACAAGGGCGACCACGCCCGCATCAAGGACGCGCTCAACAAGGCGGTGGCGGATCTCGCCGAAGCGCTGGGCGATGTGGCGATGGCGTCGGAGCAGGTGGCGTCGGCGGCCGGCCAGATCTCGAACGGATCGCAGGGGCTGGCGCAGGCGAGCTCGGAGCAGGCGAGCACGATCGAAGAGGTGTCGTCGAGCCTGCACGAGATGACGTCCATGGCGCAGCAGTCGGCGGGCAATGCGAAGGACGCCAAGCGCATGGCGGAGGAAGCCCGCACGGCGACGGCGCGGGGCGTGAAGTCGATGGAGCAGCTGTCGGCGGCCGTCGATCGGATTCGCGACTCGTCGGTGCGCACGGCCAAGATCGTGAAGACGATCGATGAAATCGCCTTCCAGACGAACCTCTTGGCGCTCAACGCCGCCGTGGAAGCGGCGCGAGCGGGTGACGCCGGCAAGGGCTTCGCGGTGGTGGCGGAAGAAGTACGGAGCCTGGCGATGCGCGCGGCGGATGCGTCCAAGCAGACGGCGGAGCTCATCGAGGAATCGGGCAAGCACGCGCAGGATGGCGTGTCCTTCACGGGTGAAGTCGTGCAGGCGCTCGACGATATCGCGAAGCGGTCGGAGCAGGTCTCGGCGGTGATGGGCGAGATCTCGGCGGCGAGCGAGCAGCAGCAGACCGGTGTGTCGCAGGTGAACACGGCGATCGAGCAGATGAACCTCGTGACGCAGCAGGTGGCGGCGAACTCGGAAGAGTCCGCGTCGGCGGCCGAGGAGCTCGCGAGCCAGGCGGCGCACATGCAGGCGATGCTCGGGCAGTTCGAGATCAGTGGCACCAGGAAGTCGTCGGCGGCCGTGCACACGCCGACGTTCACAGCCGGCCCCAAGGCTGTGAAGCGCGTGGCCGCGGCGTCGAAGGCGCCAGTGAAGGCGGCCCGGCCGAGCCGCGTTTCGGCGGCGGAGATCATCCCGTTCGACGAGCCCGCGGAAGACGACAGCGCGCTGTTGCACTTCTGATGGATCAGTAGGTCACGGACAGGCGGGATCCCGGCGGTGAAAGCCGACCGGGACACACAACCCGCCGACCGGACGCGGTGGGTTGTGGGTGCGGGCGGTGTGGTGGCAGCTTCATCACATCTCCCGCACCTGACCGTTTTCATGACTGACTTCCGTTCCGATCTTTCCCGCCGCGACGCCCTGCGCGCGGGTCTGGGGCTGGGGCTTGGCGCCCTCCTTGCGCCGCGAACCGGCCACGCCCTGCTGGCCCCTGAGGCGAGCGATGCCGCGGCGCAGGGGAAGCTGATCACCCGCGTCATTCCATCCACCGGTGAAGTGCTGCCGGCGGTGGGGATCGGCACGGCGCGACGCTTCGATGTCACGACCGAAGCCGAGAAGGCGCCCATTCGCGACACCCTGCGTCTGTTCCCCACACTGGGGGGCAAGCTGATCGACACGGCGCCGAGCTACGGAGCTGCCGAGGCCGTGACCGGCGAGCTCGTCAGTGAGCTGGGGATTCGCGACAAGTTGTTCCTCGCCACCAAGGTGAGTGTGCGCGGCACCGACGTGGCCGCCGGCGTGGCGCAGATGCAGGAGAGCTTCGCGAAGCTCAAGACCGACCGCATCGACCTGATGCAGGTCTGGAATCTCGGCGGCACGGCCACCCTGCTGCCGGTGCTGCGCGAGATGCAGCAGGCCCGCAAGATCCGCTACGTGGGCGTGACGACGAGCAGCGATCAGCAGTACGCGGCACTCGAGCAGCTCATGAACCGCGAGAAGCTCGACTTCATTCAGATCGACTACGCCGCCGACAATCGCAACGCCGCCGAGCGCATCCTGCCGTTGGCCAAGGACAAGGGGATCGGCGTGCTCGTGAACCTGCCATTCGGTCGGACGCGCGTCTTTCAGAACGTGCTCAACACCCCGGTGCCGGAGTTCGCCAAGGAGTTCGAAGCGGCGACGTGGGCGCAGGTGTTTCTCAAGTACATCCTGGCCAACCCCGCGGTGACGTGCGTCATTCCGGGAACCGCGCAGGTGAAGTACGTGCAGGACAACACGCAGGCGATGCGGGGGGCGCTGCCGAACGCGTCGCAGTTGAAGCAGATCGAGGCGTTGGTGGCGCGGTCCATGTAAGGGCGCCCGTTGGGCGCGACAACACACGAGGTGGGGGACAACTGACGAGGATCGGTATGGGGGCCATCACACCGATCCTCGTTCGGTGTCCCCCACCTCGTCAGTTGTCGCGACGCCGCAGGCGAGCCCCTAGATTGACGGGACTATGAATCCGCCAGCGAAAGGCAAGCCCAAGTACGACAGCAAGCGCGCATGGGGTGAAGCGCGCGCCCTGATGTGGGAGCACCGCCGGTCCGTCGGCATTGGTCTCGTGCTCATGCTGATCAGCCGCGCGTCCGGCTTCGTGTTGCCGTACAGCACGAAGCGCGTGCTCGACGAAGTGCTCCCCAACAAGGATCTGCATCTCCTCGGGCTCATTGCCCTGGCGGGTCTTGCCGCCACGATCGTGCAGTCCATCACCGGTTACGCGCTGTCGCAGGTGGTGAGCGTTGCGGCGCAGCAGGCCATCGCGAGGCTGCGTGAGGAGGTGCAGGGGCATCTCATTCGCCTGCCGGTGCGCTATTTCGACAGCACCAAGAGCGGCGTGCTCGTGAACCGCGTGATGAACGATCCGGAAGGGATCCGCAATCTCATCGGCACCGGGCTCATTCAGCTCACCGGCGGCATCCTGAGTGCGACGGCGGCGCTCGGCGTGCTGATCTATCTCAACTGGCGCCTCACACTGGCCACGGTGGTCTTCCTGCTGCTGTTCGCGGTGGGGATGAGCATCGCCTTCAAGCGGCTGCGCCCGATCTTCCGCGAGCGGAGCATCATCCAGGCCGAAGTCACCGGACGCCTCACGGAAACGCTGGGCGGTATTCGTCTCATCAAGGTCTACACGGCCGAAGAGCGCGAGAAGCAGGTCTTCGGCAAGGGCGTCCAGAAGCTGTTCGAGAACATCGCCAAGACCATCACCGGCACGTCGCTCACCGGCACGCTGGGGTTCGCGGTGGTCGGCGTCATCGGCGTCATCGCGATGTACGTGGGCGGCGGCGATGTGATCAGCGGGCGCATGACGCTCGGCTCACTGCTCACCTTCGTGTTCTTCATTGCCATGGTCACCGCGCCACTCGTGCAGGTGGCGAGCATCGGGACGCAGATCACCGAGGCGTTCGCGGGGTTGGATCGCATCCGCGAGCTGCGCGACATGGCCACCGAGGATCAGGAAGACGCCGCCAAGCAGGACGTGCCGAGCGTGGTGGGGCATGTGGCCTTCGAGGATGTGAGCTTCGAGTACGAGACGGATGTCCCGGTGCTCAAGCACGTGACGTTCGACGCACCGGCCGGGACGACCACCGCACTCGTCGGCTCGAGTGGCAGCGGCAAGAGCACGCTCATCTCGCTCATCATGGCCTTCGCGCAGCCGCAGCACGGGCGCATCACCGTGGACGGCAAGGCGGTGAGTGACCTCAAGCTGCGCGACTATCGCCGGCATCTGGGCGTCGTGATGCAGGACAACTTCCTGTTCGACGGCACCGTGAAGGAGAACATCGCCTTCACCAAGCCCGGCGCGACCGACGAGGAGATCATGCACGTGGCGAAGATCGCCAATGCGCACGAGTTCATCTCGCAGTTCCCGCAGGGCTACGACACGATCGTGGGCGAGCGCGGCGTCAAGCTCTCGGGTGGGCAGCGCCAGCGCGTGGCCATCGCACGGGCCATCCTCGCCGACCCGCGCGTGCTCATTCTCGACGAAGCCACCTCGAGCCTCGACTCCGAGAGCGAGCATCTCATTCAGGAAGGGCTCCGCCGACTGCGCGCCGGCCGGACCACCTTCGTCATTGCGCATCGCCTGTCCACGATCACCAGCAGCGAGCAGATCCTGGTGCTCGAACGGGGCGAGATCGTGGAGCGCGGCACGCACCAGCAGCTCCTCGCGCTTGGCGGACGCTACCGGGACCTGTACAATAGGCAATATCAGTTGGAACAGGACCAGTTCATCAATCCCGGCGAGGAGATTGCCGCGACGGGCTGACGACGGAGCGCCATGCGGAGTGTGCGGTATGCGGGAGCCGCGGCCATCGTCGCCGCCGTGCTGGTGGTGTACACTCCGCTGCTCGGTGCGCCGCCCCTGTCGTGGGACGACGGGGAGCACATCTTCGACAATCCCGACGTGCGCAGCGGGGCCTTCGCGAACGTGTGGCGCGGCCCCGCGTTCGGGTTGTACGTCCCGCTGATGCGGACGATCTGGGCCCTCGTCTATCAGGTCGGCCACGGTGAGAGTTGGCCGTTCCGGGTGCTCAACCTGCTGCTGCACCTCGTGAACGTCGGGTTGGTGATGCTGCTGTTGCGCGAGTGGCTCGATGCCTCCGCACCCCACGATGCGCCGGATCGCGCGGACTCACGCGTTGGCGAACGCCCTGACGCACGCGCCGTCGACGCACGGACGCTCGGCGTCCTGGCCGGCGCCGCGCTCTTTGCCGTACATCCGGCGCAAGTCGCCGCCGTGGCGTGGATCTCCGGTGCCCGTGATCTGGCGGCCACGACGCTCGCGTTGACCGCATGGCTTGCGCTGACCCGACCGCGCCTCTCGCTCGCGAGCGCGGGCACGGCGTTGATGGCGTTCGCCGGGGCGCTGCTGTGCAAACCTCAGGTGGCCGGCGTCCCGCTGGCCTTTGCCATGTGCACGTGGTTGATGCGGCGCCCGCCGCTCCGGCCACGGTTGCCACTGCTGGCCGCCTGGGTGCTGATGACCCTTGGCGCGATCGTGATCACCACGCGCGCGCAGTCGGCCGGGGCGGAGGTAGCGCTCGCCACGCGACCCCTCGTGGCGCTCGATGCCCTCGGGTTCTACGCCCGTCTCGTCGTGTGGCCCTCGGCGCTGGCGGCCGACTACGGGCGCACCCCCGTGTGGCTATTGGCCCACCGCTCCGCCATCTGGCCCGGGCTCCTGGTGCTCGCGCTGGTGGTGTCGGTGAGCGGTTGGTTGGCGCGCCGCTCGCACCACGAGGGGCGCGGTGTCGCCGCCGCCCTGGCGATGATCGTACTGCTGCTGCTTCCCGTGCTCGGGCTCGTGCCGTTCGGCTATCAGCGAATCTCGACGGTCGCCGATCACTACCTGTACCTCCCGCTCGTGGGCGTCGCCGCCTGGCTGGCCGTCATGGTGGCCCGTATTGGTGTGGCAGCACGCAGCGGTGGGAACAAGGCCGGGCTCGCGATCAGTGCCGTACTCGGCCTCGCGCTGCTGCTGGCCGGCACCACGCTCAGCGCGCGGCGCACCGCCGTGTGGGCCGGTGGCGACGAGCCGTTCTACCGGGCAATGCTCGCGGCCAATACCGACTCGTGGTCGGCGCGCGTGAATCTGTCGGTGCTGTTGTGTGAACGCGGGGACACCGGCGAAGGGCTGCAGGTGCTTGGCGGTGACGACGTCCTCGCGCAGGCGGAGGCGCCCTATCTCGCCAATCGCGCGTTCTGCCTCGTGCGCGCCGGCGATGCGTCGGCGGCGCTCGAACTCGGACAGGCACTCGTGCGACCCGGCGTCCAGCGCGCATTTGCGCAGAATCGTCCGGCCGCGGTGGTATTCGCAAACAGCATGGCCGACGCGCTGCATCAGCGAGGGGATGAGCTCTCCGCCTTTGCCTTCCTCTGCTGGGCGCGCACCCTCTCGCCGGGGGATGCCGACATCGGCCGCAATATCGAGTCGTCGTCGGCACTGCTGCGCGGCGACGGCCCTCCGGTCACGTGTCCCGTGGACCTCTCGTGGCAGCGACTGGCCGAGTTGCTGCCACGCTGACACGAGCGCCGGCAAGTCCGTTAGCTTCCGGCATGACCACTTTCAGTTCGCTCAATCTGCATCCGAGCCTCCTCCACGGCCTCAAGGACCTGGGCTTTGCCCGTCCCACGCCGATTCAGGGAGAGGCCATTCCGCCGGCGCTCGAAGGGAAGGACGTACTGGCCTGCGCCATGACCGGCAGCGGCA
>JBDHVK010000187.1:0-7173 GCA_039809645.1 Gemmatimonas sp.
ACGATGTACGACTCGTAGCTGTCGGTGTTGCGACAGACGTTCACGAGCTTGGGCTCGTCGGCGTCCTCGAGCAGCGTATGATTGGCCGTCTTGTTCGAGACCTTGATGCGGATGGGCGGAAAATCGCAGTTCTTGAGCCGCCAGATCCCGCGCGTCTTGGCCTGCACGGGCACCACGATCTCCTTGCCGGTCGAATCCTTGTACGTCAGCGTCGCCGGGCGCCACGGTGCGTCGGCGTTCCGGTCCTTCTTGATCTGCTTCACGTTGATCGTGAAGGTCATCTCGAGTGGGGCTTCACTCCGGAAGAGCTTGGGGTGGGGCGGCTTCTTCTCCTTGGGCTCGCCCGACGCCTTGGCAGGCTTCACCGTCTGCTGGGCCTGCGCGACGGTGCTGACGAGAACCACGGGCAGCACGAGCAGGGCACGAATCCACGCACGCATGCGATCTCTCCGGGTGGCGAAGGGCACTATTCCAATTCGACGGCGGCGAGTTGCGACGCCCCGGCGGCGCGGACGAGCGTGAGCAACTCCTCCGGACCGGTCTTCTTCTTGAGCTGAATGCGGTACTCGAGCACCGTGGTCCCCTCCGCCTGCTGCATGCCGCCGAATCGCCACGTCTTCGTATGCTCGGCCAGACGCGGCTCGAGCACGCGGCGCATCATCGAGGGGTCGCTGGTCGTCAGCCGCAGCGTGCGCTCCTCGATCACCACCGGCATCTCGGTCGTCATGTTGTTGGCCTTGGCGCGCCGGAACGCGCGCTCGGCCAGCCCCTCGAGCTGGTCGGTGGTCATGTTGCGCAGCACCTCTTCATCCATGCGTGCCACGAAGGTGCCTGTCCGCGCCATCTGCTTGGCGCGCTGCAGCCGCTTCTCGGCCATGCGTCCGTCGAGCTCCATCGGCGCGTGACCGAAGTCGGTGAACCAGAGCGCCAGCACCAGCACGTTGAAGCCCACACTCAGCACGAACGCCACGGGCATGTTCACGGCGGCCGCGAGCCCCAGGCCGGTGGCCAGGAACACATACACCGCGTCCTTGCTGTCATCGAGCGAATTGCGGAAGCGCACCGCCGCCACGATGCCCGCCAGCGAGAAGGCGAGCGTGACCGAGTACTTCACGAGCAACACGATGCCGCTCACCACGGTGGGCAGGATGATCAGCAGTTGCACCACCGATTGCTGATAGCCGCGCTTGGCGCGCGTCAGCTGGTAGATCCACGCCACCGGCAGCGAGAGCAGCGAGGCCGCCGCCATCGCCACCGCCATGGTGAACGCCAGCGTTCCCTCGTCGAGCGGCGCGGCCGACTGCTGCTTCGACACGGCGTCCGCCTTGCCGAAGAGCGCATCGAGCGACGATGGAATATCGGCATTGCCCCGCGGCAGCACTTCCCACGCCGCGGTGGCGACGGCCACGAGCAGCAGGTAGAGCACAACGCTGCGCAGAATCACGCGCGTGGCGGGCGCCGAGCGCCAACTCGAACTCACGCCAGGAACTCCTGAAATGGGATCACGGGCACGTGGGGCACGGACCAGCCCGACGTGCAGAGGGTACCACGCCACAGCCCCGACGGGGCAATCGGACCCAAACATCGTGCTTTCCCCGCCGTTCCGCCATCGGTCATCCCTGGATCGCTTGCCACCCCCCGATCGCCCCGGCACATTCGGCCCATGATGCGCTCACTCCTTGTCCTTCCGGCGACCGCGCTGCTGCTCCTTGCGGCGGCCCCACGTCACGAGGGGGCTCGCCCCACGCCATCGCCGTCACAGCCCGCCAAGCCGTCCCTCGTGGTGCTCATCGCCGTCGATCAGTTCAAGGCGGAGTACCTCGATCAGTTCGGTCCGCAGCTCACGGGGGGACTCGCGCGACTCGTCAAGGGCGGCGCGCGTTTCACGAACGCCCATCATGATCACGCCATCACCGAAACGGCGCCGGGGCACGCGACACTGCTCTCGGGACGCTTTCCGCGATCGACGGGCATCATGCTCAATCGCGAGGGCGTGGAAGACAACGGCTATCCGCTCGTGCAGGGCGGCTACGGACCGGGGGCGTCCCCGCGGCGCTTCAAGGGGACGACACTCGCCGACTGGATGAAGGCGGCCGACAAGAACACGAAGACGCTCTCGGTCTCGATGAAGGACCGCGCGGCGATCCTGCCGATCGGTAGCTCCAAGAGCGATGTGTACTGGTACGCCATCGACGGGCGCTTTCTGACGAGCACCTACTATCGCAAGGATGTTCCGAAGTGGCTGCAGCAGTTCAACGAGCGCAACCTGATCTTCGGCTACGCGGGCAAGACCTGGGACCTGCTCCGACCTGTCGCTGACTATCCCGAGCCGGACTCCGTACCGCTCGAGATGGCGGGCAAGAACTTCATGTTCCCCCACAAGATCAGCGACGACCCCATCGAAGCCGGCAGCGAAATCCGCATCACGCCTTTCATGGACGAGGTCACGGTCGCGCTGGCGCTGCACGGCCTCGAGGCGATGCAACTGGGCAAGGGCGCATCCACGGACCTGCTGTCGTTCTCGCTCAGCGCGACCGATGTGATCGGCCACAACTACGGCCCCGACTCACGGGAGATGCACGACCAGGTCCTGCGGCTCGATCGTACGCTGGGTGTGTTTCTCGATTCGCTGTACAAGCTGCGCGATTCGAGCCGGGTCACGCTCGTGCTCACCGCCGATCATGGCGTGGGATCCATCCCGGAACTCCGGACCGACATCACGCCGACGCCGGTACGCGCGAATCTGTATCCGCTCATGCCCGCGGTGCGCGCACAGCTCAAGGCGCTCAAGATCGACACGACAGCCGTGGAGCTCGACCAGCAGATCGTGCTGGTGAACCGAGCGGCCTTCAGGAAGCCGGCCGATCTCGACAGTGTCGTCGAGGCGTTCGCACGCGCCGCCCGTACGCAGCCCGGTATCGCGCGCGTCGATCGCTGGTCCAGGATTCTGGCCGATTCCGCGACCGACGATATCGCCCGTCGTTGGGCCCACCAGTTCCCCGCGCAGTCCAATGTCGAGGTCGTGGTGACGCTCACGCCGTACAGCACCTGGGGCGGCAACATTGCGTCGCACGGCTCGCCACGGGACTACGACTCGCATGTGCCGATCATCTTTTTCGGCGCCGGCGTGACACCCGGCATCCGCGACCAGAAGGTCCGCACGGTGGACATCGCCCCGACGCTCGCCAATCTGCTGGGCATCAAGCCGCTCGAGCGCCTCGACGGAACCGTTCTTCCGATCCGGCCGTAAGCCACCATGCGCAAACTTCAGATCGCCATGATGGTGTTCATTGTGCTCGTGCTCGGCCTGCTCTGGCGCTCGGCGACGATGTAGCCGCGAGCGCAGGTGGCGCGAGGGCAGGACGCCGAAACGGCGCTCGCTCCGAAACGGGGATACCTTCGGCATCCCGTTTCAGATCGCAGCGCCGTTTCGACGTCCTGCCCTCACGCCCACCGGGAATCGAGGCGCGCCGCACGCGCGGTGAGTGCGAGTCGGTGTCGCGCGGGTCGGCGCCGCTCAGCGCGGGTGTGATCCCGTGCGGGATACACGCCTCGCGAGCTCTCTCCCGCACCACCGGTGGGCGTGTATCGCCGCACGGGAGCAACCCGCGAGGAGCGGCGTCGACCCGCGCGACACCAGTCTCAGCATCTCATCAGCGTCTCAACAGCGTCTCAGCGTCTCAGCGTCTCAGCGTCTCAGCGTCTCAGCCGCTCAGCCCCTCAGCCGCTCAGCGTCCCGCGTTCGCGCGCACGCTGAGTTGGGCGAGACGCTCGCCGGCGGCGCGCAGGGTTTCCTCGCGCTTGGCGAAGTGAAAACGCACGAGATGGTGCACCGGCTCACGGAAGAAGCTCGAGCCCGGGACGCCGGCCACGCCGATTTCCTTGATCAGCCACTCGCTGGCAAGGGTGTCGTTGGCGAAGCCGAGCGGACTGATGTCGACCATCACGTAGTAGGCGCCCTGCGGCTCCGTGTACGACAGCCCTGTGGACTTGAGGATGTCGAGGAAGAGCGTGCGCTTGGCGGTGTACAGCTCGGTGAGCCCCGCGTAATAGCTCGGCGGCAGCTCCAGCGCGCCAACCGCCGCTTCCATGAGCGGCGCCGCCGCACCGACGGTGAGAAAGTCGTGCACCTTCTTGGCCTGCGCGATCACGTGCGCCGGGGCGTGCACATAGCCCAGACGCCACCCCGTGATGGAGTACGTCTTGGAGAGCGAGTTCACCGTGATGGTGCGCTCGAAGGCGCCCGGCAGCGTGTTCACGTACACGTGCTGGTGCGGCGCGTACACGATGTGCTCGTAGGGCTCATCGCTGATGATCCAGGCGTCGTGCTGCTCGGCGTACTTGATGATCGTCATCAGCTCGTCGCGCGTGAACACCTTGCCGCTCGGATTCGACGGGTTGCACACGACGATCGCTTTCGGATTCTGTGCAAACGCCTTCTTCAGGTCGTCTTCGTCGAAGCCAAAGCCAGGCGGATGAAGCGGCACGTAGATCGGCTCGGCGCCGGAGAGGATCGCGTCGGCCGCATAGTTCTCGTAGAAGGGCGAGAAGACGATGACCTTGTCGCCCGGATTGCAGGCGGTCATCATCGCGCACATCATCGCCTCGGTGCTGCCGCAGGTGACGACCAGATGCTGGTCCGGGTCGACCTCGAGGCCACTGAAATGGCTGATCTTGCGGGCCAGCGCCTGCCGGAAGCGCGGCGCGCCCCACGTCACCGCGTACTGGTGAAACGGTCCGTTGCGCGCGCGATCGAGCCCTTCGAGCAGGACCTCCGGGGGATCGAAGTCCGGAAAGCCCTGCGAGAGGTTGATGGCGCCGTACTGATTCGCGAGGCGGGTGGTGCCCCGGATGACGGACTCGGTGAAGACGTTGAGACGCGAAGCGGTGGTGGGCATTCCGCACATATAGCGCCCGATTCCGTCGCGCGCCAATCGCAGGCACCTTATGCGCATGACTGCTTCGCGAACTCCAGCGGCGCCGGCGATGCCGAGCCGTGCCATCTGGCTGATCAGTGGTTCGGGGCTCGTGCCCTTCCTCGTGTGCCTGACGCTGATGTACGGCGTCCCGTCGCAACGCGCGGCGGCCATTCAGGCCTTCGTCGCGTACTCGGCGCTGACTCTCACCTTCCTTGGTGGCGCCCGATGGGGGGCCGAGCTGGTGCGGGCGCCGGATGGCCCGGATCTCGGGCGCCTGATGGCGGCGGCGGTACCGTCGGTCATCGGGCTGTTCGCTCTGCTGCCGCAGGTGCCCCCGCGGCTGGCCATCGGAATGCTGCTGGCGTCGAGCGCCTGGCAGCTCTCGTGGGATGTGGCCGGCGCCCGGTCCGGGCTGCTGCCGTCCTGGAACGGTCGGGTGCGGACGGTGATGACGGTCCTCGGGACATTGTGCACGGCGGCGGTGCTGCCGGCGGTGTGGGGGCGGTAGCCTCCCTGTCACCCAACCCCTCCCTTGATCGTCATATTGCGGTATTGTCGGCCGTGCCGGCCATGAAACTGTCCCTAGGGACGGTTTCGAGAATTCGCTGCCCTGACCGTGACAGCCCCAGACACTCGTGGCCCAACTTGACCGCCTCCTGCCGCGCCTGGAATCGGGCGCGGCGTCGCTGATCCTGCTCGAGGGGGATCAACCCATCCGGTGCGTCACCCCGGCCGGACTGCAGCAGGTCAGCACGCAGGTGCTCACGTCGGGTCAGGTGCTCGCGCTGGTCAGCGAGCTCGCCAAGCCCGAGGACAAGCCGGCGATCATCGCCGGCAGCGGAATTCGGTTCCTCTACGAGTTCAACGACAAGAAGTGGCTCGTGCAGCAGGAGGAGGACGATCCGTCGCTGTTGCGCATTCGGGTGCGTCAGTGGGTCGACCGTCCGGCCACCGGCACGCCGGGAACGTCGGCGGGTGCGGTACGCCGACGGGAAAGCGATGCGCCGTTCGGCCCGTTCTCCAGCAGCGAGGAGGCGCAGGCCGCACTCGAAAAGCTGCTGCGCATTCAGGTCTCGCGCGGCGCGGCCGACCTGCATCTGCGCGTGGGAGAGCCGCCGATCTTCCGTTTGGGCGGCGACGTCATGCGACTCGAGGGCGAGAATCCGCTGCAACCGGAGCAGGTCGATGCGATGCTCAAGTCGATCATGCCGGAGAAGAACAAGAAGGAGTTCGCCGAGCGCTGGGACACCGACTTCGCGCACGAGATCGAAGGACTGTCACGCTTTCGCGTGAATGTGCTCCGCGATCGCAAGGGCACCGCGGCCGTCTTGCGTACCATTGCGAGCGGCACGGTGACCGTCGAGGAGATGGGGATCAGCGCCGAAGTGCAGGCGCTCTGCAACCTGTCGAAGGGCCTGGTGCTGGTCACCGGTCCGACGGGATCAGGCAAGTCCACCACGCTCTGCGCGATGGTCGATCTCATGAACCGGACGCGCTCCGATCACATCATCACGATTGAAGACCCGATCGAGTTCGTCCACCAGAGCAAGAAGTGTCTCATCACGCAGCGTCAGGTGGGCGTGCACACGGAGTCGTTCAAGAGCGCCCTGCGAGCCGCGCTGCGCGAGGACCCGGACATCGTGCTGGTGGGCGAATTGCGCGATCTCGAGACGATCGCCATCGCGCTCGAGACCGCCGAGACGGGTCACCTGGTGTTCGGCACGCTGCATACGAGCACGGCGGCGAGTACGATCAACCGCATCGTGGACCAGTACCCCGCCGACCGGCAGGAGCAGATCCGCATCATGCTGGCGGAATCACTCAAGGGGGTGATTTCCCAGACGCTCTGCAAGAAGATCGGCGGCGGCCGCGTCGCGGCGCGTGAGATCCTGATCGTGAACAAGGCGGTGAGCGCGCTCATTCGCGAGAACAAGACGGTGCAGATCAACAACGTCATCCAGACGCAGCGCAAGCTCGGCATGGAGACGCTGAACGACGCGCTGATGAGTCTCGTGAAGAGCAAGACCATCGAGCCCGAAGAAGCCTACATGAAGAGCGTCGAGCGCAAGGATATGATGGCGAAGCTCAAGGCGCTGGGATATGCGGTTGAGGGCGTTGCGGGCGACGAATAGCGGTTGAACTGCGTAGATGTGGAGCGCATACGTTTGGCGCATACGTGGGGCGCATACGTCCTGCGCTCAACCGCGGTTGCGCGTCACGTATGCGCTCCACGTATGCGCTGTCGCGGTTTAAC
>JBDHVK010000188.1:0-7107 GCA_039809645.1 Gemmatimonas sp.
CCGTTCCCGCCCGGCAGCGAGAACAGGGCGTACAGAATCCGATCGAGTGGATTCGTCTGCGGCGTCCAACCACCGCCGTCGTAGCGTAGCACGGTGCCGCTGTCGCCGACGGCGTAGACGTCGGTGGGAGAGCGACCCCACAGGGCTCGCAGGTCGCGCGTCGTTCTGGGCGCGAACGACTGCCACGTGAGGCCGTCGAAGCGCAGCGTGGTGCCGGAATCCCCGACGGCGAAGATGTCATTGGGCCCGGTACCCCAGATGGCGCGCAGGCGGCGGGTGGTCGGCACGGCCATCGCCGACCAGCGACCGCCGTCGAAGCGCAGCACCGTGCCTGAATCCCCCACGACGAACACATTGGTGGGATCGGTGCCCCAGATGGCGCGCAGGAAGCGGGTGGTACCGCTGGCTTGCGGCGTCCAGCCGGCCCCGTTCGATCGCAGAATCAACCCCTGCTCACCGGCGAGGATGTGCTGGCCGCCACTGCTCCAGGCGGCGCGCAGCACGCGCGTGGTCGGTGCGGCATCGCGCCGCCATGCGCTGCCATCGTAGCGCAGGATCGTGCCGGTGTCGCCCACCGCCACGATGTCGTTCGGGCCATTGCCGCTGATGGAGAACAGATCGTTCGCCGACGGCACCGCCTCCGGAACCCAGCTTCCCGTGGCGGTGCGGCGCAGGACGGTGCCGCCGTAGCCCACGGCGAAGGTCGGGCCGGACCCGCTGCCGTAGATGCCGAGCAGCGCGGGATCGCTGATCTCGGTGGTCGCGACCGCGTTCGTTCCGGCGCCGCGGAGCCCGACCACGGTGCCGTACCAGCCCGCCAGTTTCGCCGAGCCATCGGCGCGCAGCGCCAGCGCCCGCAGATTCTGCCCGTTGCCGATGGCGAGGGCGCGCCAACTCGCGCCGTCGAACCACCAGGTCGCGCCGTTGTTGCCCACGGCATACACGTCGTTGAAGGCGCGGCCGCGGATGGCGAAGAGATTGGTGGCGCTGGGCGTCACCATGCGTGTCCACGTCAGGCCGTCGAAGCGCAGGATGGTTCCGGATACGCCCACGGCGAACACATTGCCCGCGCTCGTGCCCCATACATCGAAGAGCGGCGCGTTGTCCGGCGTCGCCAGCCGGCGCCAGGCGGTGCCATCGTAGCGCAGCACCGTGCCGTTGTTGCCCACCGCAAAGATCGTCGTGCTGTTGGCGCCCCAGAGGCCCCACAGTTCATCGCTCGAGCCGCTCGCCATGAGCTCGAGCGCGGTGCCGTTCCAGTGCAGGATGCGACCCTGGTCGCCGGAGATGTACACCTCGTTCGCGGAGAGCCCCCACACTTCGAGCCACGTTCCGCCCGTCACCGGTGGCGTCAGCCGCGAGAAGGTGGTGCCATTGCCGTGCAGGATCAGCCCGCCGGATCCCACCAGCCACACGTCGGTGGGCGAAGCGCCCCAGATGCCGACAATCGTTTCGGTGGTGTTGAGCGGCACGACCTGCCAGGCGCCATCGCGCACCGAGCGGAGCAGGGCGCCGTTCTGACCCGCCGCGTACGTGGTGCCCGCTCCATCGTCCCAAGCGGCCAGAAAGGCGTCATCGGTGAGGCCGGCGCGGATGAGTTGCCATTGGGCGAGTGGCGCGAGTGGAGGCGTCACGGTCACCGTACTCACGGCGCTCAGCGCGCCACCGACGCCGGTGGCGCCGGCACTGATCCGGGCGGTGCCGGGCGCGATGGCCCGAACGACGCCGTTCGCGTCCACGCTGGCGACGTTGGGGGCATCCGACCGCCAGGTCACCGTCACGCTCGCGAGGGGTAACCCGACGGAATCGCGCCCCTGAACCGCGAGGGAGCGCTCGGTGCCCGCCGCCAGCGCCAGGGTCACCGGCTGCACCGCGAGCGACGCCAACCGCGGGTTGGTCGGGAGAGCGGGCGTGGTGGGGTGGTCCGAGCAGGCGCTCACCACGCACAGCGCCAGGGCGATCACGAAGCCGCGCAACATGCGAGGCAGGCTAGCGACTCCGTCCGCCTCACCGCAACGGTCCGCGCGACGGTAGCTTTGAGCATGCGCTCACCGTCTCCCTTCCGCCCCACGCGTCCGGCGCCTGTCCGGCGCCTCGTCGGGGCCCTGCTGCTCGTCCCCGCCGTGCTCTCCGCTCAGCGCGGCGTGCCTCGAACGTCGCCGCCTGCTCCCGAGAGCGAGATCTATCTCGTCCCGCTCGTCATGCGCGGCGACAGCGTCAAGACCGGCGTTCCGCTCAACCTCACAGGCCGAACGGGGTACGACAATCAGCCCGCGTTCGCCCGCGACAGCCGCTCCGTGTTCTACACCTCCACGCGCGAGGCTCAGCCCGGCACGCCCGGTGGGACGCAGAGCGACATCTATCGTCTCGACCTGTCGACGGGGCTCACCACGCCCGTGCTTCGCACCGATCCGGAAAGCGAGTATTCGGCATTCCCGTCGCTCGACGACAAGGCGCTGCACGTGATCCGTGTCGAGCGTGACTCACTGCAGCGGCTGTGGCGCGTCCCGCTCGCCGGTGGCGAACCCTCGGTGCTCTTTCCGGACATCAGGCCGGTGGGATACTTCGCGCAGCCGAACGACACCACCTTCGCCCTCTTCGTTCTCGGCACGCCGGCCACGCTGCAGCTCGCCCGCACGACGACCGGACGCGGCGAGATACTGGCGCGTGACATCGGGCGATCGTTGCATCGCATTCCCGGCACGAACGCCGTGAGCTTCGTGCAGAAGGGGGCCGCGCCGTGGAAGGTGATGCGGCTCGATCCCGACACGAAGGCCATCACCGAACTGGTCGCCCTGCCGGCCGGCACGGAAGACGTGACGTGGGCTGACAGCACCACGCTCCTGACGGGTACCGGCACCAAGCTGCTCGCGTGGAAGCGGGGCGCCGGCAGCGCCGCCACCGCGTGGCAGCCCATTGCCGACTACGGCTTTGCACATCTTGCGCACATCACGCGACTCGCCGTCAGCGGCAACCGGCAGTGGCTCGCCATGGTCGCCGATGCCCAGCCGCGTGCCGCCGGGGCCGCCGCCACCAGCGCGGCGGCCAAGTGGGTCGACAAGGTCGACACGGCCAGCGTGCGTCGACACATCGGCATTCTCGCCGCCGACTCGATGGAAGGCCGCATGACCGGTTCGCCTGGCATGGAGAAGGCGGCCCGGTATCTCGAGGCGCAGTACAAGGCCGCCGGGCTTGCGCCGGCGGGCGATTCCGGCACCTATCGTCAGCGAATTCCGCTCCGCACGGCGCAGGGCCCGAATCAGCAGCCCGGTCGCACGCGCCCCGCTCCGGTGGAGAGCTGGGCGCAGTGGGGCATGCTCCCGGCCGAGCAGCAGCTGCGCACACAGAACATCGCGGGGGTACTGCGCGGCAGCGATCCGGTCCTCAAGGACGAAGTGGTGCTCGTGACCGCGCACTACGATCACATCGGTATTGGACGCCCGGTGGACGGCGATTCCATCAACAACGGCGCCGACGATGACGCCAGCGGCAACGTGGCGCTGCTCGAGATCGCGAAGGCGCTGCAGAAGGGGCCGCGACCCAAGCGCACGATCCTGTTCATCTCCATCACTGGTGAAGAAGTCGGCGGCTTCGGCACGCGCTGGTATCTGCAGCATCCCATCCTGCCGCTCGAGAAGACCGTCGTCGATCTCAATATCGAGATGATCGCGAACGCCGACTCTCTGGGCGGTGGCTTCGGCAAGGCGTGGCTCACCGGCTACGAACGCAGCGAACTGGGCGATCTCCTCGCCGACAACGGCATCCCCCTCGTCGCCGACCCGCGCCCGGGGCAGAGCTTCTTCACCCGCAGTGACAACGCCGCCTTCGCCCGTATCGGCATCCCGGCGCACTCGCTCTCGAGCTACAACCTCCTCACGCCGTACCACCACCCCAAGGACGAACCCTCGGTGGTGAACGTGCCGCATATGACAAAGGTCATCGAGGCCACCATTCGAGCGGTGCGCCTGCTCGCCGACGGCCCCAAGCCCGGATGGCATCCGGGCGGGCAGCCCGAGGCGCGGCGGTAGGCATCCGCTTTTCGAACCCACCACCCACCACCAAAAACACGAAACCCAGAACCGATCAGTTCTGGGTTTCGTGCTTTAGGTCGTGGGTTGCGGATGCAACGGCGTCCCTAAGGTTTGGTGACGCCCCGGAAGCGCGGTGTGAAGTCGGGGAAGATCGCCGAGAGATTCGTGTTGCCGAGCCGGTTCTGCACGATCTCGGCGAGGATATCACGATGATCGAGTGTCACGCGCAGATCCTGCCCCGATTCGAGGTTTTCGCGCGCGAGCCCTGGCCAGCTGCTGATGAGGACCTTGCCGCCGGCAATCTTCTGCCCCATCGCAAACGCGATGTTGCCACGGCCGTGATCCGTGCCCTTGTCGCCGTTCTCGCGCGCATTGCGGCCGAATTCCGAGATCACGACCACGGTCACGTTGGTTCGCGTGTTGCCCTGGATGATGTCGGCGTGGAACGCGGCCAGCGACTGTGAGAGCTGCAGCATCTGGTTGTGCATGTACTGCCCGTCGACGCCGGGGATCGGCCCCTGCTGCGAATGCGTGTCCCAGCCGCCATAGAAGATGTGCGCGGCCTCGAGCCCCACGTCGGCCTTGATCATCGCCGCCGTGCTGCGCAGCGCGCTGGAGAAGCTGCCGCCCGGATACACCGCGCCGCTCGTCGGCTGATAGCCCGAGAAGTTGATGGATTGCAGCAGCGCGATCGTCCGCGTCGTATCGAGGGCGTTCGACTGCACCGGATCGGGGGCGATTCCGAAATTCGTGGCGAGGAACGAGGTGCGTGCGGCCTGCGTGGTGCCGCTACCGCCGATCGTGAAACCGGCCGGGTTCGGAATCGGCAGGGCGCGTGGCGCTCCGGAGAGCGTGACCGGCATACCCGACGTGTAGCTCAACGCGCGCAACGGCGCATCGGCCTTGGCCGGAGGCGTCATCGCCAGATGACGACCCAGCCAGCCGCCGTTGATGGTCACGTCCGCCGGCTTGCCCACTTCCATGTACCGCTGTGCGTCGAAGTGCGAGCGGGAGTTGTTCACCGAGCCGGTGGCGTGAGCGACCAGCAGGTTGCCCGCCTGATACGCCGGATAGAGCGGCGCCATCCCCGGCGAGAATCCAAAGAAGTTGTCGAGTGCCGTGGCCTTGGGGCCCGTCCCCGCGGCATCCGGACGCGCGATCGCGATGTTCGGGCGACCCGTGTAATAGTCGGGATCACCGAACGGCACCACGAGCGACAATCCGTCGCACCCGCCGCTCAGGAAGATCGACACGATGACATCGCGCGACGAATTGGCGGACTGGGCCAGCACGACCTGCGGCAACCAGGTCGGCACGAGGGCCGCCACGCCGACCCCCCCGAGCATCGTGAGGAAATCACGGCGCGCCAGCCCTTCGTACTCACGGCAACCGTGGTGATCGTGATGGCTCATGCGGGGCTCAGGCTCGGGAAGACGATGGGCGAGACGACGATCGGCGGCAGCATCAGAACCACTGGAATTCGTTGGAGGCGAGCGCCAGCGAGATCGTCTCGCGGATGCGGGTCTCGTTGTACGTGCCGCCCCGGAGATAGGTCACGAGGGCGAGCCGGAGTTGGGCCGGCATCTCGTTGGCGAACAGGCGGGCGCTGATCTGATTCACCACGCCGTCCACGGTGTCGATTGCCCGGAACGGGGCGAGATCGAAGCGCGCCGTTGTGGTGCTCGTCATCCGCGACATGGTACCCATGAAATTCCAGCGGGTCACGATCAGCCCGCTCCACCAGTCCACCCGGTCGGGGAACCCATCGGGCTGCTCCCACTCGAACAGCGGCTGGCCCATGAAATCCGCCGGCTGCTTGATTCCCGAGCGCACGTTCGGCACGAGCGTCATGTCCATGCCAAGCGCGCGCATCGCCGAGATCGTCAGATGGAACGGCCGCTTGAACTTGGCTGGTGCCGCCGCGAGGTTGGCCGACGTCAGGATCGTGCGGATCATCGTCTTGATGTCGCCCTGCGTGCGCGTATACGCCGCGACGGTCGCATCGATCACGCTGGCCGGCGGATCATACGCCAGCAGGTAGCGCGCCATCTTCTTCGAGATGAAGCGCGCCGTGGCCGGATGGTTGAGCAGCATCGTGATGGCGGTGTCCGCCTCACCCTTGAACTGCGCCGTCGTCGCGGTCGTCGGCATGGCGGGAAACGCCGTGCCGAGGAACGTCTTCGCATTGCGGTCGTGATAGGACCGCTGATACAGGAACGCGCCGTTGCTGTCCATGCTCCAGCCGGTCAGCATGCGCGACAACTCCGCGACATCGTCCTGCGTGTAGCCGCCATCCACGCCAAGCGTGTGCAGCTCCATGATCTCACGCGCGTAATTCTGGTTGGGCGTCGGCGTGCGGCTGGTGTACTGGTCGAGGTAGTACAACATCGCGCCGCTCTGTGAGCTCGCCCGCAACAGCGTGAAGAAGTTGCCTAGCGCATTCGGACGGATCACATCGCGATCGTCGAGCAGCTTGAGCCAGGTCGCCTTGTTCGTGCTGATGTTGAAGTGATCGCTCCAGAACTCCACCATGCGCTCACGCAGCTGCGCCTTGCCGAACGCGGCGCGATACCACGTCGCATCGGTGAGCTGTTCCACCGCTTCCCCCGAATCCTGCGTTCGGAGCGTGGCGCCCGGCATCGCCAGCATCGGACAGCGCTGCGCAATCGTCGCCTCGGTCGCGCTGTCGTCGATCTGATCGGCGCGCAGGTGATACTCGAGATACCCGTTGAAGCCCAGCTGACGCGCGCGCGCCACCTCGGCGGGATTCAATCCGAAGGTGATTCGCCGCACGAGCCGCAGGAGCGGGTCCTTCCACGTCAGCGCCACGTCGCTGCCGGGCACGCGCGCCGGCGTCACCGGTTTGCTTCGCGAACCGCCCTTCGGCGGCTGCGCGTCGACCGCGGCGGTGGGGCTCATGGCGGCAAGCGCGCCGAGTGCGCCCGTGCCGAGCGTCAGGAAACGCCGCCGATCAGGTCGCGTCGTCGGAGCGGCAGCGTCGGCGTCGATGGGATCCATCACGGTGTCCATGTCGAAGGCGCAAAAGAGTCGGAACGGCCCGGCACGTGATCAATGC
>JBDHVK010000189.1:0-6886 GCA_039809645.1 Gemmatimonas sp.
GCAATCGACGCGCAGGGCGGCAAGCTGTCGTGCGGCCACGTCGGCGACGCGTTGGGCGGCCGCACATTCGGGCCACGCCGGAATGGTGGCCACCTGCGCCTTCTGCGCGTTCGAGCGTTTGGTGGCCTTGGCGATGAGCGCGTCGCTCGTGAGCGGAACAATCAGCGGAACGATATCGCGCAACAGTGCCGGATCGCCCACCCGCAGGCGGCGCGCGAGTTGCACCGCGGCATCGATCGCGTCGATCTGCGTGGCGTCGGCGCAGGGCGCTCCCTTGTTCCACGCCATGCCGAGCGCGCGGCCGGCGAAGGCGGTGGCATCCCAGGCGCTCACAAACGCCTGCACCGCGCCGTGCATATCGTGCTCGAACTCGGCGACCGACCGATCCGGGGCCAGCTGCGCCTCTGGCCAGTTCAGCCACACGCGGTAGTCGCCGAGGAAGCTCTCGGGCTCGAGGCGCGCGTCGATCGCCAGGCGCGACAGGGACGGATTCTCGTAGAACGTCCGTCGCCACCAGTCGTGCAGCGCCTCGCGAACGAGCTCCTCCTCGTTCTCGAGCAGCGCGGCACCAAACGGGGTCCCGCTTTCGAGCGCGAACTCGTCCAGCACGCGCTTGGCGAATCCATGAATGGTGAACACGGACAACGTATCGACGGCTGACAGCGCCGCCCGCATGCGCGCCTCCGCCCACGGCTTGCCCACGGCCATCTCCCGCAGGCGCTTTACGGTTCCGTCGTGCTCGTCCACGTCCGCACCGCTGTACACGCTCACCGCGGTGCGCAGCACCCGGCGAATGCGATTGATGAGCTCATCGGTGGCCGCATTGGTGAACGTCACCACCAGAATGCGCCCCACCCCACTCACCACTGGTGCGTCCTCCGTGCCTTCGAGGAGCAACCGCACCATGCTGAGCGCGAGGTTGAACGTCTTGCCGGTGCCCGCACTCGCCTCCACGAGGGCGATGCCGGGCTCGAATGGCGCGGAGACGACGTCGAAGTGGCGCGCCGCACTCGCCGTGCGGCTCATACGCTCGCCCCCGACTTGAAGGCCTGTTCGGCTTCGGTGAGCGGTACCCACAGGGTTTCGCACCAGCGGACGAAGGCGTCGGCCTGCTCCGGGATGGGTTTGCGCCCCTTCCAGAGGAGGGCCACATGCGCGTCACTCTTCTCCGCCGCGCGCCACTCGCTGCTGCGTTCGTAGGCGTCGATGGCCAGCGCGAGCGCGCGCTCCGGTTCCTGCATCCTGGCGGCGAAGGCGGCACCCGCTTCGGCAAAGTAGGGGAGCGGCGCCACGAGGCAGTGACGATAGGCGTCGATCAGCGACGTCAGCACGCGCGTCGCATGATCGACGCTGATGGGCGCGAAACCCGTGTCGTCCTTGAGGCCGGCGACGCGGGTTGCTCCGTCGCCGCCCATGGCGGCATAGGCACAGTGGGCAATCCAGCTCTGCACACGGTCACGGACACCGACGCGGGCCGCGCGGAGGCGGAGCTGCCCATCGGCCAGCTGCCCTTCGAGCTGCCCCACGAGACGCCAGCCTGGCCCGTCCACGCGGACCGCAAGCGGGTCCACAAACGCCACCGGCGAGAGCGCACTCCAGAAGGCGTCGAACTCGTTGCGAAGCTGATCGTACCACAGCGGCCCGAGTGCTCCCGGCGGCAGCTGCCCGGCGGCCGCCGTGAGACGCGCGTCGCTGTCGCGCGAGAGAGGGATCGGTCCGTCGCGCAGCGCGCGCGCGAGCATCGCCTGCTGAATCTGATACTTCTCGAGGCCGGCCACGGTGAAGGGCTCGAGGTCCTGCAGTCCGTCGTCCACGCCCGGCACGCGCAACTGCAACACCTGCACGCAGTGAAAGCGCGCCGGGTTGCACCACAGGTCGGTCAGCGCATCGAGCTCCACCACGAGCGGATTGTCGGGATCGAGCGGCGGCAGCACCACCGGGCGGTCGCTCCAGAACGGTGGCGGTTCCTGCCGGTCCTGCGCGGCGGCCATGCTGCGCGCCCAGCGGTCGTCGAAACTGAAGCGCCGGCGATCGTCCGCTCGAAAGTACACCGGGTTGAACGGCTGGAGCGCGTGAGGCACCAGAAGCTGCGCACGCGCGTCGCGGTACTGCGCCTCGAGTACGTCGAGCAGCTCCGACAACACCACGCTGGGCGCGATCTCCGCATTGTTCTGCTGCGAGTGTCCGACCCAGCTCAGGATGAGGCGCGACTCGGCGCACAGCAGCGTGTCGAGGAAGAGCTGCCGGTCGTCGGCCTTGGGATTGCGATCTCCGGAGCGCGGTGCCAGTTCGATACAGTCGAAGGCCGCTCGTCGCTCGCGTCGCGGAAAGGCGCGATCATCGAGTCCCAGCATGGCGATGACCTTGAACGGGATGGCGCGCATGGGCTTCATGGCGCAGAGGGTGAGGCCACCGGTCAGAAATCCGGTGTCGTGCTGATCGCCGCTCAACGCGGTGCCGAGCCAGCGTCGCGCCACGTCAAAGGGCACCGGACGATCGGCCGCCTCACCGAGCTGATCGCCGGCCGTGCGCGCCAACTCAACCAGCTCGCGGTTCACACGCTCAAAGGCCGTGAGTTCGGCTGCGGCATCGGGGCGCACCAGCCAGACCAGGATCTCCTGCAGCGTGGCGCTCCACTCCGCGAGGGGGCGCGGCGCGCGCAGGGCTTCGATGCGGGAGAAGACTCCGTCCACCCATTCGACGAAGGCGCCGAGCAACTCCGACTCGCCGATCGTATCGCCCGCGACCGGCAGCACACCCTCCACCAACGCATCGATCCGCCCGGTGGCGTAGCCCGCCAGCAGGCGGTCGAGCCCCTGACGCCAGGTGAAATCCTCGAGTGACGGCAGGTCGTGCGAGCCACGGTCGAGCCCATCGCGCCCCCAGCGAATGGCGGCCTCCTGCACCCAGGCCGTGATCTGATCGAGCTGCGACGGCGCGATGCCGGCGGCTCGCTGTACGGGCGCGAGCGTGAGCAGGTCGAGCAGCGCACTGGCCGGGAAGCGTGACCCCACCAGATCGAGGAGCATGGCCAGCGCCTGGGCCGCACTCGCGTCGCGGGCGAGCGCCCGATCGGCCAGGCGATACGGAATGGCGAGACGCTCCGGCTCCCCCGGCAGCGCCCGCGCGTGCGGATCACCGAACACGATGCCGGCGAGCGGGGCGTAGCGCTCCACGTCCGGCACCATGACGAGCACATCGTGTGGGCGCAGTGCAGGGTCGGCCGCGAATGCGTCGAGCAGCTGATCGCGCAGGACTTCCAGCTCCCGCACGGGCGAATGACAATCGTGCACGAGCAGCGAGCGGTCGTCGGGATCGATCGTCTGCAGCGGGGCGCCGACTCGCGCACCGAAACGGATGGCGTGCTGGAGGTGCGCCAGCAACGTGGGCGTGGCGTCCGTGCTGGCGCTGGGATTGGCGAGATGCTCGACGGGCGCGCCGCGCGCGGTGAGGGCCGCGAGCAGTTCGCGCGAGGTGCCGCCAAACGCTTCCTCGAGCGGGTGGCGCGCGTCGCTGTCGAGCCACCCGCGCGCCGAGGGCGTGAGCACGTACGCGGTGACCGGCACGAATCGCGCGAGCGCCTGCAGCAGTCGCACGAAGAGTGGCGGCAACGTCGACACACCGAACACCGCGACGCGTGACGGCAGCTCGGCCGGCGCGGCGGGGGTGCGCTCGAGATAGTCGAGCGTGTCGGTGAACCAGCGCGCGAAGTGGCTCGGCGCTTCACCGTTGGTGACGCGGCGCCAGAGGGCGGCCTGCCATGAGACGTGGGGCGACTCGGGGCCTTCGTCGCGACCGGCTTCCCAGGCGAGCAGGAGCTCCGGGCGATAGAGCCGGTACTCGTCGTAGCGCGACGCGATGCGCCGGGCGAGCGCGTAGCGCTTGGAGGCGTCGGCACCGGCGAGATAGGTCGCGAGCGGCGCATAGACCTCGCGGCCGAGCTCGTTGGCATCGTCGAGCAGAGCGGCGATGCGCCAGGTCAACGCCTGCTCGTCAAAGCGCGGGTCGAGCGCCACACCGTGTTGCGCCTGCTGCAACTGCGTGGCAAGCCGTCGACAAAAGGCCGCGGGAAAGGGCAGGTCGAGTGACGCCGCCGCCCCACGCCGAAGGGCGAGCTGCTGGCGAACCCAGCGCTCCATGCCCAGGCTCTGCACGACAATGACTTCGTCTTCGAACGGCGAGAGCGCGGCAGCGGACTGATCCGTGTCGAGACGGGACAGCAGCGCACGAGGAGAATCGCCGGTGATGACGCGAAAATGGGGGGCATTTGCAGCCATGCCCCAATCTGTCAGCCGGCTCTGACAGTGGGCAGGCGCCCGGCGCTCACCGCCCCGAAACGCGAACGGGCAGCCACGGGTTGCGATCCCGTGACTGCCCGTTCAGGCCATGTGAGGGCTTTCAACGTGCCGGCCTCGATCGGCGGACCTTTGCTGCCATCTGCTTGCGCAGACCGCTACTGATCTCTGCCGCGCCGAGCGCACTGCTGGGCTCACCTCAGTTTGCTGTTCGGTGAAAATCCCTGCGGACTCTCCCTGGCATCAAACCCTGGACCGACGTCCAGTTGGATTTGTCTCGCGCCTTGGCGTGGCGCTATCTCCCTGCCGTGGCCTTTGGCAGTTCGAATCGGATTCCGTCGTGCCGGCGGATGCCGGTGCGTACATCTGGGTCGCGGTGACATTCGGACGTGTTCGCCAGCTTTCGCTGTATGACCCGCCGAGTGGCGCAACCCAGACTCCGGAACGAAAGCGCTGCGACCAACAACGCTTCCGGGGCGGTCACCCCCCTGACCTCCGCGCCGACGTGCATGCACTCCGTCGCAGTGGCTGGATCCAGTATCCGACCAAGTGTCGGCGCCGTCAACAGGCAATTTTTGCTGCATTTTTCGAGTGAAACACGTCAGTTTCATGCGATACGTGAAGTGCCGCGCGCGCATCACGACAGCGTCCATGCAGCGGCGTGACGTACGCCGAGTGACGTATTGCTCCTCGAGGGACGACAGGCGATGTCTTGTCCGTCCACGCACCGTGTCTCTTTCCCGACTGTGACGTGAAGAGTCTCCGCGTTCCCGAGCGTCTCTACCAGATCGCCATGTGGGCGATCTCGTTGATCTTCGCCAGCTTCCTGTCCGGGTTGGGAGCGCGCATCATTGCGGATCTGCCGGGCGTGGATCAGTCGGTCACGGTCAGCGATTTCGTCGACCAGCGGGCGCAGGCGGCGAGCACGGCGGAAACGCTCCGGCTCGACGCCCGCCGCGAGGCGCTCACGCCGCGACGCGACTCGGCACAGCTCGCAGCGCGTGCCGCCGAGAACGAGGCGCGCAGCGCCAAGGCGCGCTTCGATGCATGGATTGCGACGCGCACCGCCACCACCGATCCGACACAGGATCCGGAAGTCCTGCGCCGCACGCGCGAAGTCGAGGCGGCCCAGACCGCCGCCCGCGACGCCCAAACAACGGTGGAGCGGCTCGACGCCGAGCTGCTGCAGATCCAGCAGCAGGCCGACGCGGAAGGGCGCAAGCAGGCCGCGCTCCGTGACGCGGCGTCGCCGCAGTACGAGCGCGCGCGATTCGTGCAGGAGCTCAAGGTCTTCGGCATTCGCCTCGCGCTCACGCTTCCCCTGCTGCTCATTGCCGCGTGGATGGTACGCACGAAGCGCAAGAGTCCGTGGTGGCCGCTCATGCGCGGGTTCGTGCTCTTCGCGCTGATGGCGTTCTTCGTGGAGCTGGTGCCCTATCTGCCGAGCTACGGCGGCTATGTCCGCTCCGTCGTCGGCGTCATCGCCTGCATCGTCGTGGGCCGCTGGGCTATCCGCTGGATGCAGGCCTATCTCGCCCGCCGCGCCGAAGACGAACAGCGCAGCGAGGCCGTCCGCCGGCAGTCGCTCCGCAGCGAAGACGCCCTCAAGCGCATGGCGCTGAACGTCTGCCCCGGGTGCGAGCGCCCCCTCGCCGCCGAGAAGGACAACGGCTCGGGGATGCCGACCAACTTCTGCGTGCACTGCGGCATGAAGCTGTACGAGAACTGTACCGGCTGCGGGATGCGCACCAACGCGTTCTTCACCTTCTGCGCAGTGTGTGGGACGGGGCGAACCGCCAGCGCCGTGCGTGCCTGATGGATCGCTGGACCTGATCTGCGGAGGAGCGGAGTGACGGAGCAACGGAGTACAGCCGTTGAACAACTCCGTGCCTCCGCCCCTCCGCCCCTCCGCACATCAGGCACAAACAACTCGCCCTCAAACAGTCCTTATCGAAGCGCCGCGTCGGCGGCGATCACGGCATTCAGCAGCACGTCCGCCCCTCGCGCGATGTCCTCGGGGCGTGAGTACTCCTTGGGCGAGTGGGAAATGCCCCCCACGCTCGGAATGAAGATCATCGCCATCGGCGCGATGTGCGCGATCTCCTGGGCGTCGTGCCCCGCGCCGCTCGGCATGCGCTGATGACTGGCGCCGAGTGCGGTGGCGCTCTGCTCGATGAAGCCCATGAACCGCTCGTCGCTCAGCGCCGGCGTGGAGTTCGTGAGCACGCTGAAGGCGAAGGTCGTGTTCGTGGACGCGCCGATCTCCTTGGCCAGCTGCTTGAAGCGCGCATCGAAGCGGTCGATCTTCGCCTGATCGAGGTCGCGCAGGTCCACGGTGAGCACGACCTGCCCCGGAATCACGTTCGTCGTGTTTGGCGACACGTTGACGCGGCCCACCGTCGCCACCTGACGTCCCGCTTCACCGGTGATGGCGTCGTGTACCGCCACGGTGAACTTCGCCGCGGCGAGCATCGCATCCTGGCGCTGATCCATCGGCGTGGCACCGGCATGATTGGCGAAGCCGGTGATGGTGACTTCGAACCAGCGGAGCCCCACGATCCCCTGCACCACGCCAATCTGCCTTGACGCCT
>JBDHVK010000190.1:0-6684 GCA_039809645.1 Gemmatimonas sp.
AAGGCCGTCATCCCGGTCTCGGCGTCGACGGCGAGCATCTGCAGATTGTTCGTCGCACGCCAGAGCCGCGTGAACACGATGAAGCGACCGTCGGGTGACCACGTCGGCGTGAAGTCGTTCGCCTCCGAGCCGTCGGTCAAGCGGCGCTTGCCGCTCCCATCGGCATTCATCACCCACAGCTGCGCGCGCGGCGTCACGCCGATGTACGCGTAGACGGTGTAGACGATGCGCGAACCGTCGGGCGACCACGCGGGCGCCATGGCGCCCCCACCCGAACCGGCGTACTCGTCGCCGCGGCGTGCCTCGGTGAGGCGCGTGGGATCGCTGCCGTCGGCCTTCATGATCCACACATCCGGCAGGCCGTCGGCCCGCGTACTCACGAAGGCAATGTGCGAGCCGGTGGGCGACCAGGCCGGCTGGTAGTCCAGCTCGACGCCGGTCGTCAGGCGTCGCACCTCCGTCGCGCCTCGGTCGGTGACGTAAATGTCCATGTTGCCGGCCGTGCCGGCGCCCGCCGGGATGCCCGTGTACGCGATGCGCGCACCGTCGGGAGACGGACTCGGCTCGAACGCGATCTGCGGCACGCGAATGGGCGCGGGCGCGCTGCCGCGTCCCGGCTGCCAGAGCCCGAGATGACGATCCGCCCCAGTGCCGAACTCGTACACGAGATCGGCCGTCGGCGCCGTCAGCACCGATAGCTGGCGCTCCATCATGGCGCCGCCTTCGGCGTGCGCCGAGATGCGCGCGGTACCGGCCCGGGCACCGTACACGAGCGCCGTTTGCGCGCCCGAGGGCACGATCGCCGCCGTGTTCGCGTCGGAGTTGCCCCACAGCACGGGCACCGTCAGGGGGCGATCCTGCGCGTCACGCGGCACGGCCTGGAGCGTGATGCGATCGCCGATCCACGTCCAGAAGGCGCCCCACGGCGAGAGCAGCTCCATCCGACTCGCCTGGACCGGACGAACGGTGAACGAGGCGACCGTCATGCCACCGCCGGGAGGTCCAGGATTGCGCACGATGAGCTCCAGCGTTCGCGCGGTGGCGAGATCCGCGGTGGTGAGGGCGACCCGCAACTGTGTGGCACCGAAGAACTCCACGACACGCGCGGCGCCATCGATCGTCACCTGCGTTTCGGGCGTGAAACCGGTTCCGCCAATCGCGACCGCAAGCGGGGTTGCCGCACCGACAACCGCCGACGACGGCGTGAGTGACGCAACCGTCGGCGCGGGCAGCGGCGCTTTCTCGATTCGAAGGGGCACGGCCGGTGCGATCCCACCGCCCGGCGCTGGCGTGGAGACGGTCACCGTCGCCGTGCGCACTACCGACAGCGCGGCCGAGGGCACCAGCGTGGTGAGGGTCTGCGCATCGACGTAGGTCGTGGTCAGCGCGACGCCATCGAGATGAATCACGGAGGCCGGCGTGAAGCGCTCACCGGTCACGCGCAGCGGGACGTCGTCGGAGTTGGTGAAGACCGTCGAGGGCTCGATCGACGACACGATCGGCGCCGGTGTGGGCGCAATGACCGTCACCGTTGTGACGCTCCCCTTGCCTTCGGCGCTGGCGCGGACTTGCACGTCGCCCGGCGCAAGCGCGGTGAGGACGCCAGTCGCCGTGATCGTGGCCCGGGCGGGTGTCAGGCTCTCCCAGGCGATGGGGCGCCCGGTCAGCACGTCGCCGGCCGCGCTCTTCGTGACGGCCGTGAGGGTGGACGTCTGGCCGACCACCAGCTGGGTCGGCGCGGCCGTGATGACGACGCTCGCCACGGCGACGGGGGGAGTGATTGGCGCAGATGGGGAATCGGCGCCGCACGCCGCGGCGAGGATGAGGGACCACGCGGCCAGTACGCGGCGCGCGGCGGGCGGAGCAGTATAGGCAGCAGGCATGAAGCCTCCACGGGAGACAAGGTCGCACGGCAGACGCGTGATGCGCCCTCGGAAGTCGTGGCGCACGCGAGCAGTCTGCGAGTGCCTGCTTGCGTGCGCGCTTACCGGACGGGCGCGACCGAGACGTCGCCGGAGGCCGGTGCTTAATCGACTGGGACGAAGCGCTGGCGTCTGAGCCCAACCCCCTTTGCGGGTGGGACACCCGGTGGTAAGTCTTGGGCGTGCTGGTCCGTCAGCACCGATGTTCTCCCGCTCCGCATCGCGCAGTGCCCGACACACCACTCCGACCGCCCCACAACATTCCGGCGGCGCTCTCGTCGTTCATCGGACGGGGGGCCGAGTGCAACGCGTTGCGGCGCCTGATTCCGCGGCATCGCTGCGTGACCCTCACCGGAGTCGGTGGCGCCGGGAAGACGCGGCTCACCCGTGAAGTGGCGACGCAACTGCTGGACGCACCGGACGCGCGCGCCACGTGGCCGGATGGGATCTGGTGGGTCGAACTGGCACCCGTCCGTGACGACACCGAGATCGCCTCCGCCATCGCCTCGGTGTTGCACCTGAGTACCGCACCGGGGCGAAAGCTGGAGGACGGTGTCGTCGATGCGGTCAGCGATCGGCGCCTGCTGCTGGTGCTCGACAACTGCGAGCACGTGGTGCACTCCGTCGCTGACCTCGTCACCACGCTTCTCGCGTTTGCTCCGGGGGTGCAGGTCCTCGCCACGAGCCGCGAGCGCCTGCAGGTCGACGGTGAAGTGGCGTGGCCCGTGCCGGCGCTCGCCACCGCATCGACCGAGGTCTCGGCACCGGGCGGCGCGGCGGCGGCCCTGGATATCGAGGCGATTCGTCTGTTCACCGATCGCACGCGCGCCGTGATGCCCACCTTCGCGCTCACCGATCGCAATGCGGCGTTGGTGGCGCGCCTCTGTGACCGGTTGGATGGGTTGCCGCTTGCGCTCGAGCTGGCGGCGGCCGTGGTGCCGGTGTTCGGCCTCGAAGGCCTCGATGCGCGTCTCGATGACGCGCTGACGGTGCTGTCGCGCGGACGTCGTACGGCCACCGCTCGGCATCAGACGCTGCGCGCCGTGCTCGACTGGAGCTACACGCTGCTCGACGAGCCGGCGCGGCGACTGCTCGGGCGTCTGGCCGTCTTCCGTGGAGCGGTCACGCTCGACGCCATCGAAACGGTGTGCGCGGGCGATCACGAGTCGTTGGTGCCGATCGACGTGCTCTCCGCGCTCGCGCGCCTGGTGGAGCATTCGCTCGTGGAAGTACGGGACTCGGAGGGCGAGACGCGCTATCGCCTTCTCGAGACGGTACGACAATACGGACGCCAGCAGGCCGCGACGGAGTGGCGGGCCGTGAGTGAGCGTCACCTGCGTTGGCTGACGCGGCACGTGCAGGCGCAACTCGATGCGCTGCACAGCGCCGCACGCGGACCGACCGTCACGGCGTTGCAGCGTCTCCTGGAGGAGTTCCGGGCGGCGCTCGACTGGGCCACCGGCCCCGACGGCAATCCGTTGCTGGCGGCGGAATTGACTGGCGCACTGGGGTGGTTCTGGATCTCGGGCGTCAGCTGGGACGAAGGTCGGTCCATCGTTCAGCGCACGCTCGAGGCGGTGGACGCGCAGGGGGTGGTCGATGCCGATCGTCCGCTCGACGAGCAGGTGGTCATCTCATCCGTCTTCTACGGCGCGCTGGGGCTCGCCTACTTCCACGGCGACGTGTCGCGTATGCTGTCGCTCGGCGCGCGAGCGCTGGCGCTGGCTGATCGTATCGAGCGCGCGCCCGGTCGAGGCGCCCGCGCGCAACTCACGACCGCTCGCGAACGGACGTTGGCGCATCAATTGGTGGGGCTCGCGCACGCGATCCAGGGTGCGGCGGCCCCCGCGCTCCATCATCTCGATGCGGCTGTTCGCACGGCGCAGGCCGCGAACGAGCGGTGGCTCGCTGCCGTGATGCAGATGCGGCGCGCGCTCGGCTACGCCATGTTGCAGCGGCTCGATGAGGCGGAAGCCGACTATCTGGCATCGATTCCCGCGCTCGAGGCGGTGGGCGAGCGATGGTTCCTGTCGCTCACGTTCGAGGGGCTGGCCATGGTCTCGCTGCTGCGCGACGATCCGGTGGCGGCGCTGCAGCGCGCGCGCGAGAGCATTCTCGTGCTGGAGGCCGAACCCGATCCGTGGTTCATCTCGCGCTCGCTGGATACCATGGCGGCCATTCATGCGCGCGAGGGCAGCGTGACCACGCCAGCCGTCGCGATGAAGGCGGCCACCCTCTTCGGCGCTGGCGAGGCGCTCCGACGCCAATGTGGGGCCGGGATCATCGGTCCGGATGTGGAGCGACACGCCCGCACCCGCGAGGTGCTGCAGCGCGTGCTCGGCGACGCGCGGTTTGCGCAGGTCGTGGCCGAGGCGCAACGCGTCACGCTCACCGAGGTGTTCGCCCTGATGCGGGCCGATGCGGAGCAGGACGGCGTGGTGCTCACGGTGACGGGGACGCACGCAGTCGCCGAGCGCCCGTCAGGCGTGGGTGAGCATCGGGTGCTCGACCTGCGTCTGCTCGGCGGCCTGACCCTGCGGCATCCGGACGCTCGCCCCGAGGCGTCCGGACCCTCCGGCAAGGTGCGGGAACTGCTGGCATTTCTGGCGTTGCACTCCCGGAGCACCAAGGAGCAGATCGGGCTCGCGCTCTGGCCGGAGGCCTCGTCGGCGCAGCTGCGCAACAGCTTTCACGTCACGTTGCACCACCTGCGCCGCCTGCTGGGGCCGGAGGCGTGGATCCCGTTCGATGCCGACGGCTATCGCCTGGACCGCGCTCCGGGATCCGACGCGATGCTGATCGTGGATGTGGACGCCATCCAGGACGCGGCGCACGAGGTGCTCGACGCGCGACGGCGTCAGCGCCCCACGCTTCCGGAGCAGCGACGCGCGTGGATGGACACGCTTCGAAACGGCGGCGAGGAGTTGCTGGGAACGCTGGCGATGGGTGAGTGGCTGGAGCCGTGCCGCGATCGGTATCGGCTGCTCTGGGGCGATGCGATGGAGGCGCTGGTGCGGCTCTGCCTCGATGCGTCGGAGCTGGAGACGGCACTCGAGGTCGCCGATGAGCTGCTGACGCGCGAACCCCTGCGGGAGGCGGCGCATCGGCTGCTGATCGAGTGCCACCTGGCGCGCGCCGAGCCGGCGCGGGCCATCGAGCACTACCGACGACTCGAGCGAACGCTTGCCGAGGCCGTGGGCGCACGACCGTCGGCGGAAACGCGCGCCCTGCTGGCACGCGCGACCAGCGCCGGGTGACCCTTGCGCGTTGGCCGCGTGCGGCGGGAATTGAAGACATGACTCTCGATTGCCTCTCCGCGTCGTCCATGCGCGCCCTCGTGGCGTTCACGCTGCTCACCCCATCGGGCCTGTGGGCGCAAACCGCTCCGGCGCAACCGCCGCGGGATTCGGTCATCGCCATCGCCAAACCGACACGCCCGCTCCCACCCGAAGCGCAGAGCGCCGGCGTCACACGCTTCTCGTTCATCGCCTACGGCGACACGCGTGGTCGCCGAGACGGGCAGGCGGAGCAGTACGAACACAGTCTCGTGGTGGATGAGATGCTCCGGGCGATCACGCGGCTCGAGAAGGGCCCCGATCCGGTGAAGTTCGTGCTGCAGAGCGGCGACGCGGTGGTGAACGGGCGCGACCCGAGGCAGTGGAACGTGAGTTTTGTGAGTCTCATCAACCGCATCACCACGGCGGGCGGTGTGCCGTACTATCTCGCGCCGGGCAATCATGACGTGACGGCGGCGGGCGATCTGGAGAACCCGGCGCGCAAGGAAGGGTTGACCAATTATCTGCGCGCGGTGGGCGGGCTCATTCCGACTGACGGCGCCTTGCGCCGCCTGAGCGGCTATCCGACGTATGCATTCGGCTACGGCAATACGTTCGTGATTGCGTTCGACTCGAATATTGCCGAAGACAGCACGCAGTTCGCGTGGGTGCAGCAACAGCTCGAGGGGCTCGATCGCAAACGCTACACGAACGTGGTGGTGTTCTCGCACCACCCGGCGTTCTCCTCCGGTCCCCACGGTGGCTCAACCGTCGAGCGCCCCACGCTGGCCGTGCGCACCCGATACATGCCGCTCTTTCGCAAGCACAAGGTGCGGCTGCTCCTCACGGGACACGAACATTTCTTCGAGCACTGGGTTGAACGCTACCGCGACGCGACGGGTGCGTTGCAGCGCATGGACCACGTCGTGAGCGGTGGCGGTGGGGCACCGCTCTACAGCTATCAGGGCGAGCCGGATACGCGCCCGTATATCCGCGACGCCGGTGCCGATTCGGTGCGTCTGACACACCTCGTGAAGCCCGGGATGCAGCCGGGAGACAATCCCTATCACTTCCTCATCGTCCATGTGGACGGCACGCGCCTCTGGTTCGAGGCGGTGGGCGTGGATTGGGGGCGGGACTGGCAGCCGTATCGGAGTGCGCGCGTGGTGCTCAGCGACAGCAGCGGCCGCCACTGATCAGCGCGTCGCCGCGCGAAGCCCTCGCTCGAGATCGTTCCACAGGGCCTCGACGTCCTCGATCCCAACTGAGAGGCGGAGCAGCCCGTCGGTGATGCCCTCGGCCTCGCGCACCGCCGGTGAGAGCAGGCGGTGGGTGAGACCGGCGGGATGCTGGATCAGCGAGTCGGTCGAACCGAGGCTCACGGCCGGCGTGATGATGGTGAGCGCACGCATGAACGCCACGGCGGCGTCGTGCCCGCCGTGCAGGTCGAAGGCGCACAGCGATCCGGGGCCACGCATCTGACGGCC
>JBDHVK010000191.1:0-6600 GCA_039809645.1 Gemmatimonas sp.
GCGGGGCGCCGGTCCGTCGAGATCACCTCGGCGGTCGTCATCTCCGGCGGCCCGCTCGCCGTCGACTCGGTGACGTTGCCCGCGCGGCTCGCCGCGCGCGTCAGTCCGGCCCGAATGGCCCGCACTTCCGATTGCGCCCAGCGCGTCGCCGGATGCTCGGGAAACGCCGCGACCAGGCGATCGAGGAGGTCAAGGGTGGCGCTGCCTCGCCCCTGCCGGCTCTGCAGAATGACCTGCTGGGCCACCAGCACCGGATGCCCTGGCGCGGTCTCGAGCGTCGGGATGAGCGCGGCCCGTGCGCCCGCGAGATCGCCGGTCAGACTCTTCGCCAGCGACTGCAGAAAGCGCAGCGCCACCGACTGCGGTGCCCGCTCGAGCCCTTCGCCGGCCACGCGATCACTCTCGGCGGGCTGGCCCAGCAGCACGAGCGCGCCGGCTCGGAGATACCACCCCTCTTCGCTCTGCGACGCGCGCGCCCAAACGGTATCGAGGGCCTCGAGCGCTTCGCCCGGCTGTTGCCGGAGCAAGGCGGTCCGCGCCCCCTCGAGCCCCATCTCCAACTCGGTGCGCGCCACCGGCTCGCGCTCCACCACGAGATCACTCGTGAGGAGCAGATCGAGCGCGGAGACCCCGCTTCGCCCCAGTGGGACGTCGTGGCCGTCCGAGGAGCTCTCGATCCCCTCCAACGGCGGCACGAGTGCGCGCGACGGCTCCACCGGACGCACGGCGGCGCCCGGTGCCAGCGGCACGCTCCGCATGCCGGGGACCCCGCTCAGTTCACTGGACATCCGTCGTCAGACCAGCGCTTCAATGAGCGCCGCCTCGTCATTCACTCGCACGTAGTGGCCGATGGCCTCGACAAACCGGAAGGCGCTGCCGTGCGCATCGAGCGCGATCCGGCGGCGGGTGGTGCTGTGCTCATACAAGCGCAATTCACCGACGTCGACCGGTCCCTCGACGTAGCCGATGAACCAGAAGCTCTTGCTGGCATCGGTGGCGGCGATCCCGAAAACCGCAGACAGCGCGCGCTGCAGCGGATACCAGTCGGGGGGGCGATAAACGGGGAAAATATCGGTCATGGCGGGCTACTGAGCGCAGGACGGCGCGCCGCCATGCCCCGTAACGAATCGTCACGTCCGCGGGCGTCGATGTTCGAACGTAACGGCGACCCGGATCACACGCCGGCGGAGTTCTCGCCCAGTTGCCGCCTCACGAACGACTGCGTTGCGGCAAGGGAGGCGCGCGCCTCGGGGAGCACCGCCGCAAAGAATTGCCACACGTGCGGCACGCGCGCCCAGAGCGCCAACTCCACCGGCACCCCCGCGGCACGCGCCCGATCGGCCACGCGGAGCGTATCGTCGCGCAGTACTTCGTCGGTGCTCGCATGCATGAGCATGGGGGGGAGCCCCGCAAAATTCCCATACAGCGGGGAGACATACGGTGCGCGTGGATCCGCATCCCCCACGTAGAAGCGCGCCGCGCGGCGAATCGTCTCGCCGGCGAACATCGCACAGCGCTCGCTGTTCTCGTCGAGCGAGGTTCCCGTCACGGCGAGATCGGTCCACGGACTGTAGGTGACCACGGCCGCCGGCAGCGGCCAGCCGGCATCACGCACCGCCATCACGAGCGCGAGCGCGAGCCCACCTCCAGCAGAGTCGCCGGCCACGATGAGCCGCGACGGGGCCACCCCCTCCACATCGAGCAGGTGACGATAGGCCGCTTTAGCATCCTCGAGCGCCGCCGGATAGCGATGTTCCGGCGCGAGCCGATAGCGGGGAACGAAAGCCCGCGCCCCCAGACGCTGCACGAGCGACCCGACGAGTGAGCGATGCGTCTCGGGGGAGCAGGCGATGTACCCGCCGCCGTGCAGATACAGCAGCACCGGCGATGCCGCGCCGACGCCCGGCGCCTCCAGCACTTCGCCCCCCGGCCACCCCTGCCCCGGCAACCGCTCGCGGTAGCGTGCCCCGGTTGCGCGGGCCATGAACCGGCGCGCCACCCGCGGCCGGCCCATCTGGCTTCGCACCCACAGCGGATCGATGGGGCGAAGCGCGTGCGGGCGCATGCGCGCCCGGACGAGCAGATTCACGAAGAGCGACTGCCAGCTGGCGGGCGGAATCGCGGGAACGTCTGCGGAGGACACGAGGCCTGGGCCGAAAGCAAAAGTGGGGACCTCGCAAGATAGCGGGTCCCCACCGGTCTCAGCCCACCCCGACCTGTTTCTCCACCCGATCGCGGTAGTGCCGGCTCAGGCGCAACCGCGTGCCGTCCTCGAGAATCACGACGTAGTCCCCCGAGAACCACTGCTGCATTTCCCGCACGCGGTTGAGGTTCACGATGGTCGAGCGGTGAATGCGCGCAAACAACCGCGGGTCCAGCGTCTCCTCGAGATGACTGATCCGCTCCCGAATGGTGTGCGCGGTCTTGCCCACATGCAGGCGCACGTAATTGCGGTCGGCCTCGATCCAATCGATCTCCGTGGTCTTCACGAAGAACATCCGGCCATCCTGTTTCACCAGAATGCGGCTGGCGTAGCGACCACCGTTGGCGCCGTTCGCCGCCGCGCCCGCCGCAGCGCCGGACGCGACCGACATCGCCTCGGCGCGTGGCTCGGCGCTGCCGCCATCGGCCAGGCGACGCACCGTTTCGAGCAATTCGCCAAGCCGCTCGGCGGCCTGCGCGTTGGCGCGCTGCTTCCGCGCCTTGTCGAAGGCCGCGCGAAAACGCTCGTCATCCACCGGCTTGAGCACGTAGTCCACCGCATGCACATCGAACGCACGTTGCGCGTGTTCGTCGTACGCGGTGATGAACAACACCATGGGCACGGTGCTGCCATCGATTTCACGCAGCACGCCGAACCCATCGAGCCCCGGCATCTGCACATCGAGGCACACCAGATCCGGCTGCAGTTCACGAATCATCGTCACTGCATCGTGACCGGACTCGGCTTCGCCGACGATCTCCACGTCGGGCTCGTTCTGCAGCAGTCGCCGCACACGCTGGCGAGCCAGCGCCTCGTCATCCACGATCAGGACTCGCACGCGATCACTCCCTCCAAGGGCCTTGTTCACCATGGCACAGACGCGTCATCCCATGCATCATGGCACGGTCTGACCGTCGCACGTCACAGAACGATGGGATGGTTGCACAATTTTCCGCCGAGCGAAAGTGCAGCCGTTCGGCTGCACTTCACACCTTCTATGTTGTACTACGGGCAAATACGGCCGTAGTTCCACCTACCTCAGACACACGCGCCGCCGCATGGGTTCACCTGTTCAACCGCTGACCATCGCCGACGAAGGGCTGCGCCTGCGGCGACTGACGCGGCTGCTCTTCGCGCTCGTGTGGATCCTGCCGGCAACGTTGGCGGGCGTGCAGATGCGCCTCGTGGGCGATGCCTCCGGCACTCACTACAGCCTCGGCACCGCTCTCTTCTGGCAGGGCTCGGCATGGATGCTCTGGAGCCTCTGGTCGCAGCTGATTCTGACGCTCGTGGACCGCGTCAAACTCGACACCGCGCGCATCCTCCCGTGGCTGGCCACGCACATGCTTGCCACGGCAATCGTTTGCACCGCAGACGTTCTTGCCATTGCCTGGCTCGACCACGTGTTCGGTGCGGTCGGCCAGGTGACGAGCTACACCTTCGCGGTGCGCATGGTGCTGGTGAATCACCTCGACTTCCAGGTGGTGCTCTACTGGGCCGTGCTGGGCGCGGCGTACATGGTCGAGTTCGTGCGTCGCTACCGGGAGCGCGATCGCGCCGCCACCGAACTCGAGCAGAAGCTCGCGCGCACCACGCTCGAGGCGCTGCGCATGCAGCTCAATCCGCATTTTCTGTTCAATGCGCTGAACTCCGTGAACGAGCTCATGGAGATCGACGTGCGCACGGCACAGCGCACGCTCGTTCGGGTCAGCGACCTGTTGCGCCTCTCGCTGCGCAGCGCGGCCCAGTCCGTCATTCCGGTGTGGCAGGAAATCGAACTGGTCGAACTCTATCTGCAGATCGCGCGCGTGCGGTACGGAGAAGGACTCGAAGCGGACATCAGCGTGGACCCGTCGGTGGTTGATGCGATGATTCCGAGCTTCCTCCTGCAGCCGCTGGTGGAGAACGCGCTCAAGCACGGACTCGCGCCCGGTCATCGCGATCAGTGCATCGAGGTGCGACTCACGCGCCAGGGTTCCAGCATGGAGATCGTGGTCGAAGACAACGGCAAGGGGCTCGATGGGCTTCTCACCACGAGCGGACGTTTCCTCGCCGCGGTGCCGAGCGTGGACGGACTGGGCATCGGACTCACGAACACGCGATCGCGTCTCGCCATGCTGTACGGCGATCGCTACGCGTTCCGCATGAGCAACCTGCCGTCCGGTGGGTGTCGGGTGGAGATCAGGCTTCCGATGGACGTGGCATAGCCGCGAGCGACGGCGGTGGCAGTTCGGCCTCCCGCAGATCTGCCGCGCGAAGCGGTGCCAGCGCGGGACCATTGATCACGGTGCCATCCACCGCGAAGCGCGAGCCGTGGCAGGGGCAGTCCCACGTCTTCTCGGCCGAGTTCCAGTCCACCACACAGCCCAGGTGCGGGCAGATCGCGCTCCGTATCGTGAGCGCGCCCGCGTCGTCCCGGTACGCCGCCAGCTTCTGAACGCCGTCGCGCACGATCCGCCCCTCCCCCGGGCGGACCGCGTCGAGGTTGGGGACCTCTCCGGGCGTGAGCAGGTCGGCGTACTGCCGCGCGACATTTGCGTTCTCGCGCACCCAGGTCGGCAGCGCCTTGAGCGACACGCGTGCGGGATCGAAGAGCGGGGCCCACGGATTGTCGATCTCCCCGATCAGATCGGCGACCAGCAGTCCGGCGATCGCGCCGTGCGTGATGCCGTTGCCGGAGTCGCCGGTGGCGATGTAGACGTGGCGATCGCCCGGATTGCGCCCAAGAAAGCCGATGGCGTCGACCGGCTCGAGCACCTGGCCGCTCCACTGCGCCACCAGATCGCCGATCGCGAAGCGAGCGCGGGCCCACGTCTCCAGTCGATCGAAGTGCACGCGCTCGTCCGACTCCTGACCCGTCTTGTGGTCTTCCCCGCCCACGATGAGCAGATCGTCCGCACCGGAGTCGGCCTCCGTGCTTCCTGAGTACAGGCGCACGTAGTGATACGGTTCGAGCGTATCCCAGTAGAGCCCCGTCGGCACCAGGCCGCGCGCAATGCGGAACGCCATGGCGTAAGTGCGATACGGCGCCTGCTTGGTGTGCATGGCGACCCAGTCGTTCACGGGCGAGTTCGTGGCCACCACCACCGCATTCGCCGTCACCACGATTCCCTGTTCGGTCTCCACCCGCGCGGGCCGATCGTCGGTGGCATCCTGGACGGCCGTCACATGCGCGCCGCTGAACAAGGCGCCACCGCGCGCGACAATCGCGTTCGCCAGACCGTCGAGGTACCGCAACGGGTGAAACTGCAGTTGGTCTGGCCAGCGGAGATACCGTTTGGCCGTCAGATGCGGAACCGGCCACGCCGGTTCGAGGGTGACATCCAGAAATCCCGCACGGACCGCCGCGTCGGCTTCCGCCTCCAGTCGCTCCACGCCCTCGTCATCCGGCGCGAACCACCAGCCATCCACCCGCCGCAGGTCGCAGTCGATCCCCTCACTCGACGCGATCGTGGCGATGCGCCGCACGCCGGCTCGGAAGGCATCGGCGAGCCGGCGCATTGCCTCGTACCCGTGCAGCCGTTCGACTTCGTGGTAGAAGTCGTCGAACGCCGTGGTGATGTGCGCGGTGGTCCGGCTGGTCTCGCCTCCACCGATGGGGCCGTCATCGAGCACGACGACCTGATGACCGCGCAGGCTGAGTTCGTAGGCGATACTCATCCCCGCCATGCCGGCCCCGACCACGCACACGTCGGCGTGCTGGGGTTCGGTGAGCGGCGAGGTCGCCGCCCGCTCACGTGGTGTGGTGCGCTCCCAGATGGAGGGCAGCGCTCCTTCGCGGTCATCAGACGGTCGCAGATGGGTCATGCCCGATGCACGGCGCAGGACATATGCCAGTTCGCCCTGCATGGGTCCGGCACGACGGGCGGCGCGGCCGGCAGTATCTTTCCCGTACTGCGTGATCACATTCGCTCTCCTGCCCTGCGTCCCATGTCCGAATTCCGTGCCTCGTTGTTCGTCCCGTCGCTCATCCTCGCCATCGGCGCGGCCGGCGCGGGGGCGCTCATCGGTGGCGGATTCGCCCGGATGCGAACCGCCGATCGCAGCGTCGAGGTCAAGGGCGTCTCCGAGAAGGAGGCCAAGGCCGACCTCGCAATCTGGCCGTTGCGGCTTGTGGCGACCGATAACGACCTCGCGCGCGCCAATGCGGTGCTCGAGCAGAACGTGAAGGCGGTACGGGGCTTCCTGCACGCGCAGGGGCTCGATACCACCGGCTCCGAGCTCACCGTCCAGGAGTTCTCGGTGCAGGACTCGCGCACCATGGGCGGCAGTGACAACGCGTCGCGCTACGTGATCCGGCAAACGATCGTCGTGCGTTCCACGCTGGTGGACCAGGTGCAGGCCGCGAGCCAGCGCGTCCCCGATCTCGTGCGCGAAGGCGTGGTCCTCTCCTCCGG
>JBDHVK010000192.1:0-6573 GCA_039809645.1 Gemmatimonas sp.
CCGTTGATCCGAATGAACTGCAGGTCGCGCCCGATCTGCAGTTCGATCTTCCGTGACGTGGCGTCGGCATCCCACGCCGCCACGGTCGTGGCGATCAGCTTGGCCACTTCTTCTCGGGCCTGCTCCACCGAGTAGGTCACGAGCTCCACGATCCAGCCGTTCACCTTCTCGGCGAGCACCGGGTCCTCGAGCACCTTGGTGCCCAACCCCGCCAGCCATCGCTCGAGTTGATCGGGCTCCGCTTCGGTGTCCTCGCCCAGCTTTTCGGCGTATTGCGCGATGCGCTCCTTCACATCGCCCCACACCTCACGCGAGAAATCGGCGACGCTCGGGTGGTCGAGCACCTCGAGCTTGATCTGCTCAGCGCGCGCGATCGTCTCCGGGTTCTCGCGCAGGTTGGCGACGAATCGCTCGACGGCTTCGTTGTAGCGCTCGCGCAGCGGATGGGCCGGATCGGCCGCGACGGCCACCAGCGTCTTTTCCACGCCGCTCACGATCTTGTCACCTAGGCGATTCTCCACCGATCCCGGCACCCACCAGGGGCTCTCCTGCCGGATGCGATCGCGGATCATCTCCTCGTTCTCGTCGAGGAACCTGGCCGCGAGGCGCAACGCGTCATCGAGCAACACCTGATGGCGACCACCAGCCGTGAGCAGCTCGAACAACCGGGCCATGAGTGGCGCCGCCTGCATGCGGCGCAGACGCGCGACGATGCCGCGATCCACGAGCGCCTGCACATCCTCATCCCGCATCACATTCGCCGCGCCCGAGATGCCATGCGCGGCGGCGCGCGCGAGCCGCCGACTGTTCTCCGGGCGAGCCAGCCATTGGGCCGCACGTTCGCCCAGACGCATGGCGGCCAGTTTCGACGTCACCACGTCGCGCGTGAGGAAGTTGCGCTGGACGAAGTTGCCCAGCGCCGTCCCGATGCGGTCCTTGCGCGACGGCACGATGGCCGTGTGCGGAATCGGCAGCCCGAGCGGATGGCGGAAGAGGGCAGTCACCGCGAACCAATCGGCAATGCCACCAACCATTGCCGCTTCGCAGAAGGCGCGCAGGTAGCCCAGCCACGGATACCGTGATTCGTAGTAGCGCGTCACCACGAACGCCACCGCGACGACCACCAGCATGATGGTCGCCACGCGCTTCATTTGCCGCAAACGCACCCGACGCACCTCGTCGTCGGGCGTGATGCGAAGGGCGGCGGGCAGTTCGGCCTCGGCCGTCACGAGCTCACTCATGACGAACGACGACGGTCAGCGCCCGAGGGTGATCTTGGCCGCGTCGATCGGCGCGGCCGTACCGGCAGGGAGATCCATGAAGAGCACTACGGGCTTTCCCGTCCGCTGTTCCAATGACACCGTCACCTTGCGCGCGCCGCGCTTCGCCGTGGCCGGAATGTCGAACGTACGCGAGGTGGCCCCCGGAGCCACATCGGGCTTGGCCAGTTCGTAGCGCCGACGCGCGGCGTCACCCACGATATCCAGGAAGTCCGCCGCATCGACGGGCGAGTCCCAGGCCGTGGCCCACACCAGTGCGTCGCCGCCGGGCATCCTGATCACGGCGTAGCGGTCGCCGGCGAGCCCGCCGGCCGCGCGACGCACGTCTTCAGGATTCCTGATGAATTGCGAGAGGTTGAGCCGCGTCTCGAACTCGCCGAACGCATTGCTGAAGATCACCGTGCCGGTCGTCGGCGCCGGGAGCGTGACCGCGACCGGCACCGTGCGACGGGCCCGCTCGGTGAAATACGCCGAATCATCGAGGATCTGCCGCGTCGACACGGGCAGGTCGGTGAGCAGCTCCTTCTCGGGGCGCTGGATGATGAAGCGCCGCACGAAATCGGCGCCGCCCAGATAGGGAAAGAGCAGCCCCTCGCGCACGGTCTTGGGTGCGGATGCGAACACCGGCATTCCCGTGGAGCCGTCGCGGATCATGTCGCGGATCTGATCCCACCCCCCGGGCATTTTCAGCATGGGGCCGGCACTCGGGTCGATGCGCAGTTGCATGTACACAGCCTGCCCCTCGAGCACAGCCTGTGCCGCGACCTGACGATCGGCGTCGTCGGTGGCGTTCTGAATGGAATCGACCTTGATGTACTGGTCCTGCAGCGCATGCACGAGCTCGTGGCTCACCGTCTGCTTGAGGAGCGCTTCCGGCGCGCCATCCACCACATAGAGCACCTTGGTGGCGGGATCGTAGTAGCCCACGATCTGCTCCTCGAGGAGCTTCTGCAGCAGGGCACCCAAGTCCATCGTGTCCGGAATCACGCCGAGGATGCGATAGGCGGCCTGCTGCCCCGCGATCTGCGATTTGCCCCGCTCGCTCTCGAGCTGCGCCCGAACAAACTTCGCGACCTCGGCCTTGCTGCGCTTCTCGAGCTTGGGCGGCGTCTTGAACGGGAGCCCCATCGCCTGCTCGATCTTCGGCACGAAGTCGGCAACCAGGTCGGCGTACGGGCCGTCGCCGGTCTTGGCCTTGTCGCCACAGGCCAGCATCACGGGCAAGCACGACACGAAGGCCGCCGCACGCAGCGGCCGCCCGGAGCGGAAAGCAGTCATGTCAGTCTCAGGCGGAGAACGCGCGCTGCACGTACCAGGAAATCAGCGCATCACCCCAAAGCAAGACCAGCAGCGCAGCGGGCGCAAGGAACACCCCGAAAGGGACATCCGGAAACGCGAACGCCTCACCGCGCCGACTCGCACGCACCTTGGCGATCGGTCCCACGATGAGCACGAACGTCACGGCACCAACGAAGGCGCCGGCGACAATGGTGAGAAAAGCCCGCTCGGCGCCGACCGCCGCGCCCACCACGGCCATGAGGGTGGTGTCGCCGAAGCCCATCGCCTCGCGCTTCATGATCACCTCGGCAATCCAGCCGATGATCGTGATGGCCCCCGCGCCCGCACACGCCCCCACGAACGCTGCCCACGGCGTCGCGAAGTGGCTTGGCTCGTCCACGAACAGGTTCGCGATGGCGCAGCCGAGCACGATGATCAGCCCACTTACGGTGAAGCCGTCGGGGATCAGATAGTGCTTGGCGTCGGTCACCGCGATGCCGAACAGAATCGTACCGAATACCGCCACCCGCAGCGCTTCGAACGTGACACCAAGTCCGCGAAACGCCGCCACCCAGCCGAGCGCGACGAGCAGTTCGACGAGCGGGTACTGCAGGGAGATCGGCAGGCTGCACCCACGGCACTTGCCGCCGAGCATCAACCAGCTGAGCAACGGGATGTTCTCGTGCCACTTGATCTGCCGCTCGCACTGCGGACAGCGCGAGGGCGGTCTCATCACGCTGAGCTCCGCCGGCCAGCGCGAGATGCAGACGTTCAGGAACGACCCGATCGACGCGCCGATGACGAAGACAAAGCCGAAGATGAAGAGCGCCTCCCCGAAGGTGAGGCTACCCATGATCCCCGCCGTCAGCGGGCCGTTGTAGACGATCTCCTCTTGCATGCCGGGAAGACGACTCAGGCGCCGTCACGCCACCGGCACGGTCCCGATCTCGGGACGCCGCGCCGGACGCAGGGTCTGCAGCAGGATGCCGGCGGCCACCGCGACGTTCAGCGACTCGGTCCCGGGGGCCATGGGAATGGCGATGCGGGCGGCCAC
Source organism: Gemmatimonas sp. (assembly GCA_039809645.1). Taxonomy (GTDB): domain Bacteria; phylum Gemmatimonadota; class Gemmatimonadetes; order Gemmatimonadales; family Gemmatimonadaceae; genus Gemmatimonas. Next base: position 3,613 of record JBDHVK010000192.1, read on the forward strand.
CGCCCCTTCGATATGTGGGGACAGTCCGGCCCCCTCGTTGCTCACCACCAACGCCAGCCGGGCCGGCAACGTGGCGCGGTCCAGCGCATCGATGGGTACTCCATCCATGTCGGCGGCCCAGCAGGGCGCCTTCTGCGCCGCCAGGAAGGCCTGGCAGGTCTCCCAGTCGGTGGCAATCACCGGATGGTGGAACAGCGCTCCCATGGCGCTCCGCACGACCTTGGCGTTCCAGATGTCCACGGTGCCCGGCAGGGCGATGGTGGCGGTGACGCCAAGCGCCGCCGCCGTACGGACGACCGTCCCCACATTTCCCGGATCCTGCAGGGCATCCAGCACGAGGTAGCGCGCCGACTCATGAGTGGGTGGCACCAGCGTCGCCTCCGGGATCGCCGCCACGGCGAGCACCCCTTGGGGGGCGTCGGTATCGGCGGCGCTGTCGAACTCCCGCGCCGACACCGACCGCACGGGAATGCCCCGCCCCTCGGCCAGCGCGACCAGCGCCGCCACACGCGGCTCGGTCGCCGCGTCCTCCGACAGCAACACCCCGTCGGTTCGGCATGACGAGGCCAGCAGGCTCTCCACCGTGCGCACCCCTTCGGCGACGAACTGCCGGTGGCGTTCGCGGGCTTTCCGGCGCTGCAGGTCACGGGCTAGTGTGAGGAGCTTCACGGCCACCCCGGCGCCAAATCGCCGGTACAGGGGTATCGAAAGAGGACGACACGCGGGTCACGCGCCTGGCTGAACGATAGCCGGGCCGCTGCCCGCCGGCGACCGCTTCACCGGAGTGCTCATGACCCGTTCAGTTCGCATCCGCCTCACTCGCTCGGCGCGGCCGCTGGTCGCCGCCGCGATGCTTGGCGTCTCCCCGCTCGCCGTTGCCTGCGTCCCCGGTACCGCCGAGGAGGTCTCGCTTGGCAATCAATACGCGCAGCAGGTCGAACAGCAGCTGCCGATGGTGCGTGATCCGGAGATCGTGCGCTACATCAACGTGCTGGGAGATTCCATCGCCCGCGTGGTCGATGATCGCGGGCTCACGTGGCGCTTCAACGTGGTGGACCAGAGTGACATCAACGCCTTCGCGGTGCCGGGCGGGCACATCTACGTGAACCGCGGGCTCATCGAGAAGACCACCAACATGTCCGAGCTGGCCGGTGTGATCGGCCACGAGATCGCGCACGTCACGCAGCGGCACAGCATGAAGCAGATGGCCGCCGCGCAGCGCGCGAACGTGGGGGTCACGGGGCTCTGCATTCTGGCACCGGCCGCCTGTCAGGGCGCCGGCGGCGCCCTCGTGCAGCTTGGCGCGGGCGCCGGTTTTGCGAAATTCAGCCGCGACGACGAAGCCGAGGCGGACCAGTACGGCGTCAAGTACGTCACGCGCGCCGGCATCGATCCGCGAGGGATGCCCAGCATGTTCCGCATCCTGCTGCAGGAGCGCAAGCAGAATCCCGGGGCACTCGAGACGTGGTTCGCCTCGCACCCCATGGAGGAGAGTCGCATTGCGGCCACCGAGAAGGCGATCACCGCGATCGATCCCGTCATCCTCAAGTCGCTGACGCGCGACTCGCGCAGCTTTCAGGCGTTCAAGGCCCGACTGGCCACGCTGCCGCGCACGCAGACGCGCTCGCGATAGCGACTGCGACAGTCGTTACGGCAACCGTCGCACGAACTCGGTAATCAGCCCCTCGAAGCGCGATGCCACCGCCTTGCCGGCGTCCATGACCTCGGCGTGGCTGAGCTTTTCGTGACTCAGCCCCGCGGCCTTGTTGGTAATGCACGACACCGCGACCACCTTCATGCCGATCGCGCGGGCCATGATCACCTCGGGCACGGTGCTCATTCCCACGGCGTCCACGCCGAGCCGCTCGAGCATGCGCACTTCGCTGGGCGTCTCGTAGGTGGGGCCCAACAGGCCGCAATAGACGCCCTCATGCAGCGGCACGCCGATCTCCCGCGCCGCGTCGCGCATCACGCCGCGCAACGACGGATCGTACGGATCGGACATATCGGGGAAGCGTTCGTCACCCGGCTCCGTGGGCCCGAACAGCGGGTTGCGGAACATCAGGTTCATGTGATCCGCGATGAGCATCAGGTCGCCAGGATTGAACGTGCGACGCACCCCGCCGGCCGCGTTGCTCGCGATGTACACCGGGGCACCGAGCGCCTTGAGCACTCGAACCGGAAACGCGGCGAGGGCGGCGTCGTGCCCCTCGTACATGTGAAAGCGACCGGCGAGCGCCACCACCGGTCGGCCGGCGAGCGTGCCCACCAGCAGCTGACCGGCGTGTCCCGCCACGGTGGCGGTGGGAAACCCGGGCACATGCGAAAACGGAACTCGCACGGCGTGCTCGATGCGCTCGGCGAGCCCCCCCAAGCCCGACCCCAGCACGATGCCGGCGACCGGCGCGATCTCGATCTTCGCCCGCTCCCGGATGTACGCCGCGGCAGCCGCTGCCTGTTCGGCACCGACCTTGGACGGCGACGCACTGAGGTCCATCGATTCGACGCGGCGCGTGCTCATGCCACCACCGCCCCGGTCATCATCGGCGTGAGTGCCGCGGTATCGCGCAGAATCTCGTCGATCTCCCGTGCCGCTTCGCGCCGCAGCCGCTGACGCGTCGGGTAGTCCACGAACGCCGCGTCGAACGCCGCCAGTGACAGGGCCGCCAGCTGACGCAGATCGAATCCGAGGTGCACGGCACAGCGCACGTACTCGTCGGTGAGCGACACGCCGCTCATCATGCGATTGTCCGTGTTGATCGTGACCACCGCCCCCCGTTCGAGATACGGTTTGAGCGGATGCGCCGCAAAGGTCGGTGCCACGCGCGTCTGCACGTTGCTCGTGGGGCAGACTTCGAGCGGAATCTGCCGGTCGATCACATACTGCTGCAGCGCGACGTCTTCCTGCAGCCGTGTACCGTGGCCAATCCGATCGGCCGCACAGCGATGCACCGCTTCGGC
>JBDHVK010000193.1:0-6525 GCA_039809645.1 Gemmatimonas sp.
CCACGTCGCGCGGCTTTCTGGCCATCGCGCCCGAGTCGATGGTGCTCATGCCCGGGGACGCGGTCCACGTGGACTTCGGCATCAGCTACATGGGGTTCGACACCGACTGGCAGAAGATGGCATATATCCTCAAGCCGGGTGAGACCGACGCGCCAGCGGGACTCAGGCAAGCGCTCGCCAATGCGAATGCGCTCCAGGACGCGCTCACGCAGAGGGTGGCGCGTCCTGGCATGACCGGTGGTGCGGTGTTCACTGGCGTGATGGCCGAGATGCGGCAGCGGGGGATCGAGGCGATGATCTACTCGCATCCCATCGGCAACCAGGGGCACGGTCTTGGCACGAGCATCGATTTCCGCAGCCCGTTGCGTAGTGACACGACGGCGCAGAACGCACGACTGCGGCTCGGTTCGTATCTGAGCGTGGAGCTGAATGCGGCCACGCCGGTACCGGAGTGGGGCGGCAAGAAGGTGTTCGTGATGATGGAGGACGACGCGTATCTGACGGAGGCCGGATATCGCTTTTTCCGACCGCGGCAGGAAGCGTGGTACTTGATCAAGTGAGGGTGATCGGATCTCCGACGTCTGAGCTTGATCTGGCCTCAGACTTCGGTCTCTCCTTCTGGCGTCTTGCTCTGGCTTCGGGACTCTGAACGCAGTCTGAAGTCCGAATCCCGAAGCCAGACGTCGACGCCAGAAGGAGAGACTGAAGTCCGATGCCCGATCGGGGCTCAGACGTCGGAAATCCGATCAACTAGCTTTTGCTGCAGAACGGCCTTCGCCAACGCGCAGCGCGGCAGTAGCCACGCTCACAGCAACGCCGGATCGAGCGACGGCCGCTGTGCGATCGGCACGTCGCGCAGCAGGGCGAAGTCCGCGAAGTCGAACCCTGGCCCCACCGCGCAGCCGCACAGGCTGTAGCCGCCGGTGGGACGAGCCGCCTGCCACCATCCCGCCGGGACGACGGACTGTGGCGTACCGCCCGTGGCGAGCGGCCCCAACAGCACACGCGTCGTGGGGCCGCCGTCGGGGGGCGCGAGGAACAGCTCGAGCGGCTCGCCCTCGTACCAATGCCAACTCTCATCGCTCTCGACGCGATGCCAGGCACTGTGGGTGCCATGCACGAGCAGGAACCAGATCGTCGTGAGCGCCGCACGATGGGCACGTCGATCGCCTGGCTGTACGAGACTCGGCGAGCGGAACGTTTCGGCGTACCATCCTCCCTCGGGATGCGCGCGCAATCCGAGCTGTGCGATGAGAACGGCAACACGTGTGAGCATGCTGTATTGTACTGCTCGTCCACAACTCCCGAGGCGTCCATGTCCGCTCCCGTATCCGCTCGTCCCATCATCGAGTCCGACGCAAACCGCCGCGCGTTCCTGCAGCAACTTGGCCTGACCCTCGCCGCGAGTGGCCTTGCCATCACGGGAGCGCCCTCGCTGCTGTCGGCCGCGACCAACGCGAATGTCGCCGCCGATGACTACGACATGTCATGGACCGGGCGACTGACCACGAAGCACAAGGCGGTCTTCGACGCGCCGGACATCGCCGGTGGATTGGGCGTCATTCGCGCGGCAGTGGTCAAGAAGCAGTACATGGACGCGTTCAAGATTCCGGCCTCGGCGTTCACGGCCGTGCTGGTGCTCCGGCACGACGGCATCGCGCTGGCGATGAACCAGCAGTTCTGGGACACGTACGGCATCGCCCGGACGAAGAACGTCAAACATCCGTGGACGGGTGAACCGATCACCAAGAACCCCGCGACGCTCACGCCGGCAGACGGGCTTCCCGCCATGCTGGCCGGCGCCGACCTGGCCTCGCAGATCAAGGGCGGCGCGGTGGCGCTGGCGTGCAATCTCGCCTTTGCCGACATGGTGGACGTGGTCGCCAAGGCCGACAAGTTGTCCGACGACGCGGCGCGTGCGAAGGCACTGACGATGCTGATGCCGGGCGTGATCATGCAGCCGAGCGGCGTGTTCGCGACGACGGTCGCGCAGGAGCGGGGCTGCGTGTACGTTCGGGCGACCTGAACACGGAGCAGGGGCATGATGGGGTGGTGTGTCGCGGTTCTGGTGGCGCTCTCGGCGCGAGTCGCGCCCCCCGTATCGGGGGTCGTGTTCGCCGACGCGAATGCGAACGGCGTGCGAGACGCCGGCGAGGTCGGCATGGCCGGCGTGGCGGTGTCGAACCAGGACACCGTGGTGCTCACCGATGCGAGTGGCCGCTTCACGCTTCCCGGCGCGGGGCTTGGCAGTGTGTTCGTGTCCGTGCCGCGAGGACAGCGGGCGGTGGGGACATGGTGGAAACCGGCCGATGCGCCGTCGCTCGAATTTGCCGTGACGCCCTGGAAGGAGCCGACCCCGTTCCGGTTCGTGCAGGCGTCCGACACACACATCGCACCGGCCGTGGTGCCGCGCGCGCGACGCATGATCGCGATGGTCGACTCCGTGGCGCCGGCGCTGCTGATCGTCTCGGGAGACCTGGTGAAGGACGCGCTCCGTGTGAGTGAGACCGAGGCGACGGGATACTACGATCTCTTCGCCAGGGAAATGAGCGCGCTGCGTACGCCGTACCGCACGGTGCCGGGGAATCACGAGATGTTCGGCATCGAGCGCGAACTCTCCAAGGTGCCCACGACGCATCCGCTCGTGGGGAAGACGATGTACCGCCGGCGCTTCGGGCCGGAGTACTACTCGTTCAATGCGGGCGGTGTGCACTTCGTCGCGCTCAACACCGTGGACATCGACGATCAGTGGTACTACGGCCACGTCGACTCGCTGCAGCTCGCGTGGCTGCGCCGCGATCTGTCCGTCGTCCCCGACAGCGTACCGGTGGTGACATTCAGTCACATTCCGCTGGTGTCGGCGGCGGACGGCGTGGGCGGCTACACCGAAGCCCCTCCGGCCCCGACGATCATCACGGTCAACGGCAAGAAGCAGTTCCGGCACACGGCGTCCAATCTCGATGCCGTGCTTGCTGCCATTCGCCCGCACCGCTTCGAGATCGCGCTCGGTGGACACATCCACTATCGCGAGCAGATCACGATGCAGAGCGCGACGGGGCCGCTCCGGTTCTTCCAGACGGCCGCGGTGGTGGGCGACACGCCGAAGAGCGGCACGCTGCTACCGAGCGGTATCACTGTGTACACGGTGCGCGGTGGCCGCGTGGACGACGGCGTGTTTGTACCGCTCGGCGTGGTGCGTTAGGGCTTCCTCGGCGCCGCCGGTTTCCACACCGGCGGCCGCCAGGTCGCGTTGTCGCCGGTGATGTGGTCCTTGTCGCTCACGATCTCGAGCCGGTCAGGCGTCACGCCGATGAGCACCACGCCATTGTCGCGGTCCTTGTAGAAGCTGTTCCACGCCGGATCCCAGTGCGCGTCTTTCGCCGCGCGATCGCGCACCACCTTGGCGGTGCCCACCAGGGACACATAGCCTTCACGGGCCGGATCGAAGTAGTGGAGCACCACGCGCGCGTCCCGGGTGATGTCCTGCACCTTTCGCGTCCGTGGATTCGTGGCGAACCACACCGTGAAGTCGCGTTCCGGGGCCTTGGGCTGCACCATGCGACTGCGGGGCGCGCCCTTTTCGTCGAGCGTGACGAAGGTGGCGTACCTGGCGCCGGCGATCAGACGCCGGGCAATGGCCGCGGTGTCTCTGGGTGCATCCTGCGCGGCCGCGACGGCCGGGAGTGCGAGGAGAAGCGCGACGAGCTTGTGCATCGAGGTAGCATAGCGCCCACGACCGGGAAACGCTCGCCGAACCCGGTGCGCGCCATCTTTGTGCCGCATCGACTCCGTCGGGGCATGTCAGGAATCACCTGAGCCACCCCGCCGGATTTCCTCCTGCGCGAACGGGCGCCACTACCGCACCTTTCGGCAGGCAGGAGGTGCCGTATGGGTTTGCCGCCATTGCCGACGGCCATGTCCGGTTCTGCGTTGCACGCCGTGCTCGAGGCGGAGGCGGAGGCGCGGGCGGCGTTGGCCGCCGCGGACGCCACCGTCGCCGCGCTGCAGGCGGAGCTGGCGCCGACCCTGGCGGCCGATGCCACCGAAGATGACGCGCGGGGGCAGCGCGCACTCGCCACGCTCGAAGCAGAGGTCGCCCAGCGTGTGCGTTCATCGGTCGATGCCGAAGTACGCGACGCCCGGGCGGAGATCCGCCTCCTCGAGGCGGTGTCCGACGCCGACTGTGTGCGCATCGCCGACGAGCTCATCGCCGCGTTGCTCCACCCGCTGCTCGACGCGCCGCTCGAGGTTGCGCCATGATCGTCCCGATGACGCGACTGCGGGTGATCGCTCCACGCGACCGGCTCGATGCCGTCCTGCACGTCGCGCAGGATCTCGGTCGACTGCACGTCGTGCCGCCAGCGACGCAGGGCGGACTGGCCCTGCCGCTGCCGGTGGCGCGCGAGATCCGACGGCGTCGCCAGATCGAGCGTCGGCTCGCTGATGCGGATGACGCGATGCGGTTACTGCATCTCGCGCCGGCGGCGCCGCCCAGCACGCGTCCATCGCTTGGCGGTGCACTGCAGGCGGCCGCCCGCGGCGCGCGCGCCGCTCGGCGTCTCGCGGCGCGCGAGCTGGCGCTTCGGGACGAACAGGCGATGCTGCGGCGCTACCGGGCCGTGCTCGATGCCGTACTCCCCGTGCTCCAGCGCCTGCAGGTCACCGATGCGATGGCGGCGCACGCGGTGGTCATGCCGGACGTGACGAGCGCCGATCAGTTGCGCCGCGCGCTTCGCATGAGCGTGGGTCCGGATGTCATCGCCGAGGCCAGGCCGTTGGGCGATGGGACGGTGGTCCTCGTCCTCGTCCTCCCGACCGCGCTGCAGGCGGCGCTCGATGCGCAGCTGGCGGCGTCACGGCTGCCCGAGATTCCGTTGCCCGAGGGCTACCACGAGGGACTGGTGCAGGCGCTCCCGCGATTGGCGGAGCGTCTCGCCGCCATTCCGGCGGCGCTCGCCGCGCTCGAACAGGAGCAGCGTCAGACGGCGGAGGCGTGGCGCGTGCCCTTGCTCGCTGCGCGCGCCGTGCTCGCCGACTGGCACGCCGCCGCCGAAGCACGCGGACTCGTCGGGCTCACGCCGCATGTGTTCGTGTTCGAAGGATGGGTGCCGACCTTGCACCTGCCGGTGGTGACGGAGGCCCTGCAACGCGCGGGCGGCCCCGACGGCGTGATTGAATTGGTGGAGCGCGCCGAATGGGGCGAAGACGAAGCGCCCGTGGTATTGCAGAATCCGCGTGTACTCCGCCCGTTCGAACGCTTGCTTGGCATGCTGCCACTGCCGCGCTACGGCACACTCGATCCGACACCGTTTCTCGCGGTCTTCTTTCCGCTGCTCTTCGGCGTGATGCTCGGTGACATCGGCTACGCGGCGCTGCTGGCGGCCGGCGCGTGGTGGCTGCGACGTCGACAGGCGCCCGGTACCGTTCTTCGCGACGCCGCTGACGTGGCCCTGGCTTGCGCCGCGGCCGCCGCGATTGCCGGTGTGCTGTTTGGTGAGCTGTTCGGTGATCTCGGACGACGGCTGCTGCACCTGCACCCCATCCTCTTCGATCGGGAGTCCGCCGTGCTCCCCGCGATCCTCCTCGCCGTGGGGCTCGGTTTTACGCACGTGCTGCTGGGGCTCGTCCTCGGCGCCATCACGCTCGCGCATCGCTCGCCGCGGCACGCCCTCGGTCGCGCGCTTTCGGCGGTGATGCTGGTCTTGCTGCTGCTCGCGCTGCTCGCCCTCACCAACGTGCTCCCCAAGGCGCACTTCACGCCGGTGCTCATTCTGCTGGTGGCGGCGGTGCCCGTGCTCATCTTCGCCGAAGGGATCATCGCGCCGGTCGAGCTGCTCGCGACGGTCGGCAATGTCCTGTCGTACGCGCGCATCATGGCGATCGGCACGGCATCGGTGATGCTCGCGGTCGTGGCCAACTCGATGGTCGGTGAACTGGGGTCCGTCACCATCGGCGTGCTCTTCGCGCTGCTCTTCCATCTCGTGAACTTCGCCATCGGGCTCTTCAGCCCGGCGATTCACGCGTTGCGTCTGCATTACGTGGAGTTCTTCGGAAAGTTCTACGATCCGGGTGGCCGGCCCTATCAGCCGCTCGCCCACTGGTCGCCGGCAGGTGGCCGGCCGTCTCCCACCGGAGGTGTAGCATGAACGTCGTCTGGGTTGCCTTCGCCGCCGCGCTGGCGGTGGCCGTGCCGGCCGTTGCCACGGCCTGGGCACAGTCGCGGATCGGCGCCGCGCTCTCCGGGACGCTGGCGGAGAAACCGGAGCTCACCGGCACCGCCGTCATTCTGGTGGCGATTCCCGAGACCATGGTCATTCTCGGGTTCATCGTTGCACTGCTCGTGATCTTCCGCCTCGGCGGCGGCGGGTAACGCGCCATGACGCTCGATCGCGCGCCGACTGCAAGCAATGGGATGTCGTCGGTGTCGACGACGCACACGCTCGTGGCGCGGATCGTCGATGACGCCGCGCGGGAGGCCGCCGCGCGGGTCAGCGCCGCGCGCGCCCACGTCGAGCAGGAGCGCAC